>NZ_SDLI01000002.1:0-300000 GCF_004123195.1 Ammoniphilus sp. CFH 90114
TCGAGGGTTCGAATCCCTTCCTCTCTGCCATCTACATCTATATTACTTTGGAGAGTTACCCAAGAGGCCGAAGGGGACGGTTTGCTAAACCGTTAGGGTGGGCAACTGCCGCGAGGGTTCGAATCCCTCACTCTCCGCCAGTTAGGCTCCTGTAGCTCAGTCGGTAGAGCGCATCCATGGTAAGGATGAGGTCGCAGGTTCGATTCCTGTCGGGAGCACCAGAGAAGTTTCATAATATGGCGGTGTAGCTCAGCTGGCTAGAGCGNTAGAATTGAATAGGGCGGTGTAGCTCAGCTGGCTAGAGCGTACGGTTCATACCCGTAAGGTCGGGGGTTCGATCCCCTCCGCCGCTACCATATTTGAGGGGCATAGTTTAACGGTAGAACAGAGGTCTCCAAAACCTCCAGTGTGGGTTCGATTCCTACTGCCCCTGCCAGAATACATAAAGTTCAAACCACCAGACTGGTGGTTTTTTTGTTTTGTTGCTCCGAAGGAATGAGGTCTAATAAGCGGAGCATTTCCGGTTATTTTTGATTTGATGGGCTTTGAGGGGGAAATAGCGGAATCAATTCCGTCTATTCGCCCCAAATTCCGTCAAATGTGGAGTTTTGTCATGTTTAACGGAAAATTTTCCGTTTATTATGGCCATTTTTGAACCGATTAACGAAATAGCGGAATAAACTCCGGTTATATGTTCCGACAGCAGACAGTAGCCCCCCAACTGCCGATAGAAAAATAACAGTAGATTTCCCTCGTTCCGAAACTCTCATTTATGGATTCTGTAAAGCCAACAGGTGGAGAATTTCCGTTTTGTTGGCCGTTTTGCATGCCTTGAGATGAAGAGCAGGAAGTGTCCGGTTATTTTTTATTTCTCGTTTTCAGACTCAGTCACTAATAGTCTTATAATACTATGGATGATATTAATCTTATTTCCACTTCAAACAGATGTTCACTCATGTTAAGATAAAAAAATGAAGAATTTGGTTTAAGTGTAATTTAGAAGGATGTGTCTAGAATGAAGAAGTGGTGGAAAAGAATTTCCGAGGCTCTCAGTTCTGAGAGTGAAGATAAAGAAACGAAAATAGAGAGTGAGCAGCCAAGTGAACGATGGAAGCCTGAAGCTCAAGTAAGAACGAGGACGGTCTATCCGAAAAATCAAGGTTCATCTCATTTTCGTTTTCCTATGATTCCAGATGATGTGGAAAGTACAAGAGGGAATCCACCTTCTAGGGGAAATGTAAGCCACTCCACTCCACCCCGCAAACCAAACGTTACACGCAGTCCACAGACTCCAGAGCGGGTTATCCAATCAGATGTTAAACGTGAGCAAAAAGCAAAACCAGCTTTTAAACCAACGACTATCGTATCACCTATACACGGTACTATGAGGGTGGATGGGAATTCTCCAAGAAACCTAGATAGCTTTGTGCATACGGGAATTGTACAACAGAAAACAGAGAGTCAGTCTCAAACCATCGAGAGCAAGCTTCACGAACCTCAGGTTCTAGTAAAAGAAGAATTAGCTAATGAGGAGATTGCAACCACTAAAGAAGCACTCAGCGAAAAACTGGAAGCAACAGTAGTCCCAATCGAGGAGAAGTCATTGGATTTAGAAATAACAGTACCAAGCGAACCCTCAGAGCCTATACGTATACGATCCGTTTTACTAGATTCACCCGTTAATGATAATGATCAACCCTTAATTGAAGCCCAAGCCATAACGGTCTCGCTACCAGATCTAATGGTAGAACCCACAGAATGCACTACAACCGTCTCGCCAAGCTCCTTTGATCCTGACTTAGAAACAACTGAGCCTATACTAACAGAGACTCGAGCGACTCCTGCTCCATATGTTCCATCGTATCTTCAGGGAGTTCGATCGTCTACCCCTGTTGAAGAGAAGAATTTGCCAAGAGCTTTAGGTAACTTCTATTCATCTACTAAAGTTCATCAAAGTAATTCCACCCATGATGTGAATATGTATCATATGCCAAGTATTCATCTTCTGAGGAAGGAACCTCCTTTACAAGGAAATGACGATGAGTATACGGATGAGCAGATCCAAAAACTTTCAGTCGCCCTCGAAAACTTTCATGTTAATGCTGACGTAGTGGGAGTTGTCAAAGGGCCAACAGTAACTCGATATGAGCTGCAACCTGCACCTGGTGTGAAAGTGAATAAGTTTACCAATCTCATTGATGACATCAAATTAGCTTTAGCAGCCAAGGATATTCGGATGGAGGCTCCGATACCAGGTCGTTCAGCCATTGGCATAGAAGTGCCTAATGAACAACCTTCACCTGTGTTTATACGTTCGATTCTTGAATCTCAGGAGTTCCGCTCCAATCCCTCTCCATTAGCCATTGCTCTTGGACGAGACATTGGTGGGGCTCCGATTATTGGTGATTTGAAGAAGATGCCTCACGGACTTATTGCAGGATCTACTGGGTCGGGTAAAAGTGTTTGTATCAATTCGATACTGGTTAGTCTTCTTTATAAAGCAAAGCCTTCCGATGTCCGACTGATTCTAATTGATCCAAAAGTGGTAGAGTTAGCACCTTATAACCATATCCCGCATCTACTAACGCCTGTCGTGACGGATCCCAAGCAGGCAACCGCGGCTTTGCGTTGGGCAGTGGAAGAGATGGATTCTCGATATGAGAAGTTTGCTGATAAGGGAGTCCGCGATATAGAGAGATTCAACCATACAGCACAACAAGAGGGAATGGAGAAGCTTCCATACATTATTATCATTATCGATGAGCTCGCAGACTTAATGATGGTGGCTCCTGGGGATGTGGAAGAGGCGATTTGTCGTATAGCGCAAAAAGCGAGAGCTTGCGGGATTCACTTACTTGTTGCGACTCAGCGTCCATCTGTTGATGTTATAACTGGTTTAATTAAAGCGAACATCCCAACAAGAATTGCTTTCGCCGTTTCGTCTGGGGCAGATTCCAGGACCATACTGGATATGGGGGGAGCGGAGAGACTGCTTGGAAAGGGAGACATGCTCTACTACCCAAGTGGTCTTGCGAAGCCGATTCGATTACAAGGAAACTTTGTATCGGATGAAGAGATTGAGATGGTTGTGGAGCATGTGAAGAAGCAACAGAAGGTAAATTACTTATTTGATAAAGAACAACTCACTCGTGCTGTACAAGCGAGTAGTGAGAGTGAAGATGAATTGTTTGAGGAAGCGCTACTCTTTATGGTGGAACAAGGTCAAGCGTCGGCTTCCTCCCTGCAAAGACGTTTTCGTATTGGATATAATAGAGCCGCCCGATTAATAGATATGATGGAATCAGAAGGGTTTATTGCTGGACAATCAGGGAGTAAAGCACGGGAGGTCTTGATCTCAGAAGAAGACTATCGGAATATGTTTGGCTAGTGACTAGTGGGTTATGATTACCTTGGTGCCTAAGGGTATATGTCTGAATAGCCATTCCACATCGCGATTATTCATTCGTATGCACCCTTGGCTTACATGCTTCCCAATGCTTTCCGGATTATTGGTGCCATGTATACCAAATTTATAGCCATCAGTACCTGGTACATCCAAACCAAGCCATCGTGAACCAATTGGGTTAGTTGGGTCGCCTCCTGGTATGTTCTTAGGAATGTACCAGGGGTTTTTTACTTTCCGGATGATGTGAAAGGTTCCTTTAGGTGTTTTTTCAGCAGAGATTCCAGTAGCAATCGGAAATACATATTGAGGCTCCTCGTTAAGAACAATAATGAGTTTATTCCTAGACTTGGAAATAAGCAAGTAAACTCCTTCTTCTTCAGCAGTAGAAGAAGTTATAGGAAGAAATATGATCAGTAAGGTAAGAAGAATAACAGGCCATTTCAAGTAATATTCACTCCAGGCGTTTGATAAAATATGAAAAATATAGTAAAATCCTATTCGGAGTTAAAAAAAGGGGGTATACAAATGAAGAAAAAGAACTTTCTTTCCATGTTAGTATTTACACTTGTCTTCGCATTATTTGCAGTTGCTTGCGGCGGCGGTGGAAATCAAGCAGAACAACCGAAGCCAGCTGAACAGCCAGCAGAGCAACCAGCAGAGCAACCAGCACAACCTGAAGCATCTAAAGGAGAAACTCCTGATTCTATCATCATCGCAACGGGTGGTACTTCTGGTACGTACTATCCACTTGGTGGAGGTATGGCTCAAATTTTCACAGATAAAGCTGGAATTAACTCTTCCGCACAAAGTACTGGTGCATCTGTAGAGAATATGCGTTTGATCAAAGACGGACAAGTAGACCTTGCATTTACTCAAGGAGATATTGCTGATTATGCTTCTAAGGGTAGTGTAATGTTTAAAGAAGGTGGAGCTATCGGTAACCTAACAGCTATCGCTTCTCTTTATAACGAAACCGTTCAAATTATCGTAGCTAAAGACAGCCCAATCAAGACGGTTGAAGACTTGAAAGGTAAGCGTGTTTCTGTAGGAGCTCCTGGAAGTGGTACTGAAGCTAATGCTCAACAAATTCTTGAGATCCACGGTTTAACTTTTGATGATCTTGGTAAGGCTGATCGTCTTGCATTCGGAGAATCTGCAAGCTTCATTCAAGATGGTACATTGGATGCAGCGTTTGTTACTGCTGGAACTCCTACTGCTGCAGTAAATGAATTAGCAGCAACAAAAGGTGTCCGTGTAATCGGAATTGCAGAAGAACAAATGGCGAAGATTATTGAACAATACCCATACTATGCTTCTCAAAACATTCCAGCTGGAACTTACCCTGGTTTTGATGAAGAAGTGAATACGGTTGCAGTTAAGGCTCAATTAGTTGCTCGTGCTGAATTGGATGAAACTCTTGTTTACAACATGACAAAGGCTTTGTATGAGAACATGGATCAAATGAAGACTGTTCATGCCAAAGCTGCTGAGATCAACATTGAAAAAGCACTAGAAGGAGTTAGTTTAGACGTTCATCCAGGTGCTGCGAAGTATTTCGAAGAAAAAGGCATAAAATAAAAGCAAGGTAGGGAGGTGATTTTATTCGACCTCCCTCCTCTTTTATCTACGTATGAAGCATCTTAAAGGAACGATAGCAGCGTTTATTGGCTTTGGAATTGCTCTTTTTCTGCTTTTGCCAAATCACCACCTGGCTTTAACTATTACGGATGGGAAGACCGGTGAGCTTAAATACGTAACAGGGATAAAGATTCAAGAACGATTTGCCATGCAATTTATCCATTCGATTCATAAGACTCCTGTTTACGAAGAATATTATATAGATGAAGATCTAGATATTGTCCTAGATAAGGTAATTTATGAGTCTTACGGGGTCGGTAATCCGTCAAACATAGAGCCAGGGCAAACTTATAGTAATGAAAACGGCAACTACACAATCGGCAACATCCGACGTAAGTTAGGCTATTTTGATCTGTCTATTGGGCAAGTCGTAGCGGATCATCACATCGTAGTAAAAGAAAAATGGTTGGCATTATCAGCAATGAATCCGCCAGGAAGCTGGGTCCGTATTCAAGCTAAAAGGGTATCTTTAGTAACGTTATGGAAGGGTGAAAGATCTTATGGAAAATAATAAGAACGCTCATGCGGACCCTGCTATGTCCGATGAACAAGTAAGAGAATTGCTTTCAAAGTATGATAAAGAATCATCCTATCGAAACCTGACAGGGATAATGGGTTGGCTCGTTACCATCATGGCTATTGGTTTTTCTTTCTATCAGTTATACGCATCCATTTTCCCTCCACCACCGGCACAAATTCATAGATCCATACACTTAGCCTTTGCTTTGGGTCTCATTTTTCTTCTGTTCCCTGCTACAGGCAAAGGAATTCGAACAAAGGTTCCTATAACGGACGGTATCCTTGCTATACTGGGTATTGTCAGCAGTCTGTATTGGTTCTTTAATTTCGATGCTTTAATCACAAGAGTTGGGGCTTTTAACCAATTAGACTTTATTGTGGGTGGAATCGTTATCCTACTAGTATTAGAAGCTGCACGTCGCGTTGTAGGGATTCCTATCGTTGTCATCGCCGTTGTATTTCTCCTTTATGCCCTCTATGGGAATCATCTAGGTGGATTTCTAACTCATCGTGGGGTTTCTTTTGAAAGATTAATTGGTCATATGTACTTTACTTTAGAAGGAATTCTCGGAACACCTCTCAGTGTATCAGCAACCTTTATCTTCCTCTTCCTGTTGTTTGGTGCATTTCTAGAGAAGACAGGGGTCGGTGCTTACTTTAATGATTTGGCACTTGTTGTGGCTGGACGTAGAATAGGTGGACCTGCTAAGGTTGCTGTATTTTCGAGTGCTCTTCAAGGAACAATAAGCGGTAGTTCTGTTGCTAACGTTGTTACATCTGGATCGTTCACGATCCCTATGATGAAAAGACTAGGATATCGTAAGGAATTCGCAGGTGCTGTAGAGGCATCAGCTTCCACAGGGGGACAGATCATGCCTCCTATTATGGGAGCAGCAGCCTTTTTGATGGCTGAGTTCACTGGGATTCCGTATTGGGATATTGCTAAAGCGGCAGCCATTCCTGCTATTTTATACTTTACCGGGATTTGGGTCATGGTTCACTTAGAGGCTAAGCGTGTCGGCTTAAGAGGATTGACCAAAGAAGAGCTTCCGGATAAAAAAGAAGTTTTAAAGCGCTCTTATCTATTATTACCGATTGTTGCTATTGTCGGGTTTCTTATGATAGGAATTTCTCCTACAAGGGCAGCTCTTTACGGAATCTTAACAACGATTCTCGTTGGAGCAGTCCGAAAAGAGACTAGAATGGGTATTAAAGATATCTTGCAAGCATTAGAAAATGGAGCCCGTTCCGCCTTGGCGGTTGCTGGGGCTACGGCTTGTGCGGGTATTATCGTTGGGGTAGTTACGTTGACAGGTGTGGGATTAAAGTTTGCCAATGGATTATTATCTTTCTCTGGTGGAATCGTTCTTCTTACCTTGTTCTTTACGATGATTGCCTCGCTTATCCTTGGAATGGGTACGCCAACTACGGCAAATTACATCATTACTTCAACCATTGCTGCACCAGCTATTATCGCTCTTGGAGCACCAACGTTATCTGCTCACATGTTTACGTTCTATTTTGGAATCCTTGCAGACGTTACGCCACCGGTTTGTCTTGCCGCGTTTGCTGCAGCGGGTATAGCGAAGTCTAGTCCGATGAGAACTGGATTTAATTCTACCAAGCTAGCCATAGCCGCGTTTATTATCCCATACATTTTTGTTCTTTCTCCAGAGCTGCTTTTAATTGATACCAATCTAGGAGAAGTTCTACTGGTAATCCTGTCAGCAACAATAGGGATGGTTGGTGTAAGCGCTGGTTTGGTCGGCTATTGGATGACCACAATGGCAGTGTGGGAAAGAATACTGGTCATTGCTGCTGGTTTACTTTTAATTGTTCCAGGACTCATCACTGATACGCTAGGTTTCGGAACTTTAGGTATCATTTTTGCTTTACAGGTAATGAAGTCACGTAAGGACAAATTAGCGGTTCAATAACTTATCACGAAGCATCGTAAAAAGTTACGATGCTTTTCTTTATTCGTAAGCAATCAATGGTATAATGCTATTATTCAATTATTTAGATTTATCGGTGGAGGATTGTTTATGGATGATAAATTAACTCACTTTAATGACCAGCATCGGGCAAAGATGGTCGATGTTTCAGACAAGCAGGAGAGCGTGCGGGAGGCGATCGCGGTTAGCCGTGTCGTAATGAAACCCGAAACGATGAGTCGAATTAAGGCTGGTAAGATAGGCAAAGGCGATGTGCTGGCAGTAGCACAGGTTGCTGGCATTATGGCGGCGAAGAAAACATCTGATATCATTCCGATGTGTCATCCTATTCCTATCAATGGTGTTGACATCCAATTTGATGATGCATCTGATGATACGATTCTTATTGAAGCTAAGGTGAAGACAAAGGGAGTTACTGGTGTGGAGATGGAGGCACTGACAGCCGCTAGTGCAGTAGCTTTAACCATTTATGATATGTGTAAAGCAATGGATAAAGAAATGGTAATTGGACCTACGTATCTTCTTTCTAAATTAGGTGGAAAAAGTGGAGATTTTAAGAGAACTTAATGAGGAGGGAATAAAAAATGGCCAGATGGAGAGTCGGAATTCTCACAGCAAGCGATAAGGGAAGTCTGGGAGAAAGAGAGGATAAGAGCGGTTCTTTATTAAAAGAGCTTATCCCAAGGATAGATGGTGAAGTAGCTGCTTATTACATCGTTCCGGATGATCAGCGCACCATTGAGGATCATCTCATCTCATTATCTGATGAGCTAGGATGTGATCTCGTGTTGACAACGGGTGGGACTGGATTCTCACCACGAGATATAACACCAGAAGCAACAAAAGCCGTAATTCAACGAGAAGCGCCAGGTTTACCTGAAAGAATGAGGGCAGCTACCCTTGCTAATACCAAATTTGCCGTTCTTTCGAGAGCTACTGCTGGGATTCGTGGGAAAACGCTCATTATTAATTTTCCAGGCAGTACGAAAGGGGTTAAAGAGTGCTTCGAAGTCATTGAGGACATATTACCCCATGCACTCCAGATTTTAACTGGGAATACCGAACACTAAAAGGATAGATAGGGAGAGGGAAAACCATGGACTGGAAACTATGTATTACCGATCCATCACAGGAGAAACGCATTATCTCCTTGGAGGATATGGAAAGATGGAAAGATGCAAGTGTACCCGTAGAGGATGTCGTTCCAGGGAAGCAAGCAGAAGCTGTTTACTTGAAGAAGATCTTCGAAGAGTTAAATATACCCATGAAGAACTTTACTCAAGCAAAAGTTGAAGCAGAAGATGGATTTTCTCAGCAAGTAGATAGAGAGAATCTAGAGACTTCTTTCCTTGTGTATAAGCAAAAAGGGGAGCTTCTTACCAAAGGTTTTCCTGCAAGATTATATGTTCCTTCTGCACCAGATTGCTTAAATGTGAAGTCTGTCGTTCTTATTGAATTGAATTAAATTAAGTTACAACAACGGGGGTTATCATCATGAAAGTTTCCTTATTCATCACCTGTCTAGCGGATGTTTTTTATCCACAGGTAGGGATGAGTGTCATTGAAGTCTTAAGAAGATATGGGGTTGAAGTGGATTTTCCAAATCAACAAACCTGTTGTGGTCAACCAGCTTATAACAGTGGATACCATTCCGACGCAAAAGACTCAGCTAAACAATTAATTCGTGCATTTGAAAACAGTGAAACGATTGTCACGCCATCTGGTTCGTGTGCGGCTATGATTCGCCACTATTATCCAGAATTATTTAAAAATGATGAAGAGTGGTTAAAGAAAGCCAAGAAACTCGCAAGTAACACTTATGAGTTTTCGGAGTTTTTAGTTAACGTTCTAAAGGTAGAGCTTAAAGATGTGGAGTATACAGCCAAGGCAACCTACCATCAGTCTTGTCATATGAGCCGTGGTATTGGAATCGTACAAGAGCCCAAGCTTCTCCTTGAACAAGTGGAAGGTCTCCAAGTAGAGGAGCTGCCTTACTGTAACGACTGCTGTGGTTTCGGGGGTACATTCGCTGCTAAGATGAGCGATATTTCGGAGAAGATGGTGGATGAAAAAGTAAAACATATCGAGTCAACTGGGGCCGAAGTATTAATTGGTTCTGATCTTGGATGTCTAATGAATATCGGTGGAAGACTGCGCCGTACAGGCAAGGACATCTCAGTTTTACATGTAGCAGAAGTTCTAGCGAAAGGAGGAGAAGGGAAATGAGTGCTCATCCTTTAACCTTTAATCAACGCGTGGATAAAGCCATTGATGATCCCGTTCTAAAGAAAGCTGTTCCATTTGCTCAAGATCGGTTACGTGGTGGCCGCAACCAAGCGGTTGAGCTTCTCGGAAATGTAGAAGAATGGCGTGAACGTGCCTCAGCGATCCGCCGTCATACTATAGAAAACTTGGATAGTTACCTAGAACAACTAGCAGAGAATGTCCGGAAAAATGGAGGACACGTCCATTTTGCAGAAACCGCCGATGATGCCATTCAAGTAGTAACCCAGATTGCCCGAGAAAAAGGGGCTAAATCGATCATAAAATCCAAATCCATGGTCTCGGAAGAAATTCATCTCAACAAATACTTAGAGGAAATGGATATTAAGGTTATTGAATCTGATTTAGGGGAATACATCATCCAATTGGCTAACGAAACGCCATCTCATATCATTGCACCCGCGATTCATAAAACGAGAAAAGAGATATCTGAGTTGTTTTCAGAGGTAGCGGGAAGAAAGCTCTCGGAGGAAACGACTGAGCTCTGTCAATTTGCCCGTGAAACTTTACGAGAGGAGTTTTTGCAAGCTGATATTGGGATTTCCGGTTGTAACTTTGCCGTTGCGGAATCAGGATCAGTCGTGCTGGTAAGTAATGAGGGGAATGCACGCTTGACAACCACTTTACCTAAGGTCCACATTGCTATTATGGGAATGGAGAGACTTGTCCCTACGTGGGAGGAGTTAGATATTGTCATTTCCATGCTGACGCGGAGTGCAACAGGACAGAAGATTAGTGTTTATGTTACAGCAATTAACTCTGCCCGACAATTGGAGGATCTGGATGGACCCGAAGAATTTCATTTGGTCATTCTCGATAATGGGAGATCCGACAGCCTAGGAACCGCGTACCAAGAGGTTCTTAAATGCATACGATGTAGTGCGTGTCTTAATGTATGTCCTGTTTATCGGCATATTGGTGGACATGCTTATGGTGGAGTCTACAGCGGTCCTATTGGTGCAGTTCTAACCCCTCTATTGGAAGGGTATGAGGGATGGAAGGAACTACCTCATGCTTCGAGTTTATGTGGAGCGTGTACAGAAGTCTGCCCGGTGAAAATCCCTCTACATGACTTGCTTATTGAACATCGAAAGGATCAAGTAGAAAAAGGAATGGCTCCGCTATCTGAGAAGCTGGCATTTAAGGGTTTTGGGTTTGCTACTAGTCACCCGTCGGTTTATGATTTAGCTGTTAATATGGCTCATAAAGGGATGGGGATTTTTAGTAAAGATGATGTGATTACACAAGGACCAGGGATGATGAAAGGTTGGACCGATGTCCGTGACCTTCCGAGACCAGCTAAACAATCCTTCCGAGATTGGTGGGAAAAAGAAGGAAGGAGGACTGAAAATTAATGCAAAAGCAAGAGGTCTTCTTAAATAAATTGGCAAGCAAGCTGGGGCGGGATCGACGTTCTGGGGTGACTCCTCCAAAGTGGGGGGAGCATCCGGGGGTCCGTCTTTATGAGGGGAAGACGAAGGAAGAGTTAATTCAACAGTTTATTGATAATTTGAACGCTCTAAATACGGAAGTCGACCGTATCAAGGTAGAAGATGTACCTGCTGCTTTAGAAAAAGTGATAAGGAAATTTGAGGTCAATTCATGTATTCAATGGGATGACGAACGCTTAGACCCTTTGAATTTGCCTTCCTTTTTCATCTCAAAAGGGGTACAGCATTTAACATGGAATAAGTCTTCTGGTGAGGAAACGTTGAGGCACTCTGCGGCAACTATGGATCTAGGGATTACTTACGCCGATCTAGGACTTGCCGAAACAGGTACAGTTATGTTATTTAATGGGGGAGGACGAGGTCGTTCTGTGAGCTTGCTTCCACCTGTATTTCTCTGTATCTTATCAGAAGATACTATCGTCCCCCGCCTAACCCAAGCGGTCCAGCACATTAAAGCTAAAGCTCCAGAGGGCCTGCCAGCTTGTATTAACTTTATCACTGGTCCAAGCCGAACAGGTGATATTGAAATGGATCTAGCCTTAGGCGTTCACGGACCTGGGAAAGTACATGTTATCTTGTTAAATAACTAATAACGAAAGAGGAGCTTATTAAAAGTTCCTCTTTTTTTTTCGGAATGGAATTCCACATTTTGTTCAATACTAAGGTTAAGAACTTGTAAATAGGCAGAAACAAAAGAATTTAAAAATCATTCTCAACAAGGGTTGACGAAAGCATGCAATTAGTTGTAAAATGATACTGAGAATTGGTATCATTGATAACGAGGATAATTCTCACTTCTAATGAGGGGGATGAACATGCTATACCAGGTTAATGGTTTAAAGGACATTCATACAGTTTTAGTAAATGAAAGAAAGATGGGTGGCGCGGTAGAAGCAGAGTTCGTTCGCCTGCGTTCGGGAGAAGAATTTACGAATGTCGCCGTAACTCATATCGATATGGCTGGTTCTATTATTTATTCCGTCTCCTTCATTACAGAAGAGGGAAAGCGATATATCATTCACATTAATGATATCAGTATGATTTCTCAACCTACTCATAAACATATTAAGAGTTTGAACAACTCATTCTATAAGCAATTGAAGACGGATGAGAAAATTAAATACCTTACAAAGTTATGTCAGCTCAATGAAGACGGCTTCACCAAGCCTGTCCTTCAGGAAGTCTTGCACATTATAGAAGATATTGGTTCTGACTCTGCTAAGAAGCATATGGATCTTGATCTCATTCAAGATACTAAAGTAGTTAAGATGGAAAAGCGTGTTTCTTAAAAAGTGCTGTATAGTATATCAAAACCACCGATCTCATGAGTGATCGGTGGTTTTCTTGTTTACAACTGAAATAAAAAAGGAGCGATCGAACATCGCTCCTTCGAAATTACTCGTGGTCCTCTAGTGTACAAATGGCGCTTGGTCTTTTGATTCTAAGGGCCACACACTCATATACACGGAATAAGTGGTTCATTTGCTCATCCCCTAGGAAGGCAGAATCAAAATCCTCAGCAATGGCTAAATCTAAATTGTGCTGTCCTGTTGCAACGAGTACTCCAGCATTGCCCTTTATCACTGGGGTTTGATAAACACCGTCGGTGACTAATTCCCGAATGTGTTCAATCTCGAGCACATTCGTGCCAGGGTGGACACGGTGTAGTAAAGCATATAATTGAGGCGAAACAGCTAGAGCATAAGGTCCTGTGTGTCCCATTTGAAGTAATTTATTAATGGCTTCTACAATGTCAGAAAAGGCCTTTCCAGACTCCATCCAATCACTGCGAATATGAGTGAGTCTACCCTTTACATTCATTAATCCTGGCAAGTCCATTTCTTCTGATCCATTGAAGATGAGATCATCTTCAAGTCGTGCGCATTGAATGGACGCATTAGCCGCTGGGCCCATATCAATCGGCATGTCCAATGTTTTAGCTTGTTGAATGTCTCTCCAATAAAGCATGAAATCCTTATAAAGAATGGGAATCGTCAGGTTAACCCTTTTAATGGAGGTAGAAAGCGAGAGTGTATCCCCGCGAAGACTCATACCAC
Source organism: Ammoniphilus sp. CFH 90114 (assembly GCF_004123195.1). Lineage (NCBI taxonomy): Bacteria > Bacillati > Bacillota > Bacilli > Caryophanales > Paenibacillaceae > Ammoniphilus > Ammoniphilus sp. CFH 90114. Next base: position 13,310 of record NZ_SDLI01000002.1, read on the forward strand.
CGCTCTGGGACTCTGTATAAATATCGTTGGAAACGCTCTGAACCCCTTGACCTAGGGGTCCGTAAACATCGATGAAACGTCGGCCAACTAATTGTTTGCGTGCGACATTAACAATCGTTTCGTCAAGTTGTTGCCATTCAGCAGAGGATAATGGTGAATCAGGAAATCTGCTTATTTTAGTCATTGCTTGTACCTCCCCTTATTTGTTTCTAAGACTGCCTACAGTCAGGCGCTTTTCCTGTTGCTTACTTGTTGTCTCAGGTTGAGACGATTTAGAAGAACTAGAACCTACATTCGAGAAGGCTTCTACTGGAGAAACATCCAGAAATTTATTATTGAGTTCTGTGACTAGTTCTTTTACTGTCAGATAATCTGTTTGGGTACTTTCTCGCATAGACTTCAGTAAGCTATGTCGTTCTTCATCCTTAAACTCAAACATCGCTAGATCTAGATGTTCACGGAAATTGTGAAGTCCGAATTTTTCAAGGCTGAGTTCCTGAAGAAGTTGGACAAGCTGACGATTACTCAGCTCTTCTTCTAGTGAATGCTTAAGCATAGGCAATAATACATCCAATCGCTCTAGTCGCTGTTCTTCTTCCTCAAGAATGTGGTGGAAGTACAGTCGTTCATGTTCATCCTTCGCATTGTCAACAACGGGTTGAAGCATACTATTGAATACTTCAATGTCCTGTTTTGTCCGGGAAAAGATGGTAAGCAATTGTGAGAAGGCTTGGTTCATATAATCCCTCCTTTTTTATGAATATGTAGTTCTTGTATGTATGAGGAAACAGGTATAGTATTTACTCTGATCCCATTATTCATAAATTATAACATAAATAAGGGTTAGGAAGAGGAATCATAAAAATGATGAAGCTTTGGCAAAATAGGCGAAGATGATGAAAGGGGGTAGATTTATGGAGAAATATAATCACCTGGATGAAGTCCCCATCGCAAGTCTTACTCATGAACAATTACAGATCCTACAGAATGCTGAAAATCATTTGAATGAACAGGATCAGGATGTCTATCTTATTGCTTTTAAGAAAAAACAGTGAGCATTCTATTGCTTGCTGTTTTTTGCTTACACAAAGTTCTATGAAACTGTTTTAACTTACTTTTTACAATCCCTTAAAAATCAAGTATACTCATTGGTAAGAACTGATCAAGGGGGCGTACCCATGAACTATTCGTCAATGTGCCCACGATATGAAGCAGCAATGGAATTACTAGGGAAGAAATGGACAGGTCTTATTATCCGCGTGCTGTTAGGTGGTCCAAGAAGATTTAAAGAAATAAAGGAACAGATACCGGAGATGAGCGACCGGGTGCTCTCAGAACGCATGAAGGAGCTAGAGGACGCACAGATTCTCACAAGAAAGGTTTATCCAGAAACTCCTGTCAGAATTGAATATGAACTCACTCCCAAAGGGAAAAGCTTAGAACCTGTCATTCAAGCTATTCAATATTGGGGAGAGCAATGGATGTAGCACAATCTGTAGAGGATTGTGCTTTCTTGTTGTATTTTATAGAAAAATGTCGACAAGTCTGAATTGATTGAATTTAGGCCCTTGTGATAAAATGTTTATTACAATATGTGGAAGGGGGCCTAGGTTCATGAAAAAGTTTAAGTGGTTTGAAGTGAAAAAATCGAAATTTCATGATTATCCTCGTGAAGCTCGTTACATTGTAACGACTTATAAATTTTTAGGTATCCCTATCCATAAATACTACACAAGATGGGATTAGAACATTACCTATACCGAACAATATAAGCGAATGTGCCTGGATGGTTTTCAGGCGCATTCTTTTTTTTTCTTAATTCGACACCCAGAAAACTCTCTCCTCAGTCGAAAAATATGGTAACAAATACAAATGGTGTTATTATGAGGAGGAATTGACATGAATACGTGGAAACATAAGATCCTACCCGCCTTGTTAGCCGGGACATTAACCTTTAGCTTCGGTGCAGCGGTCGATGCGAAGGATAATGGTAGAGGGAAAGGTAAAGGGTTGGGTAATCAAATAAAAGCAAGCAAGCAATTAAAGATAAAGGATATAGATAACCATTGGGCAAAGAGAACAGTGGAATTAATGAGTGTCTTAGAAATCATCAAAGGTTATGAAGACTATACATTTAGACCTCAAAATAACGTTACTCAAGCTGAGGCTATCGTTATGGTAGTCAAGATGCTCGGAATAGAACCTAGCACCAACCCTTCTGTTCGAGCTATGCCTAATGTACCGGCTTGGGCTCTAGGCAGCATTGACGCAGCGGTCAAGCATGGGATTGTAACCCAAGCACAAGTAAACCAACCCAATAAGCCAGCAACGAGAATGTTTATTATGCAACTGATGGCTAACGCTTTGGGTGCAAAGACAGATGTGGACATTGACAAGGCAAGTCTATTTTTCAATGATGTAGCCCAGCTCTCCCAACAAGAACGGTCTTATCTGGTTTTCGCTATTCTAAACTCCTTGGTTGTAGGGTATGAGGACAAGACCTTTAGACCGAATAAGCCTGTCACCCGAGCTGAGATGGCTGTCTTTATCGAACGGTTAAAGAATTCCAAAGAACAGAAAGGTGAAAAAGTAGGACAATCTGTAAATGGCACGATTGAGAGCATTAGCGAAGATGAAATAACCATTATGCAAGATAGGAAAAACGTAACCTATACAGTAGATGACGATGTCGTTGTATATGTAGATAAGAAGGTTTCTAAGCTATCATCCCTTAAGACTAATATGACGATCCAGGCCGTTCTTCAAGCGGATGGAGAAATAGGATTCATTGATGCCTTTACTAGTCAGCAGTACGATCAGCCTTCATGGGGAATCATGGATTCTGTTAAAGAATTTAAAGCAGAGATGAAAAGTGGAGACAAAAAGCTAGAAGTTAAATTCGAAAAGAAATCGAATGGTTACGACGCGAAGATTGAACTGGTTTCTCATTCAGGTAAAGTAGAAACAAAAGGCTACGCGGCATTTATTGAGATTAAAGAGTTGCTAGAGGCTTCCGGTGTTAGAAGTTCAGGAAACTCATTTGATTTAAAAAAGTTTGTTGAAGAAGTTTCGGGAGTATATAAATTACAGAATGAAGTTGATGTTGAGCTGAAGCTTTCTGTTGGGGATCAGAACTATCAATATAAAGAAAAGATTGACCTTTCCTCCTCTGATCAAACCATCTCTTGGGGAAGTCTCGATGACGTATCTAAATTTTCTTTGGATGTAGATACGGATGAGGAAAGCGTAGATGTATTCTTTGAGAAGACCGGTACGAACACATACAATGCATGGGTAGAGAATAAGACAGGCTCAAGAACAGTAAAACAAACCGGTACCCAAGCTCTAGAAACAATAAAAAGGATAGTCAAAGCTGCAAAAGATAACCAGTCCATTGATTTAGATAAAGCTGTTGCGAAGATTGATGACCTTTATGATTTAGGCGGCAGAGCAACGGTAAAGGGGAGCCTCTCAGTTAATGGGACCACGTACTCTATTGACAAGGAAGTGAACCTATCTCCTGAAGTCTCCTGGGGTAGCCTATCCAAGGTATCAAGTTTTTGGTTGGATGTAGTAACGGAAGATGAAACAGTAAAAGTAACGTTCCAGAAGGCATCCGACCAGACCTATACGGCAACTATCGAAAATCGTGTAGGAAGTAGAACAACGAATAAGACGGGGGCTGATGCCTTTGGTGAAATCCAAACCATTGCAGGGCAAGCCATTCAGAATGGTGAAGTAGATCTAATTGAAGCCATCATGGAGATCGATGAAGAATATGACCTCTCCGGTTACGCCAATGTGAAGGGGAGAATGGTATATGATGGTACGGCGTATAATGTGGACAAGAGTGTGAACCTCTCCCCTGAGGACAATATACTGGGGAATTTAAAAGACGTTCAAGAGATGACCCTGCAATTTGAAGCATCTTCTAGAACGGTCCAGCACACCTTTAAGCAAACGAATACAGGTTATGAAGCTAAAATCGAAGTCACAAATGAAAATGGAAATAAAAGGACTGTAGAAGGCTCCGCTGCACTCTCTGAACTACAGACATTAAGAGAGCTTGCCACTTTATCGGATCAATCGGTAGATCTTAACCGTGTCGTCTCATGGATAGATGAGGAATATGACCTAGATGGAGAGACTATAATTACAGGTTATCTTAAAGCGGGCTCGTCTGTGTACTCTTTAGATAAAACAGTGAATTTAAGCGATAAATAAAAGGCCAAAAGGGATGACTGAATAAGTCATCCTATTTGTTTTTTGCTTATCTTACAAGGAAGCGTCCGGCTCTTTCTTTTATGGCATCAATTCCAACAGCAAATCCCAGACCTTGATTGTTCTTAATAATAAAAGCATTCATCCCGATAACTTCACCATTCATATTAATGAGCGGACCACCACTGTTACCAGGGTTAATGGCACAATCGGTTTGAATGATATCCTCATAAAGCTTATCGGAAATCCGAACGGGTCTATTCTTGGCGCTGATGATTCCTTTTGTAACGGTATGCTCAAGTCCCATCGGATTACCAATAGAAAGGACAAATTCGCCCACTTTACTATCAGCAGAGGATCCAATAGGTAGAGGCGGAAGAGATCTGCGGCTCTGAATTTGCAATACGGCTAAATCTCTTTTTTCATCGCTCCACACGACCTTTGCGGTTCTCTGTTCTCCACTATATAGTCGAACATTGATTTGCTCTGCATTATGAATGACATGTTCACTCGTGAGGATATAGCCATTGGGGTGTACGATAAAACCGGTACCGAAGCTCTTCGTTCGGCTGGAGGCTTGCTCGGTTTGGGGGAATAAGAAGGAAAAGAGAAAGTCGCTTTGCCTTGCTGCTGACCGGTCGCGGGTTTCAATCGAGATGACACTATGTTTCGCCCGTTCCACGATCGGAACAAAGTAATTGCCGGGATGTTCACTTGCCAGGTTGCGTGATCTAACATTGGAAAAATAAATGGGTTTACGCTTCATTATTGCCAATCCTCCTTCCGCTATCTGTCTCAAGGATGGTGATGGATAGGTCTTTACCTTACTATATGTAGCAGGGGCAAAGGCTGACATGGGCGCAAGGAATATGTGCTTGTGTCCGGTAACTCAAAAAAATTTGATTCATATAGAAAAACAGAGAAATAAAGTTAATTCATGAGAAAAAAAGCAATGTTAGCGCTTTACTTTGTGTATTATAACAGTTGATTACTATCGAAAATGTGTTATTATTTGATTAAGACAGATAGGAAGAGGGTGTAGGAAAGCAAATGCAAACGGCGAAAGCAACGGGTAGAGAGCTGGTACAAAGATGGATTCTGCAAAATGAGGCAATAGGAAAAACTAAAGAAGATATGATGGGAACTACGTTTGTATATGGAGACGAGATTCTAACTCTAGCAGCTAATGGGGATGAATCGATAGGCATCCAATCCCAAAAAGGACGTGTAGTCGTTTTCCGAAAGCTAGATGATCTGGACATGTCGCATACCTGTCGAGCCTGTGGATTGGAACATCCAAGCCATAAGGCAGCTATCGAATGTTGTATGGATATTGAGATGTAACTTATTATGCCTAATCTGTTATATATCAAATAAAATTAATGCATAACAGTTGGTTATTTTGGTATCCAATAATTTACATAAAAAATGAGGGAGAGAAGAACAATGACAATGAATAGAGAAGAACAAATCCGCCAAATCGAAGAAAGCTGGAAGTCCAATCGTTGGGTGGGTGTGGAGAGAACGTACTCATCAGCAGAGGTCGTTAAGCTTCGTGGCTCTGTGGTAGTAGAACAAACCCTAGCTCGTATGGGAGCGGAACGTCTGTGGAATCTAGTGAATACAGAGGATTACATTAATGCTCTTGGAGCTCTTACCGGAAATCAAGCCATGCAACAGGTGAAAGCAGGGCTTAAGGCAATTTATTTAAGCGGCTGGCAAGTTGCAGCAGATGCCAATCTTTCTGGTCATATGTATCCGGATCAAAGTCTATACCCTGCCAACAGTGTACCTCATGTAGTTAAGCGAATTAATCAAGCCCTTCAACGTGCAGATCAAATTCAACAAGCGGAAGGCAAAGGAGATACGTATTGGTTTGCTCCTATTGTTGCCGATATGGAAGCCGGGTTCGGTGGTCCTTTGAATGTATTTGAACTTACGAAGGCGATGATTGAAGCCGGTGCAGGTGGAGTTCACCTAGAAGACCAATTATCTTCCGAGAAGAAGTGCGGGCACTTAGGAGGGAAAGTGTTGCTCCCAACCCAAACGGCTGTACGCAATCTCATCGCAGCTCGATTGGCAGCAGATGTTATGGGGGTGCCAACCGTGATTATCGCTCGTACGGATGCAAATGCAGCGAACCTGATCACGAGTGATGCTGACCCATATGATCAAGAATTTTTGACAGGTGAAAGGACTACAGAAGGATTTTACTATACGAAGCCTGGCTTAGATCAAGCCATTGCACGTGGTTTAGCCTATGCACCGTATTGCGATATGATCTGGTGTGAGACTTCTGAGCCAAATATTGAAGAAGCCCGCCGCTTTGCAGAAGCGATCCACGCCAAGTATCCAGGTAAATTATTAGCATACAATTGTTCACCTTCTTTTAACTGGAAGAAGAAGTTGGATGATGAGACGATTGCTAACTTCCAATCGGAATTAGGGAAAATGGGGTATAAATTCCAATTCGTTACTTTGGCTGGATTCCATGCTCTCAACTACGGCATGTTTGAATTAGCTCGTGGATATAGAGACCGCGGAATGGCTGCTTATTCCGAACTTCAAGAAGCTGAATTCGCTGCTGAAGTTCATGGCTATACGGCAACTCGTCACCAACGTGAAGTAGGTACGGGTTACTTCGATGAAGTTTCTCTCGCCATCTCTGGTGGAAAATCTTCTACTACCGCTTTAACAGGATCTACGGAAGAAGAACAATTCCAACATTCCTAATCATTACAAGAGGCTGTTCCTTTAAGTCGGTAATAACCGATTTAAAGGAGCAGCCTTTAATTTGGTTATCCTTAAAAAGAATGATATAATAGAAGATAGAGACTTACTAGAAAAGGTGATCAAATGTTAGAACTCCGCCACACATGGGAACCCTTTTTAGATTATGGACAGAAGCTTGAACTAGAGAAGAATACTGTCATTTATCGTCAAGGCGAAAGTGGGAAAGGGTTCTATTATCTGAGTCAAGGAGGAGTAAAGATTCTACTGCTCTCAGATAAGGGAGATGAACGGATTGTAAACTACGTCCCCGAGGGTATGACGTTAGGTGAACATGGTGTACACAAGGAAAACTATTTAACTAGTGCCGTTACGACCGTGCCTTCCATCTTGTATTATTTCTCTGATGAGGCTCTAGCTACCGTTTGCTCTGAACATCCTAAGGCAGCCACGATTTTTACAAATTTAATTATCTATAAATTTAGACTACTAGCAGAGATCATCTCCTTACTTGATAGTCCAGTAGAGCAGCAGATGGCTCATTATCTTCTGAAGCTCATACAGGAGAATGGGAGGATTGCTATTGATCAATCTTCATTTGCGCAGTATATTGGAACCTCTAGAATTACGGTCAATAAGACTTTTCAAAAGTGGAAACAACAAGGACTAATTGAAATGTCAGGTAGGGAAGTAGAAATTTTGGACATGGAGAAAATGATAGAGATCGGAAAGATGAACGCTGAAAAGTAGATAAGCAGGAAAGAGGGTAGGATAAAATTCCTTCCCTCTTTTTTATTTAGGTATTGTTAACGCTTTCTTTCACAAGTGCTCGTAAAAGATCAGGTCGATTAATCACGAAGCTGCGGTTTTGTACTTGAATAATTTTATGATCTTTCCAGTCCTTCAAAATCTTATATACCGTAATTCGAGTGAGACCGGTACAATTCGCAAGATCCTGTTGCGATAAGGGAACTTCATAGTTCTTGAAATCATCACAGATATTTAAAAGCAGGACGGCAATCTGTTGTTCGGATGAAAGGCTATTAAGATTGATACCATCCAATAGGATCTTCATCTTATGGATGACAGTTTGAGTAAAGACGTTACGCAAAGCGGGGTGCTCCTTGATTAGATCCTTGAAAGGATCACATGGGAAATAGTAGAGTACGGAGTCTTTTACCGTGATAGCGGTTGTAAAGTGAGCACGATTATCCATACTTTGAACGCCTAATAGTTGGCCAGGAACGACAATGTTCAGGATCCTCTCTTTGCCTTTTGCTGTGGAGGTCACAATTCTTACTAGTCCTTTATGCAGATAATAGAATCCGTCGCCGATGGAGCCCTGACTATAGATCTCTGTTTTCTTTTTGATAAATTGTCTTGTTCCAAACTTTAAGTAAGGTTCCCAATTGTATACGGTTTCAAATACAGTCGCCATTCCTCTCACTCCTAAAATATGGATTTGATACCGTCGTAACGAAAATAAACTTTCAGGATTTATTATAAATGGTTTACACAATTTTTACAATAATCGTGGTAATAGGAAGATTTGAATCAGTGAATTAACATCATGAAAAACGAAAAAATACGTTAACTACCTTACAGTTGTTTTGATGATTCAATATTATAATTCAATTATGAACAGGCAGTAAGATAAAAACAAAAAATTTAAGGGAGGAATAAAATATGGGAATCCGTACGGGGGCTCAATATATTGAAGCGTTAAAATCAAGACAACCGAATGTTTATATGTCTGGACGAAAGATCACAAACTTGTTTGATGAGCCCGTTTTCAAGCAACCAATCCTAGAGATTGCTAAATTATATGATATGCAGCACGATCCAGCCTACCAAGAGAAGATTACTCACGTATGTGAAGAAACTGGAGAAAGAGTCAATAATGCCTTTTTCGTGCCGAAGGATTATGATGGTCTCCAGAAGAGAAGAGCCGTATTTGAAGAGTTTGCTAAAGCTACGTTCGGCCTAATGGGAAGAACGCCAGATTTCTTGAATACCGTTGTTACATCTATGGCTTACAATTCTTGGTTCTTTGAAAAATACAACAAAGACTGGGCAGAAAATATTAAAAATTACTACCGCCATATTCGTGATAATGACTTGTTCTTAACTCATGCCATTATCAATCCCCAAAATGACCGCAGCAAGACTTCTCATGAGCAGAAAGATACCTTTACGCATCTAGGTGCAGTAGAAGAAACACCTGAAGGATTAGTCGTAAGAGGCGCTAAGATGCTAGCGACACTCGCCCCGATTACGGATGAAGTTATTGTCTACTCCTTCCCAGGCTTTAAGCCAGGTGACGAGCGCTATGCATTAGCATTTGCCTTACCAATTGATACTCCAGGACTTCGTATGATCTGCCGTGAACCAATGCAAAATGGAGAACGTCCGTTGTATGATCACCCGTTAGCTTCAAGATTTGAAGAACAAGATGCTGTATTGGTGTTTGATAATGTGACCGTTCCTTGGAATCGTGTATTCCTTTATAACAATGTAGAAGCAGCGAACCTACTCTACCCGAAGACAGGGATTGCCCAACAGCCGGCCCATCAGTCTGGTGTAAGAGGATTAATTAAACTTCAATTTGCAACAGAAGTAGCCGTTAAGGTTGCAGAATCCATCGGGGTAGATGTTTACCTAAACGTTCAGAATGACCTTGGAGAACTTATCCAAGCAGTTGAAACCATTAAAGCTTTATTGAAGGCAGCAGAATACGATTTCGAAGTGACTGCCCAGGGAGAGGCAATGCCGGATTGGATAGCGCTTGAAACCATCAGAGGCTTAATGCCTACGATGTATCCGCGTGCGATCGAAGTCATGCAGATTATTGGAGCAGGCGGATTGCTCATGTCCCCAACAGAAGGAGACTTTAATAACCCTGAGATTGCTGAAGATCTCAACAACTACTATGTAGGTAAAGAAGGGGTTGGAGCTAACGAACGTATTCAAGTATTCAAGTTAGCTTGGGATTTATGTGGAGAAGCTTTTGGTCAGCGACTATTGCAATATGAGCGCTACTATACAGGAGATCCAATTCGTAAGAGAGCGATTTTCTACAACAATTACAAGCGTCAACGTTCATTTAACATGGTAGATGAAGCATTAAGTGTACTGAATGTAAAAGAACCAGTATCCAATAAGTAATCAACCAGTTGAAGAGGAGGTGGGAAAATGAAAACGCATGCAGAAGGCTCACTCTTTCTAACAGCTTCCATTGTGGCTATCGGTGCCTTTGATGGAGTTCATCAAGGCCATCAAGCAGTCATTCGAGAAGCTGTGAATCGAAGTAGGGAACTGAAAGTACCAAGCGTGGTGTTTACTTTTGATCCACCTCCTCGCAACTATTTCCAAGGTGTTCAGATGCTTACACCGATAGATGAGAAATTGCAGAGATTGGCTGAATTAGGAGTAGAACATGCCATCGTCGCTAAGTTTAATACGTCTTATGCGAAACGCAGTTCATCACGATTTATTCAAGGTCTGGCAAGATTAAATCCACTTGAGATTATGGTGGGGGAAGATTTTCGATTTGGAAGGAATCGAGAAGGAGATGTATCTCTCCTCTCGCAGTTTTTCCAAGTTCAAGTGACTGAACCCGTTTGCTGTTCAGGAGGTAAGAGAATCTCTTCTACTAGAATTCGTGAATTAATCGCACAAGGTGATTTGCAGCAATCTCATTCTCTCTTGGGATGGCCAGTCGGAGAAAAAGAAGGAGGAGCTTGCTCGTGAAACTGCTTGGAATTTCGGGACCCATTACAGGCTCTAAAACATCTTGACATGTTGGATTATGATGTAGCGTTTTGTGATGGGCGAGATCCCTCTACTTACACGGGGGATACGAAAAAAGTTATAGATATGGTGTTGAAAATCAATTAAAACCAATAGCTGGTTATTTCCGCGCTTATGTTGCTCCTGGATATGTTTATGCTCACAATGATCATTTCAATCGTCAGAATGAAATCGTAGATGAGGAAGTCCTTAGCAGAATTAATCATTTAGCTAAAGAAGTGGTTCACATGCAGAAGGCTTTAAGATAAGGAAATCATGAAAGGGGATTGTAATTATGAAAAGTGAAGCGGTAAAGGCTGCCCTCCCTCCTATTAATCTATGGAAGTTTATCGAAGAGAACAAAGATCAATTAAAACCACCAGTAAATAATAAATTGATTTGGAAAGATGCAGAAATGATGGTCATGCTTCTGGGCGGACCTAATAAGCGTCGTGATTTTCACGTGGATCCATCGGAAGAGATCTTCTACCAATTAAAGGGAAGCTGCTACGTTGAGATTATCAATCAAGAGGGCAAGAGAGAAGTTGTCACAGTAAATGAAGGGGAAATGTTCTTGTTGCCTGCCAACGTTCCTCATTCTCCTCATCGAGTAGCCGATACAATTGGGATTGTTATTGAGCGTAATCGTGCAGAAGGAGAGTTAGAAAGCTTTGTTTGGTACTGCGATGAGTGTGACCATGAGATGCATCGCGTGACCGTTCAGTTAACCAATATTGAAACCCAAGTAAAAGAAGCCATCTATGGATTTAACAGCAGTGAAGAGCTGCGCAAGTGTAAGAATTGCGGACACGAAATGCCACCGGAAGCGAGTGAATGGAAATGCGAGTAGATTTTCACACCCATATTATCCCTGAGAACTTCTCCGAGCTTACGAAGCACTTCCAAGGGGAAAAATGGCCTCTTCTTCAACGTACTTGCGCTTGCGGTGCCAATATCATGGTGGCTGGGAAGGTATTCCGTGAAGTAACCGATCAAGTTTGGAGTCCGGAGAAGCGGATCCAGGATATGGAGAGAGAAGGAGTAGATATTCAAGTTCTATCTCCTATTCCAGTTACTTTTTCTTATTGGGCACCGGCGGAAGAAGCCGAACTGATGTCGCGAATTCAGAATGATTTCATTGCGGAAACGGTAAGACAATACCCAACCAAGTTTATTGGTCTAGGAACGGTTCCCATGCAAGATGGAACAGCTGCCATTCGTGAGATGGACCGATGCATACATGAATTAGGCTTAAAAGGGATTGAGATTGGAACGAATGTGAATGGGAACAACCTTGATGACCCTTCATTCCTTGAGTTTTTTGAAATGGCAGAGAAATGGCAAGTTCCTTTATTCATTCACCCTTGGGAAACTTTAGGCAAAGAGAGAATGCCGCGTCATAACTTGATGTATACCGTAGGGATGCCAAGCGAGACTGCATTAGCCGGGGCAAGCTTAATTTTGGGTGGGGTTATGGATAAATTCCCCAACTTAAAGATTTGCTTTGCCCATGGCGGCGGATCATTACCCTACATTATTCACCGTTTGGATCAAGGATGGAAGGTATGGCCACATTTACGTTTGATTCAACAACCTCCAAGTTTTTATGCGAAGAAATTTTACTTTGATTCTTTAGTTAATGATCCTGTGAATGTACGTTATCTAGTGGATAACTTTGGGTATGATCGAGTCATTATGGGCTCCGATTATCCGTTCTTATTAAGAGAAATTCCTCCAGGCACCGTTATTGACGATACCTTGGGAGTGACAGAGGACCAGAAGCTTGCGATGTTAGGTGGCAATGCCCTTCGTTTCCTCAATATACCTGTAAAAGAGGCGATAAAAAAATGACCAATCAAGTGCTAACACCTGAAGAAAGATTGGCAGAATTGGGATATGAATTACCGGCTCCGAGACAGGCAGCTGGGAACTATGTGAGTTGCGTGCGCACCGGAAACCTTATTTTTACTGCAGGACAGGGTACTAATCAATATAGGGGCAAACTTGGCGATGATGTGACCATTGAAGTGGGCTATGAGGCGGCAAGACAATGTATGCTCAACCTGTTAACCGTTATTAAACAAGAAGTTGGAGAATTAAGTAAGGTAAAGCGAATTGTAAAGATTCTTGGCTTCGTCAACAGTACTCCTGACTTTACAGACCAACCTAAGGTAATGAACGGGGCCTCCGATCTGCTTGTTGAAGTATTCGGAGACATCGGCAAGCATGGAAGATCAGCTGTAGGAATGGCACAGCTTCCGCATAACAATGCCGTAGAAGTAGAAATGATAGTGGAAATCGAAGACTAGCAGGAGGTTGCCGTATGAGTTCGATTCAAAAGGAACAAGTCAAAATAAAAGATGCAAAGCTCTTTATTAACGGGGAATACACCGATGCGATGTCGGGAGAAACCTTTGATACGATTGATCCAGCAACCAATCAAAAACTAGCAACTGTGGCCAATGCAGGAGAACAGGATGTACAACAGGCAATTGAAGTAGCTCAGCGTACGTTTGAGAGTGGTGTTTGGAGCGAAATGCCAGTAGAAGAAAGAGCTAAGATCCTCTGCAAAATGTCAGATCTTGTGATGGAAAGAGTGGATGAGTTAGCTCTAGTAGAAACCCTTGATGTTGGTAAGCCCATCAAGGAGAGCAGGGGATTTGATATTCCCCGGGCTGCCTCTAATTTGCGATTCTTCGCTGAGATGGCGAAGTATGTTCATCATGAGCATTATGACCAATCTCGTCACATGTCTTACTCGAAATATGCACCAGCTGGAGTCACGAGTTTAATCATTCCGTGGAATCTTCCTTTCATGCAGATGACTTGGAAAGCGTCCGCAGCTTTAGCTGCAGGGAATACGGTATTGGTTAAGCCTGCTTCCTATACTCCGCTTAGTGCGGTTATGTTGGGGGAGATTGCAAATGAAGCAGGGCTTCCTCCAGGTGTATTGAATATCATCACAGGTCCGGGCGGCACTGTTGGAACCGCCATGACAACACATCCGCACGTAAGGAGAATTTCCTTTGTAGGGGAATCCAATACGGGTAAAACCGTCATGCAGAATGCGGCTACTCAATTAATTCCGGTTTCCCTAGAGTTAGGAGGAAAATCTGCTAATATCGTCTTTGAGGATGCGGACTTAGATGAAGCCGTGGCAGGTTCTATCGAAGCGATTTATAGAAATCAAGGAGAAATTTGCTTAGCTGGTTCACGCTTGCTTGTACAAGAAAGCGTTTATGAAAAGTTCCTTGAGAAGTTTGTGGCTGCCGTTAAGAAGATTAAAGTAGGAAACCCTCTAGATCCTGATACCGACATGGGGGCCTTAGTTTCTAAGAGTCACTTGGAAACGGTTGATAACTATGTGCAAATCGGATTATCCGAGGGAGCGAAACTAGCGATCGGTGGTAAGCGAGTGGAGGATTTACCAGACGGAAACTTCTATGAGCCTACAGTACTCTATGATGTTGATAATAAGATGAGGGTTGCTCAAGAAGAAATCTTTGGTCCAGTACTTGTCGTCATTCCTTTCAAAACAGAGGAAGAAGCCATTAAAATTGCCAATGATTCCATCTATGGTCTTGCAGGAGTGGTATGGACGAACGATCTTCGACGTGCCCATCGTGTTGCGTCCAAGATTAACTCTGGATTGTTATGGATCAACTGCTGGTACTATAGAGATTTAAGAACTCCGTTTGGTGGATCAAAAGCAAGTGGAATTGGCCGTGAAGGCGGACGACACAGCTTTGAGTTCTACACCGAGGCAAAAACCATAACGATGAAGTTATAACATATAGGTATAAAGGAGTGACCCTGAGCGTCACTCTTTTATGCATCTTTTGTTTCATCTCTCAACTTAAAAGGAGGAGCCTTATTCCATGAGTGCATTAGTAGAAGTCATTGCTGACGAATTATTAGAAGCGGAGAAAACAAGAAATCCTGTTGCACCGCTCACACAAAGATTTTCTGAATTAACAGTAACGGATGCTTACCAGATTCAATTAGAAGTCATGAAGAAAAAACAGACCGCAGGCCGTCAGATCATAGGGAAAAAGGTAGGTTTGACGAGTGTAGCGATGCAAAAAATGCTAGGAGTAGATGAGCCGGATTATGGTCATTTGCTTGATGACATGCAAGTATCTGATGGCGATAAAGTGAAGATAAGCGATATGGTTAGTCCTAAAATTGAAGCGGAAATAGGATTTATTCTCGGACAGGATTTGGTCGGACCGAATGTAAATTACCTTGATGTCTTGATGGCTACAAAGTATGTTGTTCCTACGCTTGAAATTATAGATAGCCGTATTGCTGATTGGAAGATTAAATTAATAGACACAGTCGCTGACAATGGATCCTCCGCAAAGGTTGTAGTGGGCAACCAGTTAAGTTCAATTGATGGAGTAGACCTAAGAAGTCTAGGTATGGCTCTTTACAATAACGGAGAGCTTGTAGCCACGGGATCAGGGGCAGCTGCACTCGGTCATCCCGCTGAAGCGGTTGCCTGGTTAGCCAATAAATTATTTGAATTTGGAATTACCCTTAAAGCCGGTGAATTAATCCTACCTGGTGCACTATCTGGTGCAGTAACAGTCAAGCAGGGGGATCGCATTACCGCTCAGTTCGGTACGCTAGGTTCTGTTTCAGTTACATTTGAGTAAAAACGGAGGTAGGTTACGGTGAGCAAAGTAAAAGCAGCCATTATCGGTTCCGGTAATATCGGAACAGATCTTATGTATAAGCTGGAAAGAAGTGAAGTTTTACAATTAACAGCTATGATCGGTATCGATCCAGAATCTGATGGTTTAAAACGTGCAAAGGAAAAAGGGTATCAGGTATTTTCTAACGGAATCCAAGGTTTAATAGATAATCCTGATCTCGCAGAAATCGTGTTTGATGCAACTTCAGCCAAAACGCATGTGAGGCATGCGAAGGTTCTTGGGGAAATGGGGAAGCTAGCCATTGATTTAACCCCTGCTGCACGCGGTCCCTTTGTATGTCCAGCTGTAAATTTAGATACCAATCTCGATGTTCCTAATGTGAATATGATTACTTGCGGGGGCCAAGCTACCATTCCGATTGTTCATGCTGTCAATCGAGTTGCTAATGTTTCTTATGCAGAGATTGTAGCGACAATTTCAAGCGAGAGCGCAGGCCCAGGTACTCGAGCTAATATAGATGAATTTACAATTACTACCCGTCGTGGAATTGAAGAAGTAGGTGGGGCAGATCAAGGGAAGGCGATTATTATCCTCAATCCGGCAGATCCTCCTATTCTGATGAGAGACACAGTTTATTGTGAAGTGAAAAATATGAATCAAGAAGCTATTCTCGAATCGATTCATAGCATGATTGCAACAGTTCAGCAATACGTTCCAGGTTATAAGCTAAAACAAGAACCGTTATTTGATGATAACCGCGTGACTGTTTTTCTAGAAGTAGAAGGTGCAGGAGATTACTTCCCGAACTATGCTGGTAATCTAGACATCATGACTGCTGCTGCGACACGGGTTGCTGAGGATTTTGCCCGTCATCATCTAGCAAGACTAGAATCTAATTCGCTGTAGAAAAGAAGAGGTGAAGAGAAGATGTTGCGTAAAAGTGACAAGCCTATAAAAATAACGGAAGTATGCTTGCGTGACGGAAGTCACGTGATGGCACACCAATATACAGAGGAGCAAGTTCGAAAGGTAACCCGTGCCCTAGACGAGGCAGGTATGCACTATATTGAGGTGAGCCACGGAGATGGATTAGGGGGCTCCACTCTACAATATGGTCGCTCACTCGTCGACGAGATGAAATTAATAGAAGCTGCTGTTGAAGAGTGTAAGCAAGCAACTGTCGCTGTACTTTTGTTGCCAGGTATTGGGACTGTTCATGAATTAAAGCAAGCACGTGAACTAGGGGCAGGATTAGTTCGTGTGGCTACACATGTCACAGAAGCTGATGTTTCCGCTCAGCATATCAGTATGGCTCGTGAATTAGGAATGGAGACTCTTGGCTTCCTCATGATGGCCCATATGGCTCCAGTAGAGAAGCTCGTAGAGCAAGCTAAGCTCATGGAGAGTTATGGCGCTCAAGCGGTATATGTCACAGATTCTGCAGGAGCACTTTTACCTGATCAAGTAAGAGAACGTATCCATGCTTTACGTGAGTCCTTGGATATTGAAGTTGGATTCCATGGACATAACAATCTCTCTGTTGCTGTTGCGAATACGATGGCTGCGATTGAAGAGGGAGCCACTCGTATTGACGGTAGTGTTCGTTGCCTAGGTGCTGGAGCTGGAAATACACAAACAGAGGTATTGCTCGCGGTCCTTGAGCGTATGGGAGTTCAAGTAGGCATTGATCTTTATAAAATGATGGATGTGGCAGAGGAGATTGTAGGGCCAATGCTTCCTCGGGCTCAGGAAATTAACAAGGGAAGTTTAGTTTTAGGCTATGCTGGGGTATATTCAAGTTTCCTTCTTCATGCAGAAAGAGCGGCTAAAAGATTTGGTTTAGATCCACGTGATATTCTAATCGAACTAGGGAAGAGAAAAACGGTTGGTGGACAAGAGGATTTAATTCTTGATGTTGCTGCTGAATTAGCGAAAGCTCAAAAGTTGGAGGTGTAATGATGAATCTTACACAAGGTGTAGATACAGAAATCGTTGATTATTTATTATCTGCTGAAAAAGAATGTCGTGAAGTCGTCAAGATTACGGATCAATATCCCAATCTTACATTTGAAGAAGCTTATGCTATTCAAGAAAAGCTCATCCAGAGAAAAGAGCAAGAGGGAGCTAGACGCATTGGGTTAAAGCTTGGTTTAACGAGCAAACCAAAGCAGGAAATGATGGGGGTTCATGAGGCGATTTATGGTTATCTGACAGATGACATGCTTGTTCCTGAATGGAGACCTGTAGAATTTAATAAGCTCATTCATCCAAAAGCAGAACCTGAGATTGCCTTCTTTATTGCCGAAGATCTACAAGGAACGAACATTACGGCAGCAGATGTCTTGCGTGTGACCCAGTATGTCGCACCAGCTATTGAGATCATTGACAGCCGTTATCTTAATTTTAAGTTTACGCTAACCGATGTAATAGCGGATAACTGTTCTTCTTCCCGCTTTATCGTGGGTAACAAGTGGTTGTCTCCTATTGGACTAGATTTGGCAGGTCTAGGTATGGTGATGTCTAAAAATGGTGAAGTGGCAACTGTTGGAGCTGGTGCTGCTGTTTTAGGCCATCCAGCGACTTCCGTGGCATGGGCGGTCAATAAGCTTGGTGCTATTGGAAAAGGTTTAAGAAAAGGTGACGTGGTTCTCAGCGGGGCGATATCTGAGGCCATTATGTTTGAACCGGGAGATACGATTGCCGTTCAATTTGCGGAACTCGGCAGTGTATCTTTCAGTTGTAAATAATAAAAAAAGAGGAGAGTAACTCAAAAGTGCCTGGCATCTTTGAGTTACTCTCTTTTTAGCTTTGCTCTTCATGATGATAACTAATATCTCATGTTAGCTGTCTCTGAGATAGTTGGTAGCGCTCTCATAACAGAATCAAGTTGTAGCCGGACATTACGATAATACTGAAACGATTTTCCAGCAAGTAACTCATAATGGTTGTGGAAGATAGCTGAAGCTTGCTTACCTAACCAGCTCTTGGGTAGAAGGTCACAGGGGAGAAATGGATCTAGCTGTACAAGTGGTCGATATTCGTTTATTAAGAGTACTCGTTGGGCAAAGCTTGTAGCTTCCGTGATTTCTGTATGAGGAATACAATTGGATGTGAATTTTTGAATAAAGGAATGGTATTTCACATTTAAATCCTGTAAGTCCCAAACCTGGGAAACGAGAAACTCTTTATTTTTCGTTCCTAAGTGGGTGGAATTGAAAATTTGGACATAGTCTTCTATTTTATATTTTTTTACTAGCTTTTGTACTTGATCATAACAATCATAAGGGGATATCCATGATCCAGGAGTCAGTTGTCCAAAGCCTAAGCAGCTAATCTCCTTACGAAATTGGTCTCTTAGTGGTCTCTCTTTTTCTGGTAATGAATAGATGAGCAGCTGCCATTGCCCGCTCCAGATCGTATCTTCTTTTTGTTGTGGTATAGGGGTATACCCTTCCTTCAGTTTTTCTATTCCTTCCTCTGTGAATGAATAATAAGTTTTATCCCCAGCTTTAAAGGAAAAGATCATTCTTTGCTGACGCAGCCGGAATATCGCACTTTTGATAGCCTCATCGGTATAATTTAGTGTTCTTAAGAGAGCGATAAGCTCAGACATTGTAATCTTACCGTCATCTGGATAGATATATTCGCTAAATACAGTAAGAAAGGCGGATCTTATTTTCATTATCGTCCCATCCATATCGTTTTATTTGAAATGTTTATCTTCTTCTATTTTAGCAATCTAAATATTAAAATATTGTAAATTGATTAACAAATGTAGTAATATTTATCTTAATAATCAACAAAGTTACGTTATTAATCATTAAAATACTAGAAAAAAACGTTAACTATTTAACACTAACCAGAAATGACAGATATTATAATCTATTTAGGAAATAAAGAATTGCAAGTAATGAAAACGAATACAGGAAAAGGGGGCAACATTGGTATGAAAAAAATAAAAAAGTTGAGTCTGGCATTAATGAGTGCTGCATTGGTCTTAACAACCGCATGTGGCGGGGGCGGGACACAAGAGTCAACAACAACAGCTCAAAAGCCTGAAGAAAGCAAGACGGAGGCAAAGCCCACCTATTCTTTTAAACTTGCGCATATCACACCTCCTGACCACATGTGGCATCTTGCAGCTGAAAAATTTAAAGAGGAGTTGGCTGCTCGCTCTGATGGTCGGATGACGATGGAAATCTACCCTTCCAGTCAGTTAGGAAGTGAGGCGGATATGGTTCAGCAGATCACGGCTGGTTCCGTTGATTTTGGTTTTATTACAGCCGCCTATATGAGTTCAAGAGCTGATGCATTTACAGCTTGGTTTGCTCCGTATGCATTTAAGGATCTTGAAAGTGCTAACGCAGCACGCAGTACAGATGTAGCGAAGAAGATCTTGGCTACGGTTGAGGACCAAGGGTTACAAGGCCTAGACTATTTGTTTGCAGGGAACCGTGTCATGTTAACGAAGGATCGCGAAATTAAGGGACCAGAAGATATGAAGGGATTAAAGTTCCGCGTAACGCCAAGCCCGCCTTTACAAGACTGGTATAAATCTTTAGGAGCATCTCCAGAGTCTCTTGCTTTACCGGAAGTATATGCGGCAGTCCAGACTGGTGTTATTGATGGTATGGACATGGATCTTGATGCAACCATCACGAATAAATATCACGAAGTAACGAAGTATGGAGCAGTAACCAATCACATGGTTTGGCCAGCCGTTGCTTTAATGAATAAAGCTTCATTTGACAAGATGCCTGATGAAGACAAAAAAATTATTGAAGAAGCGATTAATGCAGCAGCCGAATATGCGGTAACGACGCGTTCAGGACAAGAGGAAGAATTTAAGAAGACTCTAGCAGATAAGGGAATGAAAATCTATGAAGTCGATCCTTCCGTGTTCGCTAGCCAAATTAAACAATTCGATGAAAAGTACGGGCCAACCAACCCTCTAATTCAGGAGTTTATCAGCACATTCCGCAAGTAGCATAGATAGGAGGGGAATAAGTGAAACATATTAGTGATCTCGTAGCCAGTTTCGAAAAGAAACTGGCTATGATCCTCATGTTTTTTATGGCAGTAGTGGTAACGTTGGCAGTAATCTTCCGGTATATCTTCAATGATCCGCTCGTATGGGCAGGTGAAACTTCAGTATTCCTATTGGTTGCCATCTCGTTTCTCGGGGGAAGTCTTGGGCTGAAGTATAAGTCCCAGGCGGCTGTGACGATTGTGATAGATTTTGTCCCGGAGCAAGTAAGAAAATGGCTATTAATCCTTGGCCATGTTCTGATGTTGACCTTTCTGGTCGTTTTTCTATTTTATAGCTATAAATGGATCTTTTCACCGAGTGTTGCTATACAAAAATCAAGCGCGATGCTCCTCCCGATGTGGATCCCATACTCTTCTGTCCCGATTGGACTTTCGTTTGCCACCATTCATCTCTTCGCTAATCTGCTCGATCTTGTAAGGGGAGGTGAAAGCAAGTGACGATTCTAGTTATCTTCCTATTCATTTTCTTTCTCTTAATTGGAATCCCTATTTCCTTGGTTCTTGGGATGACGACCGTCGTGTACTTCTTTACTGCCGGGAATTTTGTCTTGATGGATTCAACCCCGCAAAGATTATTTTCAGGTTTAGATAACTTCGGCTTGCTAGCCATTCCGTTATTCATGCTAACGGGAGAGCTAATGAACGGCGGAGGAATTACCAGTCGCTTGGTTATATTTGCGAGAGTACTAGTGGGACATGTTCGCGGAGGTCTAGCTTACGTGACGGTTATTGCCAATATGTTCCTGGCTTCAATTCTTGGCTCAGCTAATGCGCAGGCTGCAATGATGAGCAAGGTCATGGTTCCTGAAATGGAGAAGGAAGGCTATAAAAGGGAATTCTCGGCAGCATTGACGCTTGCTTCGTCGATTGTAGCTCCGATCATTCCCCCAAGCATGATCTTTATCATCTATGGAACCCTGTCTGGAACCTCCATTGGTGGTTTGTTTATGGCTGGGATCATTCCTGGAATCATTTTTGGTATTGGATTTACTGCCCTTATCGCCTTCTTAGGATACAAGTACAATTTTCCTCGAAGTGAGAGAGCGAGCGCTAAGGTGATATGGCAATCGGCAATCAATGTACTGCCCGCTATGCTAGTACCTGTTATTATCACAGTAGGGATACTAACGGGAGCATTCACGGCTACAGAATCAGCAGCAGTTGCTTGTTTTATCGCTTTTATTGTAGGGAAGTTCTTTTATAAAGAGCTTGATTGGCGGAAACTGCCTACTATTCTCGTGAATACGGTCATCAGTACGGCTACGGTCACTTTCTTAATCGCAATGGCCAACATTTTTGGCTGGATGATTGCGTTCGAGCAAATTCCTCAGTTAATAGCCAAGTCGATGCTTTCCGTATCAGAGAGCCCATTTGTCTTCCTATTCTTAGTTAATATTTTCTTGTTGCTCATTGGGACGGTATTGGATGGTATTGCTGCACTCATTATTCTAGTGCCGGTATTAATGCCGCTCGTTACCCACTTCCAGATTGATCCTATCCATTTTGGAGTTATTATCTGTATCAATCTTACGATTGGCCTTTTGACGCCTCCTGTAGGTACTGGATTATTTATCGTATCTTCCATAGCCGAAGTTCGGTTTGAAAAATTGGTAAGAGCTACGATGCCGTTGCTTCTACTAGGAATTGCTATTCTCTTCATTATTACCTACTGGCAAGACGCGGTTCTATTTATTCCGAGACTTCTTGGTTTATAAACAAGTGATTGAGGTGGACTATGCCTTTAATTCAAGTTCAAGTGTTAGAAGGAAGATCGAGTGAGCAAATTAGTAGACTAATCCAACAGCTTACTATATCAGCTGTGGAAAGCCTTGAGGTAAAGCCAGAACAGGTTCGAGTCATTGTGAACGAGGTTCCGAAGTCACATTGGGGTGTTGGTGGAGTCACGAAGGAAACATTGGATAGAAAGTAAGAGGGTTCGAAGTTCGAACCCTCTTTTTTTGATCTCTTTGACTTATATCTTCCGCAACACCGCTCTCACGGGGCTACCATCGGCTTCCTCAAGGGGGAGTGGGAGAGCGATAAGTTCGTAATTTCCTTCATCGATTCCTCGAAGGACAGCGCCTTCTAGGATGTGTATTTGGTTCTTTAATAAAGCATGATGTGCCCCAAGCTCTTTGCTTGTCATAGGGTCTACAGAAGGAACATCTAGACCGATCAAACGAATGCCCTTTTCTGCTAGGAAAGGGCCTATATCCGGTCTAAGAAAGGTAAACTCTGTAGGAAAGCGGGTAGGATCTTCCCAAGAATCGGTTCGAATTAAAAGACGCTTTACGCCTTCTAAGTCAAATGAAGCAAGCTCTGCCGCTCCAATACTTTCCTTCTGAGAGATATGAATGAGTTTAGCAGGTCCAACATACAAGTCTAGATCAAGATCAATCACTTTAGCACCATGAGAATCAAAGTGAAAAGGGGCATCAATATGAGTCCCCGTATGGGTACTCATATTGATTTGACCTACATTAACGGAACCACTCTGTTCCTTAGTCCATGTTAATTGAAAGGTGAAAGGTGTATCGCCTGGCCAAACTGGGACGTCAGAATGTAAACGTTGGGAGATATCAAGCAGATTCATGGTGACTTCCTTTCTGTAACGATGGGTTTTGTGGGTTAAATTTCTTCCAGCCTAGATAAGCTAGAGAAATAAAAATGAGCCAAGGTATTCCAACAACAAGAGTCATCCGGAAATCATTAAACCATGTGGTGACAATAATACTCAACATCAAGACGGCACCTAGTAACGTAAGATATGGATACCCAACCATACGAACAGGAAGTTGGGCATTCCCTAATGCAACCCATGTTTTTCTAAAGAATAGATGGGTAACGAAGATCATAAACCAGGTGAACATGGCTCCAAACATGGAGATGCCCATCATAATCATGTAAGAGGACTCCGGTGCTATGGTTTGCACAACGGCAGCGATGGCAATCCCTAATGTAGAAAGAATAAGCGCCTTGGTAGGTACACCTTTGTTGCTAAGCTCTCCAAATTTCTTAGGAGCGTAGCCAGCTCTTGATAAAGAAAACATCATACGCGTCGTGATATACAATTGGCTGTTCATCGCAGAGAGAGCTGCAGTTAGGACAATAAAGTTCATAATGCCGGCAGCGCCAGGAATATTGAGGATTTCCATAACTTTAACAAAAGGACTCTTGTCAATTCCCGCAGAGGTCCATGGAACAATCATGAGCATTAAAGCAATGGTAAGTAAATAAAACAGGACTAAACGAAATACAGTAGCTTTTAGAGCTTTCGGTACAGCTTTTTGAGGGTCTTTTGCTTCACCAGCAGTGACGGCAATCATCTCAATGCTTAGATAACTAAAGAGTGCAATAAACACGGCTACCCACATGCCCCACCATCCATTCGGTGCAAAACCTCCTTGGTTGGTGTAGTTTTGTGGTCCCATCTCCGGTTGACTTGTTCCGAGAAGAACATAGGATCCTAGTAAAATGAAAATGACAATGGCAGCAACTTTAATCATAGAGAACCAATATTCAAACGATCCGAACAGATTCACGCTCGTAGCGTTAACGTAGATCAAGGCAGTAGAGAATAACAAAATCCAAACCCAACCGGGTACAGTAGCGAACCAATATTGCATGTACACAGCAACAGCTGTAATTTCCACCCCAACGGCACAAACGATACAAGCCCAATAGGAATAGCGCACGACGAAGCCGGCCCAAGGATTAATATAGCGCTCAGCATAGGCGCCGAATCCACCAGAGGTCGGATGGGCTACAGTCATTTCGGCAAGACATCCCATCAACAACAAAGCAATAAGGGCCCCGATGGCATAACTAACTAAAACGCTGGGTCCTGCGATTCCAATGGCAAATCCACTTCCCAGAAATAACCCTGTACCGATGGCTCCACCCATGGCAATCATGGTTAACTGAGGAGTGGTTAATCCTTTTGATAATCCTTTTTCTCTTTCCGCAATCTCTTGAAAATGATCTACCTTAGACATTCGGATCCTCCTCTAGGCGACAGTTTCCCGTTTATTTTCGAATTTCTCGTATTGCTTTTCAGACATGATTTTCTTGATTCTCTGTACGGCTTCCCATACATCGGCAAAAGAAGTATAGAGGGCAATAGGAGCTAGTCGAATAATATTAGGGGCCCGAAAATCAGGAATGATTTTATTCTCTTTTAGAGATTTACAAATTCGGATGGCTTCCTCATGCTCAAGAGAAACATGACCACCGCGACGCTCACCTTCTCTAGGATTAGCAATCGTAAAGCCATAGTCAGAGAGTTCAAGTTCGATTAAATTCATGAAGTACTCTGTCAATTGCAAAGATTTCAAACGAATCTTTTCTATGGATGCTTCCTCAAAAATTTGGAGCGACCCAATGAGAGGGGCCATACTTAGGATGTGTGGGGTTCCGATTTGCAAAGCGCCAGCGGTTGGAGCGGGATCTAGCGTATACTCCATATCGAATTGCTTTTCTTTCTTTGAACTAAACCAGCCGGCAAGACCTGGCATGATTCCAGCATGTTTGTTATGCACGAATAGTCCCCCGACTCCACCTGGTCCACTATTTAAGTATTTATAATTACACCAAACCGCAAAATCCACACCCCAATCGTGGAACTGATGAGGGATCGCTCCGATAGAGTGGGCTGCATCAATGCCTAGAATAATACCTTTCTCTTGTGCAGCAGATGCCAACCGTTTGATATCAAGAAGCTGTCCACTACGATAAAGGACCGAAGGCAATAAGACTAAAGCTACTTCATCGGTCATAGCATCGATTATGTCATCTTCCTCAATCAAACGCCCGTCACGACTAGGAACCAATACCAGGTGTTCCTCAGGAGAATAACCGTGGAGCTTTAACTGGCTTTGTAGGGCATAAATATCGGACGGGAAGGTTAATGAATCAGCTAGGATCTTGGTCCGTTTGCCCATCGGTTTATAGAACGTGGATACTAATTGATGGATATTAGTCGTGATGGAACCGGTTACAATTGTCTCTTCAGGAAGAGCACCAATGAGAGGGGCCGTCATGGCTCCTAATCTCTCTGCGAGAGTAAACCAAGGGTGAGTACCGCTCATCCAGCCATCAATAGCGAGTTGCTTCCAGTCATTTAAGGATTCTAATAAGGATTGTTCGGCTCGCTTCGATAATAAACCCAAAGAATTTCCATCAAGGTAGATCATACCTTCATTTAAGTAAAACTCTTCTTTAAATGGGGAAAGTGAATCTTGACTATCCAATAGTTGAGCGAACTCAAGGGTTGGATTAAAAGAAGTTTGATGCATCTTATTCTCTCCTCCGGTTAAAATTAGAATTCCAAATACAGGAACATCTTACTAACAATATGACATAGTGTCAATATTATTTTTTGCTTTGGCTTTACCTTGAATAATGAATTAAAATGTTTTTATGTAATGAATAGCAGGGGGAAGAAATGATGGACAAGAAAGAGGAGGTTAAGGAGGATGGTCGACACCTCCGCTCTCAACAAACAAGACAGCGATTATTGAAGGCTGCTAGGGAAGTGTTTCTCGAAGAAGGTTTTCATAAGGCCACAGTATCCCAGATTATTAAAAGGGCAAAGACAGGCTATGGCACAGCTTATGTACATTTTAGTGGTAAAGATGAACTGCTGATTGTATTAATGGATGACGTGATGGAGAAGTTTTATCATGTTGCAGAGTTCCCTTTCCAGCCATCCACGAAGGAAGACGCTCGTAGGATGATTGAGGATCAGGTTTTTCAATTTCTTAAGCTTGCTGAGCCTGAACGTTCCATGCTGCAAGTCTTTGAAGAGGCGATTGGATACTCTGATGAGGCCCGCCATAAGTGGAAGGAAATTAGAGAGAGGTTTATTGAACGGATCTCTCAAGACGTCTACTACGCTCAACAAAGTGGATTAGCTCGGATGGATGTCGATTATAAATTAGTTGCTAGAAGCTGGTTTTTTACAGGAGAAATGAATTTATGGGAGATCGTACGCAATGAGCATCGGACTTCTGTAGAGGAAATCGCAAAAACGTTGACCGCTATTTATACCGGAGGGTTGTATAAATAAGGCTTACGACGTTAAATGTTTAACAATACCCAGCTCTATTTAGTGCTAAAATATACTGAATAGTTTACATGTTTTGTGAGGTGTATCACACATGGATATAAAGCAATACTTTGGGCGCATACAAGCACAAGAGAGGAAGTCTCTGGATCTCGATTACCTTGCCCATTTGCAGAGGTGTCACGTTTTAAACATTCACTTTGAAAATCTAGATATTATGAAGAAGAAGCGTTTATCATTGGAATCGGCTCGATTATATGAAAAGCTTATCCTGGATAAGCGTGGGGGGGTGTGCTACGAATTAAATGGATCGTTTTATCTTCTTCTGAAAAAGATTGGGTTCCATCCGACTTTATTTGCGGGAACGGTTTTTCAGGGCGATGGAAGCTGGGGTATGGAGAATGGACATTTATTTAGCATCGTGGATCTAGAAGACAATCGCTATTTAGTTGATGTGGGCTTTGGAGGTCATAGTCCTCGTTTGCCTGTTCCTCTGAACGGAGTAGAAGTGGAGGATGTTGATGGTTCCTATCGAGTAGAGCATGCAGAAGAACAATCTACACTACAAAAAAAGATAGATGGAGACTGGAAGGTCCTATACCGATTTCGGTTATCCGAGCCCTTACCATCCCTCGAGAGTGCGCAGCCTTCTTGTGTCCTTACTGAGACATCGCCTCAATCTTTTTTCAATAAGGTGTATTTTTTATCTCGTGTGATGGAAGAAGGTCGCGTAACCCTTCGAGGGAACAGTCTGACCCTAGTCGAGAAAAACGAGATTATAAAGACGGAACTGCGTGAAGATGAGATCGTGGAGACAGCTCAACAGTACTTCCCATTTTTTATAAAATAAGGGGCCCTCTATGAGTGCCCCGTTAGAAAAACTATTTTAAATTCTCCGGATTCAGGGCTTCGAGCTCCGGAATGACGAACCGACCATCCTTACGGATTAATCTACCATCAAACCACATCTCTCCCCCGCCGTATTCAGGGCGTTGGATATTGACCAAGTCCCAGTGGACGGAAGACTTATTGCCGTTTGGCGCTTCGTCATAGCAATTACCGGGAGTAAAGTGGAAGCTGCCATCAATCTTCTCATCAAATAGGATGTCTTTCATGGGATGCTGTATATAAGGATTTACTCCAATAGCGAATTCTCCAATATATCTGGCTCCTTCGTCTGCATCAAAGATCTCATTAATACGTGCAGTATCATTCGCTGTTGCCTCTATGATTTTTCCATCCTTAAAGACGAGTCTGACATTCTCAAAGGTATAGCCATTGTATGGCGAAGGAGTATTGTAAGTAATCACCCCATTAACGGAATCGCGTACCGGTGCGGTGAATACCTCTCCATCCGGAATGTTGAGATTGCCAGCACATTTAATAGCTGGAATGTTCTTAATGGAGAAGCGAAGATCAGTTCCCTCGCCTTTGACATGTACTTCATCCGTTTGGTTCATAAGATTAACGAGGCCGTCCATGGCTTCTGACATCTTGCTGTAATCCAGATTGCATACTTGGAAGTAGAAGTCTTCAAATGCTTCTGTGCTTGTATTGGCTAATTGAGCCATCGAAGAATTAGGATAACGGAGTACAACCCACTTCGTATGGGGGACGCGGATATCGTTCACAGGACGGGTTACTAAGCTGTTGTAACGTTTGATCTTGTCAGACGGGACATCTGCGTATTCATTGATGTTGGCATCGGCACGAATTCCGATGTAGGCATCCATCTGCTTCATACGATAGATCTCTAAGTCTGCTTGAAGAGTGAGTTGTTCATCTGATGCCCCGAGCATAATTTCCCGTACAACTTGAGGATTGGTAATCTGAACGTATGGGAATCCTCCAGCCGCATACACTTCCTTGACTACGAGACGAAGCAAGTCTGTAGCCTCTCCACGCATTTCAATGAGAACCTTTTCCCCTGGTTGAATCTGTGTAGAATATTGAATAAGGTTTTTAGCCAGTTGCGATAATCGTGGATCTTTCATGATTTTCCCCCTGATTTGATTTTTTTTAATATCCCATTCTTCGTTTTTATTATTTATATTAACTTTTTTATACGAAAAAACCAATCCTTCTCGAAGGAGCAATTATTGCGATTATCTTTTGAAAATTCGGTTTGATATTTCCACTTCCTGGCTATACTAAGCTTAGAAGTAACCTTCTAAGGAGGCAAACAGAAGATGGAACAGGCAAATCGTTATTTTAATGAAGATAACTTACCTATTTTTTCTATAAGTGTTGGGCAAACTTTTAAACCCTATGTCTGGAAAGCTAGCCATGACATGGATTTTCGATCGGAGTGCCTATATTGCGACTCTGAAACGTTAAAAGGATACACAGTGGAGGATGAGCACGGAAATCTAGGAAGAATTGCAACATGCCCTCATTGTGATCGTGTAAACGCAAAATATTAAATACTAGTCTAAAAAGACCTCTTCGTGTAGAATGATAGGAGATTTGTGAGGAGGTCTTTTGTCTATGTATTACTGGTGGAGATGGCTGCCAGCTCTAGGATGGATGGGGGTCATTTTTTTTCTTTCAGCAAGAACAGGCAGTGAGCTTCAAGGGATGTTCCCATTTTTTAAGAGCTTCAACTTCGGTCACGTAGTGGCTTATTTTATTTTATCCTTGACGTTTTATTGGGCTTTGCTTCCCCTTCAGATGAAACTCAAGTGGGATATTCGGTTCATCGCTATTGTCCTGTGCTTCTTTTATGGCATAAGTGATGAGTGGCATCAGTCCTTTACACCCGGAAGAATGCCCGACCTATTGGATATCGTTAACGATGTAGTGGGAGCTACTCTCGCCATGATAGGGATCACCTATGTGAATAAGGTGCTCAAGAAGTAGAGATAGCCTAGCCCATTTTAATTCTATCGATTTTGTGACAACCGGACAATAATACCACTACACGTATATACTCTCCTCCACTTCCTATGATTTAATCAATTATAGGGGGAATGAAAAGTATTTTTAGGGGAGGTATGTTTCATGGATGCACAGACGATTACAATGGCTGGCCTAATAGCTTCAATGGCCATTCCCGTTTTTCTTATTACCTTGTTATTTATAAAAGCAAGAAAAAAGTCTAGCCAGAACTAAACTGACCCTACTTGGGTCAGTTTTTTTGTTTGGTAAAAGTCTATAAAGGGCAAATTAGGAAAAAGGAGTGGTGAACCATGAGAAAAACTAGACCTCTTTTTTCCCTTTTTACCCTATTTCTTTCTTTGCTTCTAGTGAGCACACAGGGAACATCGGTTACAACAGGGAGTATGACTA
Organism: Ammoniphilus sp. CFH 90114; assembly: GCF_004123195.1. Taxonomy (NCBI): domain Bacteria; kingdom Bacillati; phylum Bacillota; class Bacilli; order Caryophanales; family Paenibacillaceae; genus Ammoniphilus; species Ammoniphilus sp. CFH 90114. The sequence goes on from NZ_SDLI01000002.1 coordinate 43,109, forward strand.
GAGAACAGCAAGAAAAACAGCATCTCATTGTTGGAACGATTGGCTCTCCAACCATTTTCAATCCTTATTTTTCAGCAGATGGATCTAGTGGTCAAGTGGAAGCATTGCTTTATAACGGGCTTGTTCGATATGATCCAAATTTAAATCCTGTTCCAGACTTAAGCGAACGCTGGGAAGTATCGGCGGATGGCTATCATTGGACCTTTCACTTGAAAAAAGGAGTAAAGTTCCATGATGGTGTGGAGGTTACTTCAAGAGATGTCGTTTTTTCCTATAATATTCCAAGAAGTGAGGGCTACACCGGCCCGAGAGCTTCGGATTTTGAAAAAATAAAAGACATTCAGGCACTTGACCCCTATACTGTTCATTTTACTTTAAAGGAACCTTATGCCCCTTTTCTTAGTACTTGTGTCTATGCGGTACTTCCATCTCATCTTCTTGAGAAGGTGGCTGTTGAAAAATTAGCCGAACTGCCTTTTAATACAAAAGAACCGGTTGGAACAGGGCCATATCGTTTTGTAACCTGGAAGGATGGCCAGTATGTTCAATTAGAGGGAAATGAAGAATACTTTGATGGTGCGCCAAAAATTACATCGCTTTACTTTCGAATCATCCCGGATCAGAATGCCCAATTAATCCAATTGCAATCGGGAGGGATTGATGTGATGGGGATACCGCCGACTGATCTGGCAGTCGGAAGGCTTTTTGAGAACCAGGGTAAAGTAAAGCTTCATACCACTCCCTCCTTAGCTTATACCTATATTGGGTATAACCAGAAGCATCCGTTTTTTCAGGATGTGCGTGTGAGACAAGCTTTGACCTATGCTCTGAATCGACAGCAATTGGTGGACATTGTTCTTGAAGGGCAGGGACAGGTAGCACATACCCACGGAACGCCCTTAAGCTGGGCCTTTGAGAATGAAGTACCTCGGTTCTCCTATGATCCGGAAAAAGCGAAACAATTGCTTGCTGAAGCCGGTTGGAAAGATCATGATGGAGATGGCATCCTTGATAAGGATGGAGAAAAATTTTCCTTCGTTCTCCTTACCAATCAAGGCAATAAGCTCAGAGAAATGGTATCGCAAATCGTCCAGGAGCAGTGGGCTCGTATCGGTATTGAAGTGAAGCCTCGTATGATGGAGTGGAGTGCTTTCATCAATGACTATGTAGAAACAAAGAAATTTGATGCTGTCATCCTTGCCTGGTCAATCGGAGTTGATCCCGATCCTACTTCTATATGGCACAGCAAGGAGATTGATAAGGGCTTAAACTTTATTTCTTATCGTAATGAAATAGTAGATCAATTGCTTGAAGAGAATACAAGGCAAGTGGATAAAGGGAAGCGCAAAGAGGTACTGCAGGAATTCCAAAAAATTATTGCAGAAGAACAACCTTATACCTTCTTATATTATTCGAATGGCATCACGGCTTTTCCAACGAATCTGGACGGGATCGTGAACCACCCAGCAGGTGGACTGTATAATATACAACAATGGCGTTATCGATGAGAGCTCTCGAAATAGAGCTCTTTATTTTCTCTTCTAAACTTGTCCCCTAAAACATATGTTTTAGTTAGAAAGTCAAAAGTGGGGAGTAGTGAGAGAGTTGCAGATCTATATCATAAAACGCTTGCTGCAGGCGGTACCTCTGCTGCTGGGAATCACATTGATATCCTTTTTTCTTATGTATCTTGCTCCTGGTGGACCAACGGATCTCCTTATGGATCCGAAGATTAAGCCTGAAGATAGAGAACGGATGATGGCTGCTCTAGGACTTGATCAACCGGCGTGGACCCAGTATATGCGGTGGTTAGGCAACTTTGTGCAGGGAGACTTTGGAACTTCGTTTATCCGAAAAGTACCAGTAGCTGATTTGATTTTTGAACGCCTCCCCCAAACCTTACTGCTTATGGGGGCATCCTTCTTATTTGCAGCTGCTCTATCCATTCCCATAGGAATTTGGGCGGCTCGCCGCAAGAATACCTGGATCGATTACACCACTACCTTTTTTGCCTTTCTAGGACTAGCTACTCCAAACTTCTGGTTAGGAATCTTATTGATTATGAGCTTTTCAGTATACTTGAATCTTCTTCCAGCAGGTGGTATCCATGAATTCATGGACGGAGGAGGAGGGGTATGGGATACGCTAAGGCATTTGGTTCTTCCTGCTTTAACGCTTGGCACCGCAGACATGGCTGGCCTTACTCGTTATACAAGGGCTAGCATGCTGGATGTGTTAAGTCAGCAGTATATGACGACGGCTAGATCCAAGGGATTAAGAGAGTGGATTGTCATTTATAAGCACGGTCTTCGAAACGGATTGATCCCTATCGTAACCGTATTTGGTCTTAGTCTTCCTGCCTTTTTTGGAGGAGCTGTGATTGTGGAAAAGATCTTCTCCTACCCAGGTATTGGCTTGCTTTTCCTTGACGCCGTTTTTCAGCGGGACTATCCTGTGATTATGGCCATCACGACGATATCAGCTATCTTAGTGGTTCTTGGAAATCTATTAGCAGATATACTTTACTCCCTCCTCAATCCACGGATCAATTATAGGTAGGAGTGTGTTTACAAGGAGGGAAGATATCATGCAAAAGCTTACATTAAAAGAATTTCTCCAACTTGAAGAAAGCCGTGCATCGATGGGAATGGGGAAACAGATCGTGCGAAAATTTATGAAGAATCGCTTGGCGGTAGCGGGGACTGTTGCTTTAATCGTGATCTTAACATCGGCCATTTTGGCCCCTCTTCTAACATTGTATCATCCTACAGAGCAAGATCTTCTTGGGCGCCTTCAGGCTCCTTCCTTGAGCCATCCATTAGGGACGGACGAATATGGTCGTGATATTTTGACAAGATTATTATATGGAGCTAGAGTATCGCTGCTTGTAGGATTTTGTTCAGTGGCCGGCGCCATTTTAATTGGTACGCTAGTAGGTGCTTTCGCAGGTTACTATGGAGGCTGGATGGATAATGTTCTTATGAGGGTGGTTGACTTGTTTAACTCTTTTCCTTCTATCTTTCTTTTGATTACGATTGTCACGCTGTTAGAGCCTAGTTTAACTAACATTGTAGCGGTATTTATCCTACTGGGTTGGACAGGGACAGCCCGGCTCGTTCGCGGTGAGTTTCTGAAGCTAAAGGAAGAAGAGTATGTTTGGGCAGCAAGAAGTCTTGGGATGTCTGATATGCGGATTATGTTTGTTCATATGTTACCCAACGCTGTAGCTCCGATCATTGTAGCCGCTACATTAGGAGTGGGAGGGGTGATCCTAGCGGAGTCGGGTTTGAGTTTTCTTGGTCTAGGCATCCAGCCCCCTCTACCGAGCTGGGGGAATATGCTGCAGGGAGCACAGAGTTTGTCCATTATGGTCTTAGCGCCATGGTATCCCTTGTTCCCCGGCCTTATGATTTTGGTTACTGTACTCGCATTTAACTTTATTGGTGATGGACTTCGTGATGCATTTGATCCGAAGGCATAATTTTTATATAATTCAAAGAAGAAAAGTTTTGCAATCCCTGACATCGTCCGATATAATAAGAAACAAAACTAACACTTCAGCGCTTACACGCTTTAAAGTGAGAGTGAACGGTGAAGAGGATGAGGAGGAAGACAAGTGAGCAAGAGAAGAGTAGCTGCTAAGATTGTAGATTGTACGATTCGTGACGGGGGTCTTGTTAATAATTGGGACTTTAGCGTTGAGTTTGTTCGTGATGTGTATAAATCGTTAAGTGCAGCAGGAGTAGACTACATGGAGATTGGCTATAAGAATTCTCCTAAGCTATTGAAAGCCGACAACGTGGGTCCATGGAGATTTCTTGACGAGGAATTGTTGAGAAATACGATTGGTGAGAAGTCTCACACGAAACTCTCAGCTCTTGTTGATATCGGAAGAGTAGATGAGAACGATATCGTTCCTCGCAGTGAGAGTTATATTGATATGATTCGTGTAGCTTGTTATATAAAAGAAGTAGATAAAGCCATTGAGCTTATTGAGAAGTTCCATAATATGGGTTATGAAACAACGATTAATATCATGGCGGTATCGAATGCGACAGAAGTGGCCATCTCTAATGCATTAGATTTAGTCAACGAGAGCCCAGTGGATGTAGTCTATATTGTTGACTCTTTTGGAAGCCTCTATGGTACGGATATTGAGTATCTAGTGACAAAGTTCCAGAAGCACGTCCCTGGGAAAGAACTAGGTGTACACACGCACAATAATCTTCAATTAGCTTTTGCCAATACGATTGTGGCTGAATCTAAGGGAGTGACTTTTCTAGATGCATCGATCTTTGGGATGGGTAGAGCAGCTGGAAACTGTCCAACAGAGTTATTGGTTAATTACTTACAAAATCCGAAGTACGACGTTCGCTCTATCATGGGTGTATTAGAGAGAAGATTAATCCCGTTAAGAGAGCAAGTAGAATGGGGCTATATCATTCCTTACACCATCGCAGGAATGTTGAATGAACATCCGCGAGTAGCGATGGCTTTACGCAATAGTGATGATAAGGATAAATACATGGATTTCTATGATAAGTTAACTTCCGTAGAGAGTCTGCCAGATATGAGCATGGCGAAGACGGTTCAAGGGGATTCGAAGGTTTCATCTTAAGGGAATAACGATAGAGCGTGACCGAAGTAATCTTTACTTCGGTTACGCTTTTTTATTTGGATTAATATGAATGTTTTTATGTCCTACAGCCAAGACTAACCATAATCATCCTTTATTTGAACGTATGAGCCTTTTTTCGACATTCTAAGAAGTATGACGAATTCTTGAAAATGCTATGAAAACGAATTGCATGGTGGAGAATTTTGTCGTATGATATCAATAAAATTATGAAAATATGAAAACCAAATTTTGGTTGTTAAGGAGGGTTTCTAATGCCCATTACGATTTATGATGTAGCGAGAGAAGCAGGAGTATCTATGGCCACTGTTTCACGCGTAGTAAATGGCAATCCCAATGTAAAGCCGACCACAAGGAAGAAGGTATTGTCTGCAATTGAACGACTTGGGTATCGTCCTAATGCTGTCGCTCGTGGATTGGCTAGCAAGAAGACGACCACAGTTGGGGTGGTAATTCCAGACATTGCTAGTGCTTTTTTTGCTGAGCTGGCAAGAGGGATTGATGATATAGCAAGTATGTATAAATATAACATTATCCTTTGTGATTCGGACCAACGCTTAGAAAAGGAAGTCCATCTTATTAATACATTGCTGGAAAAGCAAGTGGATGGGATTGTGTTCATGGGTCGGGAAATAACAGATGAACATCTCCAAGTCTTCAATACCTCCTCTGTTCCTATTGTACTAGCCGGTACAAAGGAAAAATCGGAAGAACATCCATCCGTCAACATTGATCATCGACAAGCGGGTTATGATGCAACGATGCGACTCATTCAAGGAGGCCATCAGCGCATTGCTATGGTTGCAGGGCCGTTCCAGGATCCGTTAGCTGGCGTGGAGCGTTTTGAAGGGTATAGACAAGCCCTGTCTGATTCAGGGATTGACTTTAAGCAAGAATATGTCATAAGTGGTAAGCTCTCTTATGAGGCAGGTTTAGAAGCTGCTGAGGCCTTTATGTCTCTTGAAGAATCGCCTACAGCTATTTTTGCCGCGAGTGACGAGACTGCTGTAGGGGTTATTCATGGCATGCAGGATATGGGGAAGAATGTACCTCAAGATTTAGAGGTGATCGGGTTTGACAATATCCGATTATCGGAGATGGTTAGACCCAAACTAACTACAGTGGTACAGCCAATGTATGACCTAGGGGCTGTAGCTATGAGATTATTAACGAAATTCATGAACAACGAGAAGGTGGAAGACCACATTGTGGTATTACCGCACCGAATTGAAGAGCGCCAGTCGACGAAACCTATAGTCTAAACTGGTATTAGAGGGGGATTTTAAGCGTGATAGGAATCATTGGTGCCATGGATGAAGAGATCCAACTATACAAGGAAGGAATGCACGATATTACGGAGACCATGGTCGCTGGAATTACGTATTATTCAGGGACTCTGAATGGTAAGGAAGTTGTATTGTGTAAATGTGGAGTAGGGAAAGTCAATGCGAGTATATGTACTCAAATTCTTATTCAGCAGTTCCAAGTAAAAGATGTGATCTTTACTGGTGTAGCGGGAGCGCTAAATCCGAATCTAGATATTGGAGATATCGTAGTTTCAACTGACTGCCAATATCATGACATGGATGTGACAGCTCTAGGCTTCAAAAAAGGGGAAATTCCTTTCTCACCTAAGTCGATTTTCAAGGCAGATGAGAGATTGGTACGAATGGCGGTTGAGGCAAGTGAAGAGGTAGTGGAGGGGAAAACTCTAACGGGACGAATCCTCTCAGGAGATCAATTTGTTGCTAGCCGTGAATTAGTAAAATCACTTCATGAAGATATGCAAGGAGACTGCACTGAAATGGAAGGAGCAGCTGTAGCGCATGTCTGCGATGCCAATCAAATTCCCTTTGTTATTGTGAGATCCATGTCTGACAAAGCAGACGGTTCTGCTCATATCAATTTTCCTGAGTTTACCGTGCTTGCCTCCAAGAGATCATATGAAATTGTCTCAAGTATGCTGCCTCATCTATAATTGACTTTCATCTTTAAGCTCCTGCCCATCGTGGAACCTTGGTTGGTTTCGCGGTGGAGCAGGGCTTTTTTTTTCATTTAATCAGTAAGATTTAGCAAATATCCTATCCCCGAGGACAATAGAGAAGCGCTTTCTCTACTGTTGACTTGTTCTTACTGGTGATCTCTGCCCTTCTAGGAATGAACGGAAATCTTTCTGGTTGATCAAACATGCGATCAGGCAATTCTACCGGACTTGTTGATTGCCAGCGACTTGTCCAGCTTGACGGTAGGATTGGGTTGTCAAATATCGGTTGGTCAGAAAGTTCTGCCCAGAGAAGGGTCCAGGCCCGGGGAACCACCCTCCATATGTCATACCCTCCACCTCCAGTGGCAATAAGTCTGCCGCCACATAGTTCATGGGCTAATTGGTGGGCCAACTTAGGAATCTGCCGATAGATTTCCATTGAACAGGAAAGGTGAGTAAGCGGATCTAAAAAATGACTATCACATCCATTCTGGGTGACAATGACATCCGGTTTAAACCCTCTTGCTACTTGGGTCACGACAGAAGTGTAAGACTCCAACCAGGAATCATCTTCCGTAAACGGTTCGAGTGGGACATTGACACTATAGCCATACCCTTGTCCGTCTCCTCTTTCTGTAATACTTCCTGTACCAGGAAAAAGGTACTTCCCTGTTTCATGTAAGGATAAACATAAAACATCGGGATCATCGTAAAACGACCATTGCGTGCCATCACCATGGTGGGCATCCGTGTCAATATAGAGAACACGTGCATCGTAGTGTTTACGAAGATAGGCAATGGCAACGGAGCAGTCATTGTAAACGCAAAAACCTGATGCTCGGCCGCGCAAACCATGATGAAGACCGCCTGCTAGATTTACAGCATGATCACACTCCCCAGACATGACCAATTCTGTTGCGCGAAGCGTTCCCCCAACGATAAGGGAAGTCGCTTCGTGCATCATGGGGAACGTCGGTGTATCCTCAGTGCCCAGCCCGTAACTAGAAGCAACGGGTAAGAGCTCTTCTGAATAGCCTGATTCCTTAACCGCCTTAATATATTGGAGGTCATGAACTAGAGACAATTCTTCGTCTGTGGCATAGCGAGGTTCTGCTATGTGATCTTCTTGAATGATTTGCATCTCTTGGAGTAAATCCAAGGTTAATTCAAGGCGTTTTTGGTTGAAGGGGTGATCGTCATGAAATCTATAGTTTTGATAATTCTTGCTGTAAATAAATAGACTAGAGGGCTTCATATTGCTCCCCCTGGCTCCTGTGGCCAGCAAACTTTATAACCGGCCTCTTCCAAAGCAGTCTTGATTTTTCTAGTGTCAATGGTTTGGACTCGGAATACTAAATTTTTCTTTCCATGGTGCTTTCCAGGGAAAACGAGAACGCTGGTCACATTAGAACGAGTTTGTTTGAAAACAGCGGCAACATCAGCCAACATCCCTGGCTGGTCATTCACTTCAACTTCTACGTGAGAGCTAGGATACTGTACTCCCATTAACTCTACGAGTGTATGAAGGATATCCGTTTCTGTAATAATTCCTTTCAGTTCATCTTGATCAATAACTGGAAGACAACCAATTTTATTATCATATAGGGAGAAAGCAGCCTCTTCGACAAAGTCGAGGGGATGGGCTGTAATGACGTCGCGGTGCATAATCTCAGAAACTGGACGATTATAAATCTCGTCGTTTTGTTCGCATTCAAACTTTGATGGACAAGCATCCCGAAGATCCCGATCTGATAAAATACCCACTAGCTTATTGTTCTCATCTAAAACGGGCAAATGTCGAATCCGTTGTTGGGCAGCAACAAGCATAGCTAAACGAATGGAATCAGTAGGCTTAACGGTAACGACATTTCGATTCATGATGTCTTCAATCAACATTATAGTCCAATCCCCCTTCAATTCCCGTTCAGGTAGTAGTCGTTTATAAACTCTTTTCTAAATTATACATAATCTTCCTTCATAAAAGAATGGGAAAAAAATATTGTCACTAAATAGAAATAAAAATAAATTTTTGGATTTAAAATTGAGAAAATTTTATATTATGATATAATAAGAAATAACAACTTAGAAAATCTGGACAAACTTTAGACAAATATAGTGGGGAGTTGACAGAGATGCAAGCGGTAACATTAGAGCCAGTTAAGGTAAAGAGCAATTTAGTAAGTTATGAAGAGACCTACAAGAATTTCGACTGGAAAGAAGTAGAGAAGGAATTTTCCTGGTATGAAACAGGAAAAGTAAACATGGCATATGAAGCCATTGACAGACATTGCGAAACAGCAAGAAAGAATAAAGTTGCCTTGTATTATAGCGATGCAAAGCGTGATGAGAAGTATACCTTCTTAGAGTTGAAGAAACTTTCTAATAAGTTTGGGAATACCCTAAGAAACCTAGGCATCGCGAAGGGCGATCGCGTGTTTGTCTTCATGCCTCGTTCTCCCGAGCTTTATGTAAGCGTATTAGGAACGCTTAAGGTTGGAGCGATTGTTGGACCATTGTTTGAAGCATTCATGGAAGCTGCAGTAAGAGACCGTCTTGACGATAGCCAAGCTGTTGCTATTATTACAACTCCAGAATTATTGAAAAGGGTTCCAGTTTCCGAACTTCCTGCATTGAAGCATGTTATTCTTGTAGGAGCGGAAGGCGAGCTTGAAGAAGGTCAAGTTTGTTATAACCAAGCTATGGCTGCAGCAAGTGATAAGTTAGAAATTGAATGGGTAGACCGTGAAGACGGGCTTATTCTTCACTATACATCTGGATCAACCGGAAAGCCTAAGGGAGTTCTTCATGTCCATAATGCTATGATTCAGCATTATCAGACAGCGAAGTGGGTACTAGATTTACAAGAAGAAGATATCTATTGGTGCACAGCTGACCCGGGCTGGGTAACAGGAACATCTTATGGTATTTTCGGTCCTTGGTTGAACGGAGCCTCCAACGTGGTCCGTGGTGGACGTTTTAGCCCTCAAGATTGGTATTCTACCATTGAAAAATATAGCATTACTGTTTGGTATAGTGCACCAACAGCATTCCGTATGTTGATGGGTGCTGGAGATGAATTAGTTAAGGACTATGACTTGTCCAGTCTGCGTCATGTACTTAGCGTAGGTGAACCTCTTAACCCAGAAGTCGTTCATTGGGGAATGAGAGTTTTTGATAAGAGAATCCATGATACATGGTGGATGACAGAGACTGGAGCACAATTAATTTGTAACTACCCATCTATGGCTATTAAACCAGGATCCATGGGTAAGCCGATTCCTGGTGTAGAAGCAGCTATCGTGGATGACGAGGGGAATGTTCTTCCTGCTAATCGCATGGGGAATCTAGCTATTAAGGTAAGCTGGCCTTCTATGATGAGAAGAATATGGAATAATCCTTCTAAGTACGAAGAATATTTCCGTTTGAGCGGTTGGTATGTATCTGGAGATTCCGCTTATATGGATGAAGATGGGTATTTCTGGTTCCAAGGCCGTGTGGATGATGTTATTATGACTGCGGGTGAGCGTGTAGGTCCATTCGAAGTCGAGAGTAAATTGGTTGAACATCCAGCTGTAGCTGAAGCAGGTGTAATCGGTAAACCTGACGCGATTCGCGGCGAGATTATTAAGGCGTTTATTGCTTTACGTGCTGGATACGAGCCAACAGATGAGTTGCTTGAGGATATCCGTAACTTTGTTAAGACTGGTCTTGCAGCCCATGCAGCGCCAAGAGAGATCGAAGTGAAGGATAAACTTCCAAAGACCCGTTCTGGTAAGATTATGCGTCGAGTATTGAAGGCGTGGGAATTAGGTCTACCTACTGGTGACTTATCTACAATGGAAGATTAATATGAATAATGAAGCCAGCCAATGTGCTGGCTTCTTTTCATTTTCATCACTGTTTAAGCTCGTGATATTGCCCAGAAAATGATGAGCCATAGAGGTAAACTAAACAGGATCCCGTTTAGTAGGCCGATATAAAAGCGATTTGAGACACGAGGCTTTTCTCGTTCCATGGTAAACTCCTTCTTATTATTCTATCTAGAGTATTTCCGTAAGTTAGAATGAGGAAACCCAAAGATAAAAAAACAGCGCCCCGGAAAGAGGACGCTGTTTAAATCAACTTCTAATTATCTGGAATTGGTGGTGTTAAAGGAATTTCTGTATTCCCATTGTCTGTCTTAGGTTTAGTTGGTGTATTCGTTTTTGGACCATTGTTAGCAGGACTCCCTATTCCAGGAGGCAAAGTAGGATCAAGAGGTAGCAGATCATCTAATGGTGTAGATGAATCTGGCACAGGTGCAGGACTATCACCCTCAGGGGCCAATTCTGAATCTGGCAACAAGCTACCATGAGCTACTGCTTGTGATGGACCTGATTCCTTTCCTGCGACATCAACTGCTGTTACATAATAAACTCCCTCTTGACTTAGGGTGTAACTCTTCTCTGCTGGTTGTAAAACGACTCCTGTTTTTTCGAATGGAGAACCTAAAATAGAGCGATACACGCGATATCCTACGATATCCACTTCAGGGTTAGCCGTCCATGTAAGCTTACCATTCTGTAAGGATGCTCCCTGAGGTATAGAAGGTACTTGTCCGTCATCCACACGAGGATCTTCATGATCAGGAAGTCGTTTATCCCAATCTAGAGTATTGAATGAGAACTTATATTTCTCAGGATTATCCGGCAGCTTTACAGGTTCTGGTGGTTTGATTCCAACCTTATTCTCTACCATATCGTCAGGCGTTTCTGGCTTAGCCAAGTACAAATGATCATCATACGGTATAATTCGTCCTCTAATATGGACATCGCATGTTTCAGTTGGGACAAACTTCTGGTTGAAAACTTCAGTTACAACGGTTCCAGCCTCATGACAAAGATCGGTTGGAAGTTTCCCTGACACACTGCAAACGGCTCTACTTACGATTCCCTGCGGTTGTGCGAACTTTGAATCTGTTGGATATCGATCAGGATACAACTCGAATAGTCCGTTCATAAACTTCGCCCATACGACAGTGGATCTGGCAGGAGAAGCCTTCGGAAGCTTGTATGGAATGTCATAACCTATCCATACACCTAGTGTGACCTCCGGTGTGTAACCAACAAACCATGAGTCTACATCATCATTTGTTGTTCCGGTTTTTCCAGCAAAATCTCTTTTGCCCTTAACTAATTTTTGTAAAGCTGCACCGGTACCGCTTTTAACAACGGTTCTCATAATATCCGTGTTCAAGTAAGCGGTTTGTTCCGAGAATACGGTCTGAGGCTTAATAGAATGTTCAAAGATGGTTTCTCCATCCGAGTTCTCAATTCTTTCAATCAGATAGGCATCAAGGAAAGATCCTTGGTTAGGGAATACGGAATAAGCATTGGTTATTTCTTCAACTGTCAAACCTTGGGTCAATCCACCGATGACACCTGTTTTGGCTTGGTGGTCATTTACTCTTGGATTATCCTTCGGTGTGACGAGGGTCGTTATCCCCATCTTTTCCACGTAGCTTAAGGATTCTGGTATTCCGACATTAAGGTAAGCCTTAATTGCAGGAATATTATAGGATTGCCTTAGGGCTTCTCGAACGGATATTAATCCGTGGAACTTATGATTCCAGTTAGCTGGGTAATGTGGGGGATTGCCAACACCATTCTCCAGAGCGATGGGAGCATCATCAATTCCTGACCCAGGTTGCAAAACGCCTAGCTCGAAGGCAGGTGCATAAGCTGCCAAGGGTTTCATTGCGGAACCAGGCTGTCTTGGTCTCATGGTATGATTGACTTGTGAGATCTCAAAGTTACGGCCACCTGCAAAGCCTAGGACAGCTCCTGTTTTATTGTCGATCAGGGTAGCGCCAACTTCTTCTAATGCGTCCTTGACCTCTTTATACTCAGATCCGAAGCGAGCCTTATAGGTGCGATTCGGGCCAAAATTATCAGGGTTCTTCGCTATGGCGTCCATCATCTCGAAAATATTCTTGTCAATAGTTGTGTAAATGTGGTAACCGCCTCTTAGAATTTCTCCGCGTTTTCTATCCAGCAGTTCACGGTATTCCTGTCTGGTTAGGTCGTCCTTATTTTTAGTTGGATCATTGGCTAAATCTTGATCCACAAGCACTTTCGCAGCCCGGTCCTCAATTTCCATCATAAGGAACGGATATTGCCTATAGGCACGTTCTCTAGGTTGGGCGAGGTTGGCTTTGATGTCGTAGGCAAGGGCTTCCTTATGTTGCTGTTCGGTTATGTAGCCATTCTCGAGCATATGGTTTAGTACAAGCTTTTGTCTTTTGGTTCCAGCTTCTAATCCTCCCGCATTATATTCCTCGAAGGGGGTATATCTTGAAGGAGCTTGAAGCATCCCAGCAATGTAGGCGGACTGCGGGATATTCAGATCTTTGGCTTCTACGCCAAAAATACCCTTTGCAGCTGCTTGGACGCCGTAAATGTTTGATTTGTTAGCACTGTAACCGAAATACATCTCGTTCATGTAAGCTTCCAAGATTTGATCCTTAGAAAACATCCGTTCAATGCGCAGGGCGAGAAAGATTTCTCTTGCTTTACGCTCATGACTGACTTCGGGGGTAAGAATCGTCTGCTTAATTAATTGCTGCGTAAGCGTACTTCCTCCTGTCTGAACAGGGCTTCCTAAAATATCCTGTAAAGAAGCACGAACAATGGCCTTGAGATCTACCCCGCGATGTTCGTAAAAATGTCTATCTTCAGTAGCAATAATGGCATTAATGAGATGCGGGGAAACTTCCTCTTTTTTCACCAAGCGGCGGTCTTCTTCTGCACGCAATTGGCCAATAAGTGCTTTATCATTAAAATATGCAAACCCCGTTAAGTGGTTGGAGAAGACTTGTTCACTGACATCCTCATAAGAGCGAACAGGATCCTCTTTCACTAAAGAGGCAATATATCCAGCCGCTGCTCCTCCGGCAAAAAAGACTCCCATAAATATGAGTAAGATCGTAAGTTGTGTAATACTCCAAAGGATTCGCAACACTCGTCTTCTAGTGCTTGGCTTATCCCTGGTTTGATTTTGTTCGTTCATATATTTCCTCCCTAGATGAAAGCCCCACGCTTGTCCTTATTATAGCACAAGATGCAACGGAGGTGAATTTGCGTTGCATTTACCTTTATTTTATGGTAATCATATAAATATAAACTTATATGTGGTAACGAAGAAAGGTTTTTTAGTATTTTCTATTTTGCTGGCAACAGAGAGTCGGTGTTTGGTGCGAACCGATCCACGGATAGAGAAGAATTACACCCTGGAGTTACCTAACCGAAGAGTGGAAGAACCGCAGGGTTCTTCAATTAGGGTGGTACCGCGAGCAGACATCTCGTCCCTAAGTGGGGATGAGGTGTTTTTTTATGTTTATTTTTTGGAAAGGGTGAGCTTAAATGACGGAAGAGAAAAAGTGGATATTAAACGAGGAGCAAAAAAAGGAAGTAGAACGACAGCTGTCTATTATTCAAAGAGGGGTAGCTGAAATCGTCCCGCAGGATGAACTGGTGAAAAAACTAGAGAAATCTATTGTGACCGGCACTCCTCTAAAAATCAAACTAGGTCTAGATCCTACTGCACCTGATCTTCACGTAGGTCATACTGTTGTGCTCCATAAATTGCGTCAATTTCAAGAATTGGGTCACACGATTCAGTTATTAATTGGTGATTTTACAGGTAGAATTGGCGATCCTTCTGGAAAATCAGAAACTCGAAAACAGCTTACAGAAGAAGATGTAAAGCGCAATGCGCAAACTTACGTAGAGCAGTTTGCCAAAGTGATGGATGTAAGTAAGTTAGAGGTCTATTATAACAGCACTTGGCTGTCTCCGATGGATTTTGCTGATGTTGTTCGTTTAGCAGCGAATGTAACTGTCGCACGGATGTTAGAAAGAGATGATTTCTCCAAACGTTATCAGACAGGGTTGCCTATCAGTATTCATGAGTTCTTTTACCCGTTAATGCAAGGGTATGACTCTGTAGCCTTAGAGAGTGACGTAGAATTAGGAGGAACGGATCAGAAGTTTAATCTATTAATGGGTCGTCAGCTTCAAAAGGAGTACGACAAAGAGCAGCAAATAGCCATCATGATGCCGATTCTAGAAGGGTTGGACGGCGTTCAAAAGATGAGTAAAAGCTTGGGCAATTATATTGGCATTGGGGAAGCAGCGAACGAAATTTATGGTAAGACGATGTCTGTTCCGGATGAACTTATGCTGAAATACTATGAGCTTGTAACCGATATCTCAAATGAGGAGTTAGAAGCAATACGAGCTGGATTAGAAAGTGGAAACGTCCATCCTCGTGATGCAAAAATGAACCTTGCGAAGCGCTTTGTGACCATGTTCCATGGATCAGAAGCGGCAGTAGAAGCTGAGGAGAACTTTAAGCGAGTCTTCCAGCAACGTGCTTTACCAACTGACATTCCTGAAGTAAGCATTTCATCTGGTATTCTTGAAGATGGGCGAATCTGGATTGCCAAGTTGCTCGTAGAGCTTGGTCTAACAGCGTCTACTGGTGAGGCCCGTCGAATGATTCAACAAGGTGGCGTAAAGCTTAATGAAGAGAAAGTCGAAGATGTACAAGCGCAGATCAATGTGGAAGATGCGATGATCGTACAAGTCGGGAAAAGAAAGTTTGCCAAGGTAAAGTTAGGATAGTTAAATAGTGCCTGCCGTATGTAATTCACGGTAGGCATAAAAAAAGAATCAGGAAGTTTATCCTGATTCTTTTTTCTATTAACGAGAGTAGAACTCTACGATAAGTGTTTCGTTGATTTCGGAAGTAAGCTCATCACGCTCTGGAAGACGAACATAAGCACCTTCTAATGCAGACTCATTGAAGCTAAGGTAGCCAGGAAGATGAGTGCGAGCAGCTAGCGCATCCTTCACGATTTCAAGGTTTTGACTCTTTTCACGAAGTCCGATTACATCGCCAGGTTGTACACGGTAAGAAGGAACATCTACTTTCTTTCCGTTAATCGTTACGTGTCCATGAACAACTAATTGACGAGCAGCTGGACGGGAAGTAGCAAAACCTAAACGGTATACTAAGTTATCCAAACGGGACTCAAGAAGTTTCATGAAGTTAGAACCCGCAACACCTTGCATTTTTGTTGCTTGTGTAAACAACTTGCGGAAAGGCTTTTCATTCATTCCATACATATGGCGAAGCTTTTGCTTTTCTTGTAATTGAACACCATACTCGCTAAGCTTACGACGAGCTTGTCCATGTTGTCCTGGTGGGTAATTACGCTTAAGATCTTTACCAGTACCATCTAAGGAAATGCCTAGACGGCGAGAAAGTTTGTGACGAGGTCCTGTATAACGTGCCATTATTCATATCTCCTTTATTATAGATTATCAGGTGTTAACTTCCGGTAAGCTAGTTTATTCTTTAATTGGCACCCAATTCGGACGGTAGCGTTTCCGCAGTGTGCTCCACAGGGAAGACCAGCCGCGGTCCCTATGGGAATAAACTAGAAGAGGGTTCGTTTACCGTTTTTACCTAAAATCATTGCTACCCTTTTATAAACACATGAATATAATTATATACGCAATAAAAGAAAAGTCAAGAAGATGATCATTAAGCGAATAGATAAGGCGAATTTTTGAACAGGGAAAAGTTTGGATTTCATTTATCTTTTAAACATGGTGAAACAAATTACAGAATATCATATAATTATTAGTACCATGTGATAAGATAAGGGGTAATCAAATTGATCAACCATTTCTATTTAATACGTCATGGAGAAACAGACTGGAACAAATGGAAGAAGCTTCAAGGGCATACAGATATTCCTTTAAATAAGCAGGGAGTAATACAAGCTGATCAAGTCGCTAAGAGATTGTCGACACTACCTCTTCAACTTATCTGTAGCAGTGATTTATTGCGTGCACGGCAAACGGCTGAACAAGTCAGCAGATATCATATAAACGTACCCTTTATTCAAGTTCATGATTTTAGAGAGCGTAACTACGGTCAATGGGAAGGTCTAGATTATGAAGAAATAAGAAAAAACTACCCAGACTATGAACCAGGTCAGCACGTAGGTGGAAAGTATGGTATTGAAACATTGGAGGCTATGCAAGACCGGGCGGTAAACAAGCTTAAGGACCTTAGTCAACGCTATCCTAATTCGCATATTGCAGTGATTAGTCACGGTGGATTAATTAATGCTCTCTTATTGTTGTTTAGTGATGGAACCTTTGGTACAGGAAAGACCAAATTAAGTAATACAGCGTTTAATCATATTTCTTTTCAGCATGGCAAGTGGACGGTTCATACAGTCAATGATTCCACCCATCTAGAACAATAAAGGTAGGAAAAGAGGGCTAGCTTGTGAATGCATACCCCGACATTTATTCAGAAACAGGTTTCGAACATAGGCTACTCACTAAGGAAGAACAACTCGTTGATGCCTTTAAAAATCTGAAAGACCGAGTAACTCCTGAACGTTTTATTGCGTCTTCGGGATTTTTCTTTCTTATTAACGCAAGTCGCACTGTGATTAACAGTACCTCAATAGGACCTGCGACTAACTTGTACCCATTAGAAGAACTCAAGTGGGACGGGGAGGATTTATGGTTTCAAGTCATTCATGCCGAAGAATCCGCATATAGTGTGGCAACGGCTTTCTTGATGAACATTGAAGAACAGTCCTATCATATCGGGATACAAGGGGATGGTATTTTTCCTAAGGAAGCGATGATCAGCTTTTTACAAGGGTTCATGGTTTCCATTGATGTTCAACTAGAACAAATGCGCACACATGAAATGCTGTTCCACATCACCAAGAAGATCCATTCTTCCATTGACGTTGATGAGGTTTTGCCTTCTATCGTCAATAATATCCGCATGTTATTCCCTACAATGAAGGTAGACCTATGGCTTTCCCATGATTCTTCCACGACGATGCCCTTCAAAACTTTCAATTTCAATATGAATGAGGATGAGGTTAGTTTACGGGCATTTATGGAAGGGAAAGTGATCATACGTGAATATGACCAATCGGAGAATGGCAGAAGGATCACCTTGGCTGCTCCGTTGCGAGGAAAGCAAGGGATTTACGGAATCTTAGAGATGTATTCCGACCAACCTGTCCAAATGACCTCTAAAGATATTGAATACATTACGATCCTTGCAGACACAGCAGGGAATGCCTTTGAAAATGCTCAGTTGTACCAACAGTCTCAAAAATTAATTCGCGAACTACTTCTCATTAATGGAATGGCTAAACAATTAAATAGAAGTCTGAATCTGAAGGATATTTTGCAGTTTGTGTTGGACAAGCTTATGGAGACTTATCATGCGGAGTATTGTGTGATTCTTCAGCGAATTCCTCAGGAGGAAAATTTTACAGTCCTTGCCTCAACGAACGCGGATCATAATGGGTTAGAGGTACCAGCAACGGATGGAGAGTTAGCAAAGATTCTTCATATGAAAGAAGCTGTTATACTTTCTGATTATCAAGTGGAAGAAGACGGTTCCACCTTTCTTATGCCGTTCCGTTCGTTATTAGGAGTGCCTTTGTTTAATGGGCAAGAAATAGAAGGAGCCATATTCGTTTCAGATTGTCATCCCAACTCTTTTACCTTTGATGACTTTAAACTTCTCGAAATTCTGGCCCAGCATGTTAATATGGCGATTCGCAATGCATCTCTTCATAATGAAGTAGAGAGAATGGTGATCACAGATACCTTAACCGATTTATACAACCGGAAATTTCTTAATGATCACGTGTCGTACTCTGTGAAGCAGGATAAACAAGGGGCCCTCATTTTGATGGATATTGATTATTTTAAGAGAGTGAATGATACGTATGGTCATCAAGTGGGCGACGAGATCTTAATTCAAGTTTCGGAGATTATAAAGACAAGTGTAAGAAAAACTGATATCGCCTCAAGGTGGGGAGGAGAAGAGCTAGCTGTTTATCTACCTGGACAAACTTTAGAAACAGCGCTTGAAGTATCTGAACGAATACGCTCCAGAATCGAACATCAAACAAAGCCAAAAGTGACAATCTCTTTAGGAATTGCAGCATGGAGAGAGGATTTAGGTGAGGAAACGGTTGAGTCTTTGTTTAACTCGGCAGATATGGCCCTCTACGAAGCGAAGAGAAATGGACGTAATCAATGTCGTGTAGCTGGTATTTAAGAGGCGAGGAATTAAGACCCGTACCCACTATTATAAAGTGGTACGGGTCCTCGCTTTTTCGAGAAAATTACTCTAGTTACTCTTTAATACTATCTAAGATGAGAGAATACATGAGCGGATTATGATCAGAAATAAGGGAAGTCTCAGTGAAAACGCCTTCAAAAACGAAGTCTTTTGTATGAAAAATATAATCTAGTTGTGTTCTTTTCTTATTGTGTTGATAGGTTATGACGTCCAATTGTTTCTCGAAAACCGGATCGATGTACAGTGAGCGTATAGACTGAATGGGAACTTCCATAGGGCTGGAATTGAAATCTCCTAGCAGCAGCTTAGGACTATTCTTCATGGACATTGTTGATGCTAAAGAAGAAATTTGTGCTGTTCTCTCTTTTGTGGTTAGGCCAAGGTGTGTGGTATAAACATCGATGGCCCTTGTACCTGTATTTATCTGTGCTCGCAAAAGTCCTCTGTTCTCAAGACTACTGGGTAAAAGATGCCGTTCAAAATCAGTGATGGGGAATTTGCTTAAAATGGCATTGCCATAAGATCCAATAAGGAAGTTCTGATTAGGAACAAATAAATAATTCATCTGAAGGAGATCGCCTAATATCTTGGTCTGGTTCAGAAAGTGAGATCGAGGGAGTCGGAAGTCAACTTCTTGTAAAGCAATGATATCTGGGTTCATAGCTCTAATCTGCTCTGCGATGGTTGACAGATGAACATCTCCGTTATCTGTTCTGGCCCCGCGAATGTTGTAAGTCATGACACGGATCGTCTTCGCTTCGTTAAAACCATAGTGAATCTGATTCTTAACAGTACAGATACCGGATGAGATATAAAGGGGAAGAAGGATAGTTAAAGATATAAAGAGAATAAATAAGTCCTTTTTCTTCATCATAGACTTCTCCTGTTGTAGTTGAACGTTTGTTTATCTAAGAATAACAAATTAACAGAATAATTAAAATCATAAAGTTTTTTGAAAATTATAGAAAAAATCACAAAATTGTATGTACTCTTTATGTGGTTATGGAATAAAATAGAAGGGAGGAGGTGAGACACATTGGAAAGGATTTTATATCGAATAGAAAACGCTTTCATTATGGTGGTTGCTTTTTATGTCTTTCTGATATATGGCACCACTTGGACCGGGTTCCTCATCTTTTTGGCCCTTCCTAAACTGCTTCACTTGCTTCCGTCTGCCTGGCTAAAAAATAAGGTATATGAATTAGTTCACCGTACTTTGGTATCATTGTTGCATTCCTATTCGATCGCGGTAATCGTTGCCTTATTCACCTTTTTATTTCTTGACCTTGTTTTATGGTCAATATTGGGGTGGATCATACACATTGCTATCGATCGAGTGATAAAATATAGAGAGAAAGACGTCCCACATCCGTTATTCCAGACTAGAGGGTAAGGTCGGGAGAAAGAATTAAGGGGGATTACATCGTGAGCAGAACGGCTAATCGCACGAAGGTGCATATTTTACGAGCAGCGATTGAACTTTTTTCAGTTCAAGGTTTCGGCAGTACATCCATTAGAGAAATTGCCGAAGCAGCTAAGGTCAATGCGGCCCTCG
Organism: Ammoniphilus sp. CFH 90114; assembly: GCF_004123195.1. Taxonomy (NCBI): domain Bacteria; kingdom Bacillati; phylum Bacillota; class Bacilli; order Caryophanales; family Paenibacillaceae; genus Ammoniphilus; species Ammoniphilus sp. CFH 90114. The sequence continues at coordinate 63,467 of NZ_SDLI01000002.1, forward strand.
TAAGCTATCATTTTAAAAATAAACAGGGTGTTTTGGAATCGATCATGGTTGATTATTTTGAGAAACTCTTTTTTGAACTAGAGGCTGATCAGAGTGGACAAGCTGAGGACCGTGACAGCTTTGCCGATTTAATGAGAGTAGTTGATATTGTAATTGGCTATCAATGTAAGAACTTAGAAGTGTCACGGATCATTCAACGTGAACTCAGTGTGGATTCTATGCTCATACGTGAAGTGATGAGTACATATATTGCTAAATTAAAAGCCAACTTTTCTCTTCACCTTGAGAGAGGAATTGAAGCAGGACAGTTTCGCCAGGACCTTGAGGTGGATATGCAGATCATTCACATGATGAGCAGCATTTTCTTCCCATACTTTAATCCTCAAATTATTAGAGAAGTGTTCTATGTCGAACCGCTAGACGACAATTATCGGGAAGAATACGTAAGATATTTGTCGAAAATATGGTTCTCTCAATTAAAAAATGATGAAATATGTTGAAAAAAGTTTCTGGTCAAGCAGGAACTTTTTTTATTGAAAAAGAAATATAAAAGGTAAGCCAAATTTGGCTATAGATGACATGTATTTACTTTGATTCGAGGGAGAATTACCAATGGTTTCCATAATGCGAAAATCTTTGATTTTACTATATACAAGTGTAATGTTGTTGACCACGGCTGTAGCTGCTGAGTCGTTTCCATCCAAGACGGATGCAATTGTGCAAGACCATGAAAGTGTCATGGATACGTCACAAGTTAAACAGCTAGGAGAAATTATTGTTAAACTACCGGAAAAATATAAAATTGTGATCATCCCTTCCACAGAAGAGCTAGGCACTCAAGAATATGCCGCTCAGCTTTATGAGAATTACGCTATGGCTGAAGATGAGATGCTGCTCGTTTTTAATAAGCAAAAGGAAGAGCTAGGAGTAAGAGCAGGGTCCTTTTTCTCATCTAAGGGTCTAACGGAAGATACAATCTCTGGGATTACAGATCACTTCTTTACTCCATACGCTAAGCAGAAGTCCTATATGACAGGACTGTCCACCGTCGTTCAGCAGTTTAGTGAAACAGTACAAAGTGGATCTAAACCAACGCTTGCTAAAGGGATAGAAGGAGAAGCGGAGGAGTCTGATGGAATGCCTTCCTGGCTGATAACTACCATTCTTATTCTTGCAGGGATCCTTACCTTAGGAATCTACGTGATGATGCAACGGAGAAAGCTGAATAATGAGATGGATGAAATTGAGAGTTGGATGGATGTTATCGAAGACAAGCTGAAGAATCTAGTTGTAGATGATGAGTCAAATCCTAAGGGAAAAGCAAATCTAGGTAACAATCTTGTTGAGAAGATTCGGAAGGATTCGTTGCCGGCGGCAGAGTTTAGCCTCCTTGAGGCCGAATCCATGTGTGAACGTTTCCGTTTTCATAAGTCGGCCTACCACATCCAACAAACGAAGGATTTATTAGCACACATTGATCATGAGATAGGACAAGTACAAAGCAAGATGTTTCAGAATAAAGTGGCAGAAGAGGAATGCGCACGATTATTAGAAGAAGTGAAGAAGACTTGCGTACTTGTTGAACGAAAATTGGATGAGGCTAGATTACATTATGGACTCACCTTCTATGAACTTCGTGAGAAGCATGAGCAAATTGATCATTGGCTAAGAGCTATGCCAACAGAAATTGAAACAGACCCATCCGTATTTCTAAATCAAATCAAAGAGAAAAAACAAATCCTAATAGATAGTCTAAGTGCTGTAGATCGATTCCCGAAACTCAAGCAAGAAGTCACCGTGAGTTTAGAACGAGAGATCTCCCAACTAAAAGAAGGCATTCAAGAGATGTTGGACCATGGATACCAAATTCCACAGGAGCACTTTGAGAATCTCTTAGCAGATCTACAAACAGAACTTGTCCAATTACAGAATATGCTTGATGAGGGTAGGATTGAAGGCTTATCCGAAAAAGTAGATGGTGTAAAGGAACAGGTAGATGCGGTTTATGATTTGATGGAGGAACTGGTAACGAAGAAAGGGATGGTAGATCACTACTTAACGGAGATTCCGCCGATCCTCTATACATTAGAGCAAGAGCGTAAGCAACTTAAGGATGAATTAGAAGAACTCTCGTTGCGCTATCGTGTGCAAGAGGGGGCGATATTTAATTATTACTTGGAGTTGCAGAAGGTTTGCAAACAAGCAGCAGATCAGCTGTTCATTGCGAGGCAGATGGATGGTGGGAATGATCTCGAGCTCATTCAGGCTGCAGATCTGTTGGCTGGTGTTGAGCAAGATATTGAGAATCTAATGAGTCATAGGGACAAGGCCTATGAAGAACTAGAAGAACTTCGTAAAGGCGAATTCGAAGCAAAGGATCTTGTGATCTCCCTTCAAGCTGAAATCGTAAGAGTAGAGCAACAGATTCGACGAGAGAATCTCCCTGGAATTCCACTTCGATTGGTCGAGATGATGGAGGATGGAAGGAAATCTCTCTTTGAAATTGAGATGTCACTAAATGAAGTGCCTTTAGAGCTTCAACGAGTGAATAGTTTGGTTAAGCAGGCTAGTGAGTACATTACACAGTTAGTTCAATACGCGGAATCTGTGTTCAAGTACAGTAGAATGGCTGAGGAAAAAATTCAGCTGACCAATCGCTATCGCAGTACACTAAAAGATGTGAATGAGATGTTAACGGAAGCCGAACAGGCATTTCGTAATGCGGATTATGAGCAAGCTTATTACTTGGCTCAAGAGGCCTACGATGTAGCCTCTAATTACTCTGAAGGCTTAAGTCGTCTTATTCGAAAAAAGAAAGCATAATTTAGGGACAGTCCTACGAAGGGCTGTCTTTTTGTTTTATTAGCTAAAAGTGTTGTACTATAATACAAACACAAAATATACCACTGTTGCATAATAGTGTAAGAGGAACAATATACTTAGAAACGTGAGGAACAGTTATATTGCAGTTGAAAAAGACAAATAGAGGAGAGGACGAATATGACAAGACATGATGAGATCAAAAAATTAGAGGAAAACTGGAAGGCAGACCGTTGGAAAGGGATAGAAAGAGCTTATTCTACCGAAGATGTGATTCGACTGCGAGGATCCATTCAAATTGAGTATACACTAGCCCGAATGGGAGCCGAGCGTTTATGGAATCTCATCAATACAGAGGATTACATTAATGCATTAGGAGCGTTAACTGGAAATCAGGCTGTTCAGCAGGTAAAAGCGGGATTAAAAGCGATTTATTTAAGCGGGTGGCAGGTAGCGGCAGACGCTAATCTTGCGGGACACATGTATCCAGACCAGAGCTTATACCCAGCCAATAGCGTTCCACAAGTAGTGAAACGCATTAACCAGGCATTGCAAAGAGCAGACCAGATTCAACATTCAGAAGGAGCGGGGGAAACGTATTGGTTTGCGCCAATCGTTGCAGATGCTGAAGCCGGATTTGGAGGACCGTTGAATGTATTCGAATTAATGAAGGGCATGATTGAAGCAGGAGCAGCTGGTGTACATTTTGAAGATCAATTGGCTTCTGAGAAGAAATGTGGTCATATGGGGGGGAAGGTATTGATCCCAACTCAATCTGCTGTCCGCAACTTAATTGCGGCGCGGCTCGCGGCGGATGTGATGGGAGTTCCTACTGTGATTATTGCAAGAACGGACGCGAACGCAGCAAATTTAATTACCAGCGATGCAGACCCTTACGATCATCATTTTATTACAGGGGAGCGGACGACAGAAGGCTTCTATCGAACCAAGGCAGGGTTAGACCAGGCTATTGCCAGAGGTCTTGCTTACGCACCATATGCAGATATGATCTGGTGTGAGACATCGGAACCGAATATTGAAGAGGCTAGAAGGTTTGCCGAAGCGATTCATAAAGAATATCCTAATAAATTACTCGCCTATAACTGTTCCCCCTCTTTTAACTGGAAGAAGAAGCTAGATGATGAAACTATTGCAAATTTCCAAAACGAACTAGGAAAGATGGGCTACAAGTTCCAATTTGTTACTCTTGCTGGGTTCCATTCTTTAAATTATGGCATGTTTGAGCTGGCAAGAGGATATAAGGATCGTGGAATGGCGGCTTATTCTGAGTTGCAGCAAGCGGAGTTTACCAGTGAGGTTCATGGATATACCGCAACGAGACACCAACGAGAAGTGGGGACAGGATATTTTGATGAGGTTTCCCAGATCATCTCAGGAGGAACGTCGTCGACTACGGCTCTGAAGGGTTCAACGGAAGAGGAGCAATTTTCAAGTTAGTCTTTAAAGAGAAGGAGTGCTTATTGTAAAGGGCGCTCCTTCCATTGTGTTATGAAAATTTTTTGAATAAATAATTCCGAATATTCATATACACTATAAGAACAAGATTGTATAATGGTGTTGTAATATTCAAACTAATTAAACTGTTGTGAAAACTATCACAACCGGTGAAGGAATCAAGAATAATGGGAGAAAAGGGGAGGGAGTAGAAGATATGCACATCTTGGTCTGTATCAAGCAAGTTCCAGACACCAAGATCATCAAAGTTGATCCCAAAACGAATACACTTGATCGCAGAGGGGTACCTGCCATTCTTAATCCTTACGATGCTCACGCGGTAGAAGAAGCTGTGAGACTTAAACAGAAGTACGGGGGCCAAGTAAGCGTGCTTACCATGGGACCACCGCAAGCAGTAGCCGCAATTAAGAAGTGTATTCAAATTGGAGCGGATGCTGGCTATATGATTTCTGACAGGGCGTTTGCAGGGGCGGATACCTTAGCTACAAGCTATGCACTAACCAAGGCGATCGAGAAATTAACAAAGCAACAGCCCATTGATTTAATTCTGACAGGGAAAATGACCATTGATGGGGATACGGGACAGGTTGGACCAGGAATTGCTCGCAGGTTGGATATCCCTCCTTTAACATCTGTGAAAAAAATTGAAGCGATTAATGAGATTGGGAGAGAGATTGTTGTTCATCGGAAGCTACCGGATGGATATGAAGTAATTCAATCTACTCTACCATGTCTATTAGCCGTTGAGAAAGAAATAAATGAAGTTTCCTATTCGCCGCTTCCAAACATGATTCGTGCAGCACGTTATGCTCCAACGATTTGGTCGGTTAATGATTTGGAAGATGTGGATCGCACGCAATTGGGGTTGAAAGGATCTCCTACTATTGTTGGTAAAATGTTTAGTCCTCCTAAGCCCGAAGGAGGAAAAATGCTAGAAGGCTCACCTGATCAGCAGGTCAAACAGATTATTGATGTTCTCTTAAAAGAGAAAAAAGAGTTGTTTCTGGTGAAGGGGGGAGCTTAGATGGCGATGCTTCTAGAGGATTATAAAGGGATATGGGTTTATATCGAACAAAATGAAGGAGAAATTGCTGGGGTTTCCTTAGAACTATTAGGAGCTGGAAGGAGATTGGCTGACAAACGAGGCGTGGAACTAGGAGGTATCCTCCTTGGCCACCAAGTAAAATCCCTTGCACCTACGATTTTTGAATATGGGGCAGACAAGGTTTACGTCATCGATGAGCCTATACTAAAGGATTATCGTTCTGAGACGTACCGAGTAGGTTTTGTTACTTTGGTTAATAAGTACAAACCAGAAATTGTTCTCTATGGAGCGACTTCGAATGGCAAGGACTTGGCTAGTGCGGCCGCGACTGATTTAGAGACAGGCCTAACGGCAGACACGACGTTGCTTGATGTGGATGAGGAAACAGGTCTGTTAGAAGCGAGTCGACCGGCATTCGGCGGGAATATCATGGCTACAATTCTTTGTAAGAAGCATCGGCCACAGATGGCTACTGTACGATCCAAGGTGATGAAGGCAATAGAGCCTATTAAGGGCCGGCGTGGAGAACTTATAGAGGAACAAATTCAGATGAGTGAGAACCAAGTCCGCACCAAGGTTCTTAAGATTGTTAAGGATGTTGGGAACAAGGTGAAGCTAGATGAGGCTCATATTATTGTAGCTGGAGGGAAAGGTCTGAAGGATGAGAAGGGATTTTCACTTTGTCATCAATTAGCTGAGGTGCTTGGGGCAAGTGTGGGAGCGAGCCGAGATGCGGTAGAGGCCGGTTGGATTGATCATGCCCATCAGGTTGGCCAGACGGGAACAACGGTAACGCCGAAGATCTATTTTGCTATTGGAATTTCAGGTGCCGTGCAACACATTGTCGGGATGCAAAACTCAGAGTATATTATTGCTATTAATTCGGATCCAAACGCCCCCATTTTTGGTGTAGCAACTTACGGGATTGTAGGGGATGCTTTTGAAATAGTGCCAAAGCTTATAGAACAATTCTCGAAGATAAAACAAGGGGGTGAATTAATGTATGGCTAATGAAAAGTTTGATGTTATCGTTGTTGGAGCCGGACCTGCGGGTGCTTCTTGTGCTTTAACGGCAGCTCAAGCGGGGCTGAAGGTGTTGCTTATTGAAAGAGGAGAGTATCCTGGATCCAAGAATGTCATGGGAGGGGTCCTTTATCGCAAGCAAATGGAGGAGGTTGTTCCAGAATTCTGGAAAGAAGCCCCATTAGAGAGACCCGTAGTAGAGCAGAGATTCTGGGTGCTAGGTGAAGATTCTTTGTTCAACGTTGGTTATAAAGGTATGGAATGGGCGAAAGAACCTTATAACAATTTTACGGTGCTACGTGCGAAGTTTGATCAGTGGTTTGCCAATAAAGCGGTTGAAGCTGGGGCTCTCCTGATTACAGAAACTGTAGTACTAGAATGTATTGTAGAGGATAACCGAGTTGTAGGGGTGCGTACCGATCGTCCAGACGGCGATGTTTACGCAGATGTGGTCGTATTATGTGACGGTGTAAATTCCTTGTTAGGGAAGAAATTAGGATTTCATAAGGAGCTACGCCCAGACGAAGTGGCGTTAGCGGTCATGGAAGTCATGGACCTACCCGCCGCGAAGATTGAGGAGCGTTTTAACCTAGAACCCAATCAAGGATGTACGATTGAAATATTTGGGGACGCAACAAAAGGAATCTTGGGTACCGCTTTCTTATACACAAACAAGGACAGCCTCAATATAGGGGTTGGTACTACATTATCAGGTCTCATCAAAGCAAAGCTTCGTCCTTACGATTTGCTTGAATATGTAAAGAACCATCAGATGATTAAGCCATTGCTCAAGGAGGCAAAGCCATCAGAGTATGCTGCACATTTAATTCCTGAAGGAGGCTATCATTCCATTCCTAAGATTGTAGGAAACGGGGTGATTCTTTGTGGGGATGCTGCGCAATTGGTTAACGCTATACATCGGGAAGGTTCGAATATGGCCATGACCTCGGGACGCTTAGCCGCTGAGACCGTTGTGCTAGCGAAGCAAGCTAATGACTTCTCTGAGAATATGCTGGACACGTATCGAACCAAGCTGATGGAAAGCTTTGTAGGGCAAGACCTGAAGAAGTACAAGGATGTCACTCACACGTTTGAGAGCTATCCACAGTACTTTAAGGAATATATGCCGTTTATTAATAAGGCTGCGAGTGATTTCTTTACCGTTGATGGGACACCTAAAAGAGATAAGCAAAAGAAAATCTTCTCTTCCATGATGGAGAGAAGAGGGAAGTGGCAAACATTCCAAGATATTTATAGAGCCTGGAAGGTGATGAAATAATGAGCCTCATACCAAGGTCAAATAATCTAGAGGAAAAGCAGTATAGCATTCGCTTCAAGTGTGATACGCAAAGTCACTTGCATGTGTTAGACTATGATGTCTGTGCCACGAAGTGCCCGGAGAAGCTGTGCACTCTATTCTGTCCTGCTGAGGTGTACAAGTGGGAAGAGGTACGGATGCAAGTAGGCTATGAGGGCTGTCATGAATGTGGAAGCTGTCGAATTGGATGCCCATACGAGAATATTAAGTGGGAGTACCCAAAGGGCGGGCATGGGATTGTGTTTAGGTTGGCGTAGGAAGATAAATAAAAGGGTGTCCTTCGGGACACCCCTTTTATATATCTTAGTTCTATCAAGGGAGTACAATGGGAAGTTCAAATTGTCTTGAACCATCCTTAGGGCTTTCTTCAAATAAGATGAGGGTTAAGGTGGAATTAGGCTGAATCTTTTTTACATTCAAGTTTAAGGTGAAAAATCCCCACTCAGGTGCGCCTTTACTTGTTGTTTCGTGGCCTTTAACTAACTCATTGTGACCGTCTTCAACCACATAGCCCGTAACACCTTCAAACACTCGAGCTAATCCTAACACCCAATACTTGCCCTCGTATGGGATGACATGAACTTTACTGAACCGCTCATTTTCCCCATATGGCCTTGTGGGATTTATCATTTGTATTATTTCTGTCATCACCTGTCTATTATGTTCATCTGAGTAGGATTTATATAAAATATAAGCGCCTTCTTTCCAAGAAATGGATTGCTCCATGAGAGGATGGGATAATTGGACTACGTTGGGACCCTTGTTCGTTTCAATCTCAACGGAGTGAGGATCTACTTGTCCAATGATTCTTCCGCTTCCAATGACTTCCCATTGTTTGATTACCATTTCTACCGTATGGTGATTTGTCTTTACTACAACTTTATTTTCAACCCCTATCCATTCAACCTGTGCGCCGAAGCTCTCACTAATGAATCGAAGGGGAACGAAGGTACGACCATCACGGATCATTGGCTTGGTGTCCAAGGTATGAGTTTTTCCGTTCACGGTAGCTTGATTACTCCCAATCGTTAGGACAATATTCTTTTCAGCGGCATCTAACAGAACGGTTTTCGATACAGGGTTCCAGTTTACCTCAGCTCCCAGTTCCTCACTAATAAATCTAATCGGAACCATGGTTCGTTTGCTGTGAATCTCAATGTAAGGTGCCACGTCCCAGTTAGGCTGCTGTGCGTAAACGGACATCGGTGTAATCATCCAAAAACTAAGGAGAAAAAAGATAATCCATTTTTGAAAATGCAAAAAAAATGCCTCCTCCCATGACTATATAGACTAATCTATTCATCAATGGGAACAGACATTCATGGCTTCAGTCACTAACTTCTACTCCAATAGTGTTATTTTTCCTCCGTAGTCGGCAAATCGCACAAACCAACTCGTTCGTATGTTTTTTCTGTCTTGTTCATTCGCTTCATAATATCTTTGAAACTCAGCCTGTTTTGTCGTTTTTAAGTTCGTAAATTTGGAAGCTTCACCTTTAGCCACGTAGGTCTTTCCATTTTTCTTAAATATAACATCCTCTTCCTGCACTAAGACACTTCCAATATGAATATCCATGATGACCATATCCTTACCAGACAAGGGGTTGCACCCAGTAAGTAATGTGACAAGAAGGATCCAATAGATTTTATTAAGGCGTATCATGCAGCATCCTCCCCTTGGTTATTTTGGTTCTAACTTCAGGCAAGGTTGGCCGGAGGATTGAAAAACAACAAGGGACGGCAAGAGGGAGGTTTTAAACTCAAAGAACTTGCAACCTCGTGGATTATGCTTATCCCAAGTTACATAATAGTGCTTGCATTTTACACAGTTAATACGCTGCTGTTTCTCCAATTCATTTCCCTCCTCAAAGAGTACATGTAAATTATACCTTGTCAGAACTCTCTTGCGAAGATAAAAGAGTGATTTCCCATGATCAGGTATAGAAAATTAAAAAAGGAAAAGAATAAAGTCATCTAGCGAAATAACAAGATTTGGGAGGAAACTAGAAATGGATTTGAATCGAGCACAGGAAATTGTTGAGGCGAAAGAAAAAATTGATGTTCAAGTGGATGGAACCTCGGTTTGGATTGAAGGCATTGATGCTCAAAGTAGAACTGCCAGAGTTCACACCGAAGGAGAACCACAAGATAAAAGAACGGTGTCGATTGAAGATCTAGAGGAAATTCAATAATTAATCATGATTTGAGAGCACCAGAATCCTGGTGCTCTTTTTTAAATTTTTTGATAAATAAATGTTCCATAGGTGATAAAAGTCGGTATCGACTAATATGCTTTACTGAGAATTGGTTCTAGGAATCACAGTCTAAATGCCTTTACATATACCTATCTATATATGAATGCAGAGGAGGATGGAGGATGAGATTAAAGGATCAAGTCGCGGTGATTACAGGGGGAGGCAGTGGGTTAGGGAGAGAGGCGAGCCTACTATTCGCTCAAGCTGGTGCGACGGTTGCGGTGTGTGATGTCAACAAGGATCAAGGGATTGAAACCGTTAAGCAGATTCAAGAACAAGGTGGAAAAGCCCATTTTAATCTGGTAGATGTAGGTAATCAAAAGCAAGTTGCCGAAAGTATGGAGCAGATCCATGGCCAACACGGAAAAATAGACATATTAATTAACAATGCCGGAATCACACGTGATGCCATGATTCATAAGATGTCACCTGAACAATGGGAACAAGTTATTCAAATTAATTTGACAGGTGTATTCAACTGTACGCATGCTATTGTTCCTTTTATGAGAGAGAGAGGATATGGAAGAATCATCAATACCTCTTCCGTTGTAGGTGTTTACGGAAACATGGGCCAGACAAATTATGCAGCCGCCAAAGCTGGTGTGATTGCGATGACAAAAACTTGGGCTAAAGAGTTGGGGCCTAAAGGAATAAGCGTAAACGCTGTAGCCCCAGGATTTATTAAAACACCCATGACAGCGGCTGTACCAGAAAAGATATTAAAGCTAATGGAAGAAAAGGTACCTTTGAAACGGTTAGGGGAAGCTCAGGATATTGCTCAAGCTTACTTGTTTTTGGCATCCCCTGAAGCAGCTTATATAAATGGTTGTGTTCTCAATGTAGACGGCGGGCTCGTGCTATAGTTATTACTTCCTCCCTTACAACTCCAAGTTATGAGTATGCAAAGCTCATAACAAGGAAAGGATAGTAGGGGAGGTGATGGATATGCCAGCTGTAGAAGTAAAATGTTCTGTTTCAAACTGCACTTACTGGGGACAAGGAAATAATTGTGTAGCCCCAGCTATCATGGTGGAAGTAGATCGCCATGCTGACTATAATACTGAAATGGCCGATGAAATGGGCATCCAGACAGAGCACAAGGACCGTGCAACCAATTCTGCGGAAACCTGTTGCCGTACGTTCAAACAAAAGCAATAGTTTTACCCATTGCACCTGACTATTCTAGTCAGGTGTTTCCTTTTTTTTGTTAACATATTCTTTAAGGGTTAAACCAATGCTATAAGTACCCTAAACAGCAAAGGGGGAACCCAAGTGAGTAGCGATAGGGAACAAGAACGATTTTCCGAAAGAAGAGTTTTCAATGAGGAAACGGCGTCGGAATTTACTCCGCGTCTACCTGCTCCAGCCATCCGTGAGGAGAAAGATGAAGACTTTGATACCATGACCCAATCCTCCTTACATGACGTTCAGGAGGGTGAAGGTAGTGGTACAGCTGTAGGAATTGTCGGTTTAGTCCTCTCCCTTGCTTCTCTCTTTACTCTTCCCTTTTTACTGGCTCTTATTGGGATTGGGGCTGGATTTGTTGCAACTCGTAGAGGCGCACACAGTCTTGGTAGATGGGCCATAGGTGTAGGGGTTATCTCCATGATTGGTGCGATTTTATTTGCTCCATTCGTAGGGTAGTGAGGAAGCTCTTTTGAGCTTCCTTTTTTCAAGCTCGTAATGCAATACAGCTTCGTTACATAACGGCTGCCTTTCTGCTAAAATAATAGAAAAGGTCCTAATGGTAAGTTTTTACGTAGGAGGTTGTCATGGATCAATACAAGAAGAATAATAACTCGGGGAAATGGAAGTCGTTTGGTGGCATCATAGCTTTCCTCGTATTGTTTGGAGGGAAGCTCAAGTTCCTGTTACCCTTACTAAAGTTAGGAAAATTCGGAGGCACCATCTGGAGTATGGCTTTGATGATTGGAGCCTACGCTGTTATTTATCCTTGGTCTTTTGCGATAGGGATTGTCGTGATGATTTTTATTCATGAGATGGGTCACATACTTGCAGCCAAGCGTAAGGGTATTCCTGTATCAGCACCCGCATTCATCCCATTCGTAGGAGCCCTCATTACAATGAAAAAGCAGCCAGTTGATGCCCAAACAGAGGCTTATTTAGCGTTTGGGGGTCCTGTGATTGGTACGTTAGGTGCCTTAGCAGCATTAGGCTTGGGGGTTGCCTTAGATTCACCGGCTTTATTGTCTGTCGCACAGGTTGGTTTCTTTTTAAATTTAATCAACTTAATACCCGTTCATCCGCTTGATGGTGGGAGAATTGTAACAGCCATTTCTAGATGGCTGTGGGTGGTTGGACTTGTTGGTGGTCTTTTCGTTATCCTGTACTTTAAAGCCATTATCTTTTTAATCTTTTGGGGAATGTTTGCTTGGGAGCTGTACAAAAAGTATGTGAGAAAGGATCATCTTAAGGATGTTCGGCAGGATACGAATCTTACGGCAACGGTGGATATGGACCCATTCTTAGAAAGCGGCTTACCAATTCCAGCCGAGTCTCATCAACGTGAACTTTATTTTATCCAAGCCAGCGATATCCGCTTACGTGAGGAGTATTGCCATCTCTATTATCCTGGGTTAGGAAGGATTGCTTCATTACCTTTTGAGTCTGGTATCGTAGAGAGAGTTAGACTGATGGGAACAAAGATTGAAGAAGGAAAGTTAAAAATGCAAATGCAGGTGACTTACCGTATGTATCCTGAAAACGTGCCTGCTATGATTAAAGAAGAAGGATATTATCAAGTGCCTAATCAGGTTCGATGGACATATGGATTATCTTATATTGGGCTTGCTGTATTTTTAGGGTGGATGATGATGGTGACGTACTCCATGTTTACTCCACCTCCCCTTGTAGGGTAATGAGAAGAAAGAAAAGAGGCTGTGGTTAGCACAGCCTCTTATTTTTTATGATAGGTTTGATCTTGCCAAGTTCCTCCGCTAGAAAGCCGGTTCAAACGCTCCATAATTTGCCCCGAAACCCCTTCGTCTGCTAGCCAAACGGCCCCTTGATCAATATGCATGGGTATAAATCGCGGGACGATTTCGTCACCCTCTAAGGTAACCTGTAGAATTCCAGATTGGCGACCTTCAGGTACACGGCTCGTCGTAAAAACAAAATTCCCAAGACTATAAGCAATTAATTTTCCTTTATACCATTCAAGGCCTTGAAGGACATGGGGATGACTTCCGATGACTAAATCTACCCCTAAATCAATTAATCCGTGCGCAAGTTGAACCTGATAGGGCAGAGGTTGCTCCGCCAATTCTTGTCCCCAATGGAGATAAACGATTGTGTAATCACTTTGTTCAATGTGAGGCTGAACAGATCGGTAGACAAGCTCTGGATCATAAGCGCTAGCCATACCTGGGTGCCCGATGCCTGCATGCCAATTGGCTTCAGCTAATACGCGGCTAAAAGCAAAGATAGACAAAGTTTTCCCCTTAACCTCCATGCGTATAGGAGCATAGGCTTCTTCTTGATTTTTCCCCCCACCGACATAATCTATCCCAGCTCTCTGTAGGTAATCGAGAGTATCTAGAAAAGCTTCTGTCCCATAATCTAGAGCATGATTATTAGCCACGGTTACAATATCTATTCCTGCTTTTTTTAAGGCATCTGCCATAAGGGGATCGCTTCGGAACGTGTATTCTTTCTGCTTTGCGTCGCCCTTCGTACTAATGGCAGTTTCCACATTAAGCATAGACAGGTCGCTTTCTTGAAAGATGGGGGCAGAATCAGTAAAAGGGTAATCGCGTCCTTTTTGTTTTACGATATCAGCTACTCTCCCGGCCATCATCGTATCTCCAGCAAAGGAGAGCACAATCGGTGAAATGTTTTCTGGTATGGTTTCGTCAGATAATGAGGGGGTAGCAGGCTTTTGTTCTTGTTGAGACTGAATCTTTTCTTGTAAGATATCAGGTGTATCTTGCCCCGGGCTGAATCCTTGGGTAGAACAGCCTGTTATCCAAAGAACAGCAAAGAAGAGGATACCTAACGTTTTTTTCATTCGTACCTCCCTGATGAAAGTGGTCTTTACTATTATGTAATAATTCGGAAGTTACGTAAATACTTCTACCTTCTAAAAAATATATCTTTCGTTTGTGACCATATAATCCTATCTATCGTCCTCTATTTTAGATTAACGAATAACTTGAATTGACTGGCCAGTTAACGAAAGTTACAAAAAAGGAGGTAAAACGATGGGGATGGCGTTACAAACCGAATTTCCCTCGGAGGACCCCGAAATGTCGAATATAGAACCCAAAATTGAAGAAAGAGATTTCGGAGAATTGTATGATGAATACTTTGATCGTGTTAACCGCTATTTGCGATGTCGAGCAGATAATGTGTGGGACGCGGATGATTTGACTACAACCGTATTTATTAAAGTGCTGGAAAAATTCCACCAATACGATCGTAGAAACCCTTTTGCTGCTTGGATATTTCGGATTGCTCACAATACGTTTGTGGATTACTTGCGTAAAAAGAGAGAGGTTCCAATGGAGCCGAACTCATGGATGATGGACGAGGATGATGAAACGTGGCAGCCAGAGAAGAAAGCACTGACTAAAGAGCAAATTCAGTATCTCCATGAAAAAATGAATGGGTTGTCGCAAGACCAACGGGACGTGTTGACCCTGCGTTATTTTGCAGACTTGAAAATCAATCAGATTGCTGAAGTTCTTGGAAAATCTGATTCGGCGGTCAAGATGATCTCTTACCGAGGGCTTCGACAATTGCAGAGGCTTTATGAGGGGGAAGGAAGATGACAAAGAATCGTTCATGGCATGAAGAAGAACGAGATCCTACTATATCTAATCTACTAGACCATTTGAAACAAATGAGAGAAACCGTCCCCGTCAACTATCAACTGAAGGCGGAATTGAAAAAGAAATTAATGGCCCAAATGATGGCTTTAAAAAATGTTGAAACTAGCAACTCTGTAGGAACAGAGACCCAAAAGAAGCGCAGATGGTTTAGACCTAGTTTATTCTTGTTAGCTATTGTTATCGTCTGGGCGGTGAGTATGGGAATAGGAGGTAAAGTTTCTATCCGGACGATGAAGAGTTTTACTGCTCCAGAACTAAGATCAGCGGTAGTCGCACAACTAGCACCTAATCAGGATCGTATTGCCTTGATTGCAAATCATGAGCTGATTGTCTTAGATGAGAAACAACAAAGCAACTTTCGAATGTCTCTACCCGCACAACAAGGAGTCTATACGAGTTTGGCTTGGTCTCCGAGAGGAGATGAATGGGCATGGATGAAGACGACTCCTCAGCGTACTCAAATTTGGGTTTCTCAAATGAACGGAGGGGGGAGTCGCTTATTAGAAGAATTCCCTACAGAAACTACGGATGGAATGGCATGGTCTTCAGATGGACAGTGGTTATACGCTTCTGTTGATCAGAAAGTGTGGAAGATTAGTACAACTTCCCCCGAAACTTTGGAATTCACAGTGGGTAGTGATCCTTCCCCAACACCAAGTGGACAGAAGTTAGCTGTTGTAGACCAAGGGGTAATCAAGATTGTAAATGAACAGGGAAATACAATGGCTGAAATAGGAGAAGGTTCATCACCTCAATGGATCGGGGACCAGCATATCATTTTCCTTGATTCAGAAGGGAGGATCAGTATGACGTCACTCGACTCTACCCATCATCGTGTACTTCTTCATGCCCCTCAAGATGTTCCACAGTCCATTAAGGACCTTCACGTGTCCGAAGATGGGGATAGGTTGTTAGTAGAATACAAAACTTCCGAGGGGAAGGAATGGAAACTAGGAGAAGTACGACGATAGTTAAAAATAGTAGAAGGGGACAATAGATGATGTATAGGTTATTAATGATAGGATTACTCCTATGTTTTTTTCTACAGGGAGGACTAACCGCTGAAGCGGAAAACAACAAGCTCAACATGGCAATATCGGTTGATGTCCCATTGGATGGGATCTATAAGAACGGCAAGATGGTTCGGTTTTACGTTACCATGAAAAACCAAGATCAACCTTTTACGGGAGAGATGGTTGTTCAATCGGTAGAGATGGGCCATACACAGATATTATCTCAACCCAAGCAATTCCAAATCGAAACTGATGAGCAAAAGACAGTTGAAATCGATGTCCATAGTGATCAGTTAATGAATGCCTGGCGTCATGTAGGCATTAGCATTCTACAGGGAGGCGAAGAGCTCGAGTGGATTCCAGTGACCGGCTTGCAGCCTCAACATGAATGGGTTATTGGAGTCATATCTAGAGATAGCAACGCTTTTCATTTTCTTAGCATGGCTCACCCGGAACAGGGAAGAAATCTTACTATCAAACAAATTAAGCCCTCTTCTCTTCCAAAAGAGTCGATTCTTATGAATCACTTAGATGTTCTAGCTATTGGTGATCTTGCTGAAGGGTTGGAGAAAGAACAGTCTGAGGCTATAAAAGAATGGGTACTAAGTGGCGGTGTATTGGTCGTATCCGGAGGAAGGTCTTATGAATCTACAGTTAAGTACTTAGGAGATATATTACCTTATTCTTCAGAAGAGACACAAACCAGAAAAATATCTCAAGATATTGAGATGCTCTCAGAAATGAAGCCCCCAGTGGATCAAGTATCGGTTTTAAAGGAGGCTACAGAGACCTTTCATGCTGTTTCTTTTGGTAAAGGAACGATTCTTACTGTGGCCTATGATGTAACCGAAGAGCCCATCGCTTCCTGGCAAGGCAACAAGGCCCTCTGGCAACAGGTAATGAAGAGATGGTTATTGGACTCGGTGACCAGAAAAGATATGAGAGCTATCTCGGATTATGGCTTAATGGAACTTAGTTACATGACGCCTGGAGTGACTCCACCGCATTTCCCTCTCATCAGTTCCATTTGGATTGTGTATATTCTAATTGTTACGCCAGGTCTTTTTCTTCTACTAAAAAGGCGTGGGAAAAGAGAATGGGCCTGGTTCCTTATTCCATCTTTATCCATTTTCTTGACTGCTGGAATATACGGTCTTGGGAAGTATATGGTAGCAAAAGATGACGTTGTTCACACGGTTTCGGCCATAGATATCTTACATGACCAACAAGCTGAAGTGAATAGTGCGACCTCCTTCCTAATGATTGATGGAGGAACATTTACCGTGGAGCAAGTAGAGGGAGCTACGCTCATCCCCAATCATAGGGGCAGAACCGAATCAACTGAGAGTGTCATCACCTTCGAGAATGGAAGCTTTCAATTTAGAAAAATTCCTTATCTATCCATGAAGGAGGCTTATGCGCATTCTCTTCGCAAGGATGTGGGATATATCGAGAATAAGCTATACATTGATGAAGAACGAGTGAAAGGAAAGGTTCGAAATCTGACGGTCTTTGATTTGAAGAATGTGCTTGTGACAGTAGGGATGCAGGAAATCCATCTAGGTGATCTGCCGAGAGGGAAGGATATCGAAGTCGATGTGTCACTGAAGCGTGTGTACGTTCCCGATTCCATCCTACTGGATAGGGAAGAAGAAGGACGGGTATTGAATCGCCACGAACGAATGGAAAGACTGCAACGTAGTCATTATGAATACAATGCAACATCTATTCCTGTAACGATCACAGGTTGGAGTGAGGAAGGAATCGAAGTGTTTAATGTCGTTGATCGTGAAGAGAAAAAATATTACTCTACAATTGTCCGTCAAAACACAACGCTCATAGCCAGCTCAAATGGGAAGCAGATTTACCCATACGGAACTTTGCCTCTAAGGATAGGAGAAACGAAGGGGAATTGGGAAGGAGTTCAAGGGGGGTACTATGTGAGTAATGGATTCTTAAATTTTGCTTTGAAGGTCCAACCTAATGGATTAATGGTAGACAGAATAGAGGTACCTCTCAATGAAACACCTTACAAGCCATTCGAGAAGAAAATCTACAATGTAAAGAAGGATCGTTGGGATACAGTGGAGTCCAATCAGCCGATCATTCTGACAGGCACTGAGAAAGAAGAATATATTACTCCTCAAGGAGAGATCGTGCTCCGTTTCTATCAAGAGTCTGAAGAGAGAGTATTCCTCCCACAACCTTTTTTTCTTGTAGAAGGTCAGGTGATTAAACCATGATTAAGACGATAGGTTTGACGAAGAAATATGGAAAGCTGGAGGCTTTAACGGACTTAAACTTGCATATCGAAAAAGGAAGAGTATTTGGGTTCATTGGTCCCAACGGTGCCGGGAAGTCTACAACGATGCTAATCCTTTCCACTTTGCTTCGCCAGACATCTGGGCAAGCCTTTGTGGGGGGATATGATGTAGAGAAATACCCATCTGAAGTGCGGCGACTCATCGGATATATGCCTGATTTCTTTGGTGTTTATGATAACTTAAAGGCAACCGAGTATCTAGATTTTTATTGTGGTGCTTATCAGATCGCCGAACGAAAACGTACAGCCTTGATTGCAGATCTCCTTGAGTTGGTTAATCTCACCAATAAAGCAGATAGTTATGTAGATTCCCTTTCAAGAGGAATGAAGCAGCGACTTGGTTTAGCTCGCTGTTTAGTACATAATCCTGATGTGCTTATCCTAGATGAGCCAGCTTCCGGCCTTGATCCTCGAGCAAGAATTGAAATGAGAGAAATATTAAAGCAATTAAGACACATGGGTAAGACCATTATCATTAGCTCTCATATTCTCCCTGAACTTGCGGAACTGTGTGACGATATTGGAGTAATTGAGAAGGGAAAACTCATCGCTTGTGGGCCTGTTCAAGATATGACGGCAGGTTCGAGAGGAATCGTGGTCATGCAGTTGAAGGTGTTAGATAAAGAACAAGAAGCTGAGCGAATATTAGAAGCCTCTCCTTATGTACAGCGAGTAGATAATAAGAACCGATATTTACGCTTTCAATTTAGCGGTACTGAGGATCACCGGGCAGAGTTATTGCAGAGCCTGCTTTTAGCAGGCATACCTGTAAGCAGTTATTCAGAGGCGAAAGAGAATTTGGAGGACGTGTTCCTTACCATAACCGAGGGGGTGGGCAGCTAATGAAAGGTTTTTTTCCCAATCCAGTCATTATTAAAGAAGTAAGGGAACGATTCAGAACAGGAAAAACGGCATGGATTCTTGGGGCTTACTTATTCATCATGGGAACCATTCTGTTGGGATTCATCTATCTGGGACCGTACCAGCGCTCTTTTTTCCGTCCTGGAGAAAGTCGTGAGATGTTTACGATTCTCTCTGTCATTCAGTTAGGAATGATCGGATTTATTGCTCCTGCCTTGACAGCAGGAACAATCAGTGGAGAGAGAGAAAGACAGACCTTAAATATTTTGTTAACGACCCACTTAACCCCGTTTTCAATTGTAGCAAGCAAGTTACTTACCTCTCTTGCTTTCATTGGGTTACTGCTGGTGTCTTCCTTGCCTTTATACAGTTTTGTCTTCCTTTATGGAGGGAATTCTCCAGAGCAATTAGTCAAGGTGTTTATATTCTTTGCTGTCAATATGGTTTTCTTCGGGAGCTTAGGGGCCTTTTGCTCTGCTTGGTTTAAGAGAACGGGCGTAAGCACGATTGTGGCTTACTGCCTTACCTTTTTCATTGGGGTTGGCTCAGGGTTTCTTGTTTACTTTCTGTGGGAGTTCTATAGAATGATGGAATGGGAGCGAGAGCAGTCTGCTTTTTTACAGATCCTTGCAGCTTTGAACCCTGGTTTCGTATTAGGAGATATTCTGGGAGAGAAGGTCGCTCCTTTTCCCACATATCCTGTTACACCTTGGATTTTGTTTAGTGTGGTTTATTTGGTCATGAGTATATTGTTTGTTATTGCTGCGACTAACATTGTTAATCCGTTGCGCAAGCGATTCGCAGCTAAAAGTTAAAAGGGATGGAGACTCTTTGGTCTCCATCCCTTGCTTTATATAAGATTAAGAGGCAATGTTCTTTCTCGTTCCAAACTCCGCTGCTCTCTTGTTATTCGTAGCAATAACCCAAATGGCAGCAAAGCCGATCGCCATAGCGATAAACGTACCGATGTTGAAAAAGCCTTTTTGCGAGTACCATACGATAGAGTAACCAATCGAACCTAATAGTAAAGCGTAGTAGACAAATGGGAATACCGTTTTGCGGATAATCTCCCCTTCTCGTCCGACTAATCCTACGACAGCAGAAGCGGCGACAACGTTATGCACACAAATCATATTCCCAGCAGCACCACCGATGGCTTGCAGGGCAACCATCCAAGTTGGATCGACCCCAATTCTTTCTCCTACGCCAAACTGGAACAAGGAGAACATCATATTACTAACGGTATTACTACCTGCAACGAAAGCACCTAGACCACCGATGAAGGGAGCAAAGATGGGCCAAGCCGATCCTGTAAGAGCAGCTACCCCATCAGCTAGAGCGATAGGCATTCTAGCAAATTCAGCAGCACCACCACCGCTGTTAATAAAGACTTGAACCATAGGAACGGTAAAGATTAGAGCTACGGATGCAGATAAAGTGGTTTTAAATGAATTCGTGACAGCGCGCTTATAGGCTCCTCCGTCCATTTGATGGAGGAAGAATGTGATTAAAGATACCGCTATAAAGATTGTTCCAGGAAGATATAATGGCTGAAAGCTTGAACTGATTTCTGTTCCAAAAAGGTTAGGGAACTTCACCGTCCATGATCTCATCATATCCATGAATGGAAGCTGTTTTAAGCGAGTTAATACGAGGAATAAACCTACAAGGATATAAGGTGTCCAGGCCTTAATCATACTAATATTCCCATTGCGAGCGGCTATGTCTTTAATTTCAATGGTTCCGTTCCAAGAAGCATCCCAATTTTCTCTTTTGTCAAAGTCCCACACTTCAGACTTCGCAGGCATTAAGAATCCATTCTTAGCAGCTGTAATGACGATAGCAAGTCCAATTAATCCCCCAATCATAGATGGGAATTCAGGTCCGAGGAATACAGCTACAAGGTAGTAAGGAATCGTCATGGCAAAAGCAGAGAAGAGAGCAAACTTCCAAACTTTTAATCCTTCTGTAAAGGTTCTATTCTTTCCATAAAACTTCGTCAAGAAAGCAACTACGATTAATGGAATTAATGTTCCACCAATAGCATGAAGAAGGGCGATTTTAGCACCAATCATGTTTAGGAATTGGCCAAATTCTCCATATCCTAGGTTAGCAGCAAAAGCTTTAATAGCTTCATCAGAGGATATACCGCTGTTAATTCCAACGAGTATTGGGGTACCTACGGCACCGAAGGAAACTGGTGTGCTCTGGATGATCATTCCTGCAACAACAGCTGCCATAGCAGGGAATCCTAAACCGACCAATAGAGGTACCGCAACGGCAGCAGGTGTCCCAAAGCCTGCTGCTCCTTCGATAAAGGAACCAAATAACCAAGCAATAATGATGACTTGAATGCGGCGGTCTGGTGTAATGTCTGTAAATCCTTGGCGAATCGTTCGAAGTCCACCGCTCTCTTGAAGCGTATTTAATAATAGAATGGCTCCAAAAATGATGAAAAGCAGAGTTCCTGCTGTAACTAAACCGTTTACAGAAGCTGCCGCGACTTGGGCCGCAGGAACCTGCCATATGAACAGAGCAAGTCCAGCTGCCACAATATAGCAAATTGGCATAGCTCTACTGGCTGGCCAGCGTAAGGCAACAAGGAATAAAGCTACGGATAGAATGGGTAATAAGGATAGAAATGCTAAAAGACCAGTGCTCATAAATCGGATTAACCTCCCCCAGAGAATTAGTTCACCGTATGATCTTGCAATCGCTTACATGATAGACAGGGAACTCTTGATCCCTGCACATCATATCAAAATTAATATAATGAGATCATCAGATGACCTTATTATAAAAAGAGGAAAACGTTTTGACAAGGGTCATTTAAAAATTTTTGTAACCTTTTGAAGCCTTCTGCTAAGGAGGCATCCCCTCCTTAGCGTTAACTGTCCTTTAAAACTGATTCAACTTTTGACAAGTGCTCTCTCATGACCGTAACGGCGGAATTCGAATCGCGCTGAATAATGGCTTGAAGCATCCGGTGATGTTCCTCGAACAACCGATCGGCTGATTCCTTTTTACTATATAGCCATAACTTTCTCGTATCCCGAATGGTTCGAATCATGACGGTAGATATTCCCTCCATCATCGATTGAAGCAAAGGATTCTGGGTGGCTTTAGCAATGGCGAGGTGAAAGTTTACATCATAAACTTGGCTAATTTCTTCGTTTCCTATCGCATCCTTCATCTGATGAAGAATACGCTCTAATTCTTCAATATGGGAAGTAGTGCGAAGCTCAGCAGCGAGTTCAATGCAGCCCACCTCTAATATTTTTCTTACCTGAAGGAGCTGAGTTAACTCCATCGTATTGGATGTTGGGATATCGTGAAAGGGGGAAATAGTGGGAATAGGATTCGTAACATAGGTCCCTCCTCCTTGACGGGACTCGACGAGGCCACGAGCTTTTAATTGGCTTAGCGCTTCACGAATCGTAGAACGACCTACATGGTATTCTTTTGCCAGGTTTTCGATTGTATCGATTTTATCTCCTGGTTTGTATACACCTGACTCGATAATGCGCTGCAGTTCTTCCGCAATGATTTCATAGCTTTTCTTTGTAAGGTTCATGTTCGTCCTCCGGTCATTTCCAAAAGCAATTATTAATAAATACTCTACACAATTTTACGCATTTATGATAGAGTATAAACAAAATTCGTCTGATGACCTGCTAACATGATTTGGATGGGGGAGGAAGTTTCATGCTTAGTCAAGAATTGAAAAATAAATTTATTGCAATTGTAGGGAGTAAATATTTTTTAGATAGTCCGAATGAATTGTATGCGTATTCTTATGATGCCACTCCGATCTATCAGTCAATGCCAGACGCAGTGATTATGCCTGAAACGACTCAGGAAGTGTCAGCTATACTCAAGCTAGCCAATGAACATTTAATTCCTATTGTTCCCCGTGGATCGGGGACCAATCTGGCAGGGGGAACGATTCCAGTCGAAGGTGGAATTGTCCTCAATATGAATCGTTTTAATAAAATCTATGAAATTGACCAGAAGAATCTTACAGCAACAATTGGGACTGGGGTAGTTACTTCTGATTTGCATAAGGCAGTTGAAGCGGTTGGCTTATTTTATCCTCCAGACCCTGGTAGTATGAGAATCTCAACGGTTGGTGGCAATATGGCCCAATGTGCAGGTGGAATGCGCGGGCTAAAGTACGGCGTAACGAAAGATTATATTATGGGTTTGGAGTATGTATTGCCATCTGGAGAAGTCCTTCGTTCTGGAGGAAAGAACGTGAAGGATGTTGCCGGATACGATATGACTCGATTGATGGTTGGATCGGAAGGAACGCTTGGGGTGATCACTGAAATTACAGTGAAATTAGTTCCATTACCGGAAACGAAACGTACACTCGTTGCTTATTACCGGAACTTAGTCGATGCAGCCCGCACCGTTGAAAAAGTTATCTCATCAAAGATCATTCCAGCTACCATGGAGTTTATGGATCAATCGACAATGAAAGTGGTTGACGACTTTGCCAAACTAGGATTACCTCTAGAGATGAAGTCAATGCTTCTTATTGAACAAGATGGAAGCGAAGATCAAGTCGTTCGTGATATTGAGAGAATAGCGGAGATTGCTCGCCAGGAAGGAGCAGCCATTGTGGAGGTGGCTAGAACTCCTGAGGAAGGCGCGAAGTTGCTAGCTGCAAGAAGGTCTGCCTTGGCTGCCTTATCTCGTCTTCGTCCGACGACGATTCTCGAAGATGCAACAGTGCCTCGCTCTCGCTTGGCCGAAATTGTAGAAGAGGTAGAACGTGTGGCCGAGAAGTATCAAGTTCAGATTTGTACTTTTGGTCACGCTGGAGATGGAAATCTCCATCCGACTTGCATGACGGATGAGCGTAATAAAGAAGAAATCCACCGAGTCGAGCAGGCGTTTGATGAGATTTTCCATGCTGCTATTCGGATGGGAGGGACCATTACGGGTGAGCACGGTGTGGGAATGGCGAAGATGAACTATCTAAGTCTGAAGGTCGGTGACGGCGGAATTGAACTGATGAAAAGACTGAAGGCAGCATTTGACCCGAATAATATTATGAACCCTGGCAAGATGTTTGCTAACAGTGAAAGACGCAGAGTGGTGGTGAAACAATAATGAGTGCCATAGCGAAACCAGAACAAAAGCCTGCATGTGAGTCAGATTCTTTAATAATGGCAAATGGTAACGGTTGGTTGGCAAAGTTTAATATGGATGAAATTATGAACTGTATGCATTGCGGATTTTGTTTACCTGCTTGCCCCACCTACCGGGAAACGGGAATGGAACATGCTAGCCCGCGTGGTCGGATCGCTCTCATGAAGGGAGTTGCGAAAGAGCAGCTGTCCCTAGACGAAGAATTTGAGAAAAATATGTACCTTTGCCTCGGTTGCCGTGCTTGTGAGACGGCCTGTCCGGCAGGAGTTCCTTATGGAAGTCTGGTAGAGACGGCGCGAGAAGTAGTTGAAGACGGCAAGAAAAGTAAGGAAAAGCCATCTATTATTCGTACGGTTGTTTTTGAGCAACTATTTACTAAACCGAAACGAATGAAGCTATTGGGTACTGCATTATGGGCAGCACAGGCTACAGGAATGCAAAAGCTAGCAGATATGACAGGATTAATTAATGTTTTGCCTAAACCTATGGCAGAGATGCAAAAAGCAGTAGACACTGTAGCATCACCATGGGAAAGAAAGAAAAGACAGTCAATCATGAAGGCGGAGAAAGAAACTCGTTTTACAGTTGGATTGTTTACGGGTTGTATTCAAGACGTGATGTTCTATGAAACCAATCAGGCTACAGCTCGTCTCTTACAAAAAGCAGGCTGTGATGTCGTGTTTGTAGAGAACCAGTCATGCTGCGGTGCGCTTCATGCCCATAGTGGTGAAAAAGACGGGGCCATGGGTTTAGCCAAGCGAAATATCGAAGCCTTCGAACGGGCGAATGTGGATTTTATTGTGAATAATGCAGGAGGTTGCGGTGCTGCTCTAAAGGAGTATCACCACTGGTTCCACGATGATGCAGAATGGAAGGAACGCGCGATGAGTTTCGTGTCGAAGATGCGGGATGCAAATGAACTTTTGAGCGAACTTCCTCAGATTACATTCAGTAAACCGTTAAATGCAAGAGTCACCTATCAAGATTCCTGCCACTTGGCCCATGGGCAGGGAGTTCGCAATCAACCTCGTCAGTTGATCCGTTGCATTCCAGGAGTAGAGTATGTGGAGCTGACGAATGCAGACAGTTGTTGTGGGTCTGCGGGAATTTATAATATTACGAATTATGATATGTCCATGCAAATCTTAGACGGAAAGATGGAACATGTAAAGGAAACAAGAGCTCATTATGTCGTGACCTCAAATCCTGGTTGTCTTCTCCAGATGAAGAACGGAATTATTCGAGCAGGCATGCAAGGAAAGATGGAAGCCATTCATATCATGGACTTGCTAGACCGCGCCTTATAATCATCAGATATCTGATGGGAAAATCTAAACTTGTATGATATAATTCTCCTCAAATGACTCAAACATTGAGGTGTCTTATGAAACCGCAGTTTAAAGTGCGTAAAACCTACGAAGAGGTTGCTGATTATTTACGCGATCAGATCATCTCAGGTGTCTATCAATCTGGTGAACGGTTGCCATCCTTAAGAGAGTTAGGAGAAATTCTCGGTGTTGGACAATCTACTATACGTGAAGCCATCGGCTCCTTAAAGACCATGGGTTTAGTTACCATTCGTCAAGGAGAAGGAACCTTTGTAACCCGTTTTGAACCTGAAGAGTTAAAGATGACATTA
The DNA here is from genome assembly GCF_004123195.1 of Ammoniphilus sp. CFH 90114. Lineage (NCBI taxonomy): Bacteria > Bacillati > Bacillota > Bacilli > Caryophanales > Paenibacillaceae > Ammoniphilus > Ammoniphilus sp. CFH 90114. The sequence continues at coordinate 89,246 of NZ_SDLI01000002.1, forward strand.
GAGTCCATTAGACCTGTAACAAAGCAGGATATTCGTTCACTATATGAAGTGCGTAAAGTTATTGAAACCGGAATTGTGCGTCTTGCAGCCGAAAGAAGAACAGTAGATGACTTACGCTTAATTGGGGAAGCGCTTGACAAGATGGAAGAAGCACATCATGGGAACTTGCGGGAGCAGGGTGATGAGGCGGACTGGAGCTTTCATTTTGCCATTGCTCAAGCCTCCCATAATGAAATGCTAGTTTCGGTTATGCACTCCATATCAGAGATGATGGAGAGAACGATGAAGGCGTCTCGCCAGAAACTATACGAGATTGAGGGTGTAGGCGAGAAGCTGCTAGATGATCATCGCAACATCTATGAGGCGATCCGTCTCCAGAACATTAATCAAGCACAAGAAGCCATGCTCAGGCATTTGCAAGGTGTTGAAGAGTTTATGCTTAAGTAATCTTAAAGATTAAGTCCGAGGTCATTTTTTTGTACCTCGGGCTTTTTACAATTTTGTTCGGATTTTTCCATTTGAAAAACTCTGTTCAACCTTTTAAATATGAAGTATACTTACCTACAAAAGACATCTGATGACCTGAGGGGCAGAAGATGATATGGGCAGAAAAGAGGGAGGGTCAATCAATGAAAGTTTCCCTGTTTATTACTTGTTTAGTAGATGGAATATATCCCGGGGTCGGAGAGGCCATGACAAAAATCCTTTCACAACACGGAATAAAGCTCTGTTTTCCGGAGGTTCAAACCTGCTGCGGACAACCGGCTTTTAACAGTGGTTATTGGGAAGATGCACGCGGAGCAGCGGTAACCTTATTGGATGCTTTTGAAGATAGCGACTTTGTCGTTTCTCCGTCAGGCTCTTGTGTAGGGATGATTCATCATAACTACGAGAAGCTCTTTGAGAATGACCTTGTTCAGCTGAAAAGAGCCAAGCAGTTTATTGAAAAGACATATGAATTCTCTCAATTCCTTGTGCAAGTCCTTGGTGTGAAAGACTTGGGCGCCTACTTTCCTCATAAAGTTACCTACCACCCTTCCTGTCACGGGACACGCTTATTAGGAGTTAAGAGTGAGCCTTTAGAGCTTTTACAACACGTAAGAGGGCTGGAATTGGTACCGCTACCATCGGGAGAGGATTGTTGTGGGTTCGGGGGAACCTTTGCCGTAAAAATGTCGGATATCTCTGGTGCTATGGTAGAAGAGAAGGCCCAACATGTTCTTGAAACTGAAGCTGAAGTATTAGTCGGAATGGATATGGGATGCTTGATGAATATTGGAGGGCACCTTCACTATAAAGGAAAACCGGTTCGCGTCATGCATCTTATTGAACTTTTGTATGAAGGGGTGAAAGCCAAGGTATGAGCACATCCGGACTAAACAGCGTTGTAGATCGTGCGAAAGTGGCGTTGAATGACCAATTTCTGCGTAATGCGGTTAAGTTTACGACAGAAAAGCTTCGAGCAGGACGTAAAAATGCGTCTGAAGAGCAAGGGAATTGGGACAAGTGGCGTGAACGAGGACGACAAATCCGGTTACACACCATTGCTCACCTGGATTATTACCTAACCCAATTCATTGAGAATGCTAGAGCTCAAGGAACACACATCCATTTTGCCTCAACAAGCGAAGAAGCTGTTGAGATTGCCATGAAGATAGCCGAAGCGAAACAGGCCCAATCCGTTGTGAAGTCAAAATCTATGGTTTCAGAGGAAATCCATATGAACCAGGCTCTCGAGGATGCGGGGATCGAAGCGGTAGAGACAGACTTGGGCGAATATATTATCCAACTAGCAGGAGAAACCCCTTCTCATATCATCATTCCAGCTATCCACAAAAATAAGCAGCAAGTTGCGGACTTGTTCTCCAAGGAAGCAGGAAAACAGCTTCCAGCTGATACCTCCGTACTAGCGGGTTTCGCTCGAGCTAAGCTGCGGGAGAAGTTCTTAGAAGCCGATATAGGGATGACGGGTTGTAATTTTGCGATTGCTGAAACAGGTTCTATATCCCTTTTTTCTAATGAAGGCAATGCTCGTATGGTTAGCACGGTTCCGAAGACACAGATTACCTTTATGGGAATGGAGCGAATCATTCCAACCTTAGATGATCTTGAAGTGATGGCCACCCTCTTGCCTCGCTCCGCTACAGGGCAGAAGCTAACCGTTTATATGTCTGTCATAACGGGACCGAGACGATCTGAAGATAGTGATGGTCCGGAAGAAATGCATATCATTATTCTAGATAACGGGAGATCCTTACAGCTTGGTGATCCAGAGTTTCAGGAGTTGCTCAATTGTATACGCTGCGGAGCTTGTTTGAATGCTTGTCCGGTTTATCGCCATATAGGCGGGCACTCTTATGGAAAAGTATATAGTGGCCCCATCGGAGCCGTCTTAACTCCCGCGCTTAATGGGAATGTCGCGGAGTGGGATGATATTGCCAATGCTTCGAGCTTGTGTGGCGCTTGTTGGGAAGCTTGTCCCGTACAAATTCCGTTACATGACATGCTCGTTTATCTAAGAAGAAAAAAAGCAGAACAAGGATATTCACCCGCTTCCGAGAGAGCCGCATTTAAAGGGTTTCGTTATGTCATGTCTAATCATAAAAGATACCATCTATCGCTGAAGGTAGGAAGTATCGGACAATTGCCTCTCGTCAACCAAGGGATGATTAAGTCAAAGGTAGGGCCACTTAAAGGTTGGACATCTCAGCGGTATGCACCTAGCTTGGCTAAGCAGTCATTTAGAGATTCCTGGAAAGCTTTAGATCTTGATGTTCAAGCTGAGCTTCAAGAAATGGACCCGCAGGTAAAGAAAAGAATGCAAGAGATTCTAGCCTCAAGGGGAAAGGGAGGAAAACACAATGGCTAATCCGGATTACCTAGTTGAACTCGAGAAGGAATCGAAGAGAAGACAAGCTGAGTTCATCAATCATATTGCTAAGCGACTAGGTAGGGATCAGACTACGAAGCCACCCGAGCACCCTTTTCGAGGGGCACCGGAGTTTTGGAAAGAGTACAATCTTTCGCTTGAAGAGAAAGTTCAACTTTTTATGGAAAACTGGGAAAAGGTAGGCGGAGAAGTGACACGCGTCTCTACGATGGAGGAGGCGGGTTCCTATATTCATCACGTGATCCGTACAATGGAAGCAAAGTATCTCCTCTGTTTTGATCAGGAAGAGTTGAAGGATCTTTCTCTTGAATCAGCTCGTTCCAATGTAGAAGTTACGTTCTGGAATCCAGATCAAGAAGATCTATTAAATAAAGCCGCAGGGGCAGATATTGGAATTGGGGTTGTGGATTTTGCCATCGCTCACACAGGAACAGTTCTTGCTATGTCTAGCCCGTTCAAGGGAAGAGCCATTAGTCTTCTGCCGACTGCCTTTATGGCTATCATTAAGGCTGATCGTTTAAGAACGCGTCTTGGAGAAGTTTTAAAAGAAGTAAGTTATAGAAATGACGATGGAGCTATGCCAGCGGGAGTGCATTTTGTAACGGGTCCAAGTCGTTCGGCTGACATAGAGAATGATTTAACCATCGGAGTACATGGCCCAGGGGTAATGTATGCCGTAATTGTAGGGTAAAAGTGAAGGGCTAATGTCTAGTCGTATTGAAGTTGACTAGGCGTTAGCCCTTTTTTCGTTTACTTGATTCCTGCTGCCAGTCGAACGGCTTCTTGATGTCGCGGGTCTACTTGGGCATCCTTATGACGTAAACTATTGAGGAAGTGTACGTCCGCATGGCCAGCAAAGTTATTGTCCGTAATGTACTGAATATCATGAGGCATCGAGCTCATGGAGGCAGCTAAACGACGTCCATTCACCTCAAGAAGAACCGGGCGAACCGACCAGGAATAGTTTCCTCCCCAGACAGCCTTCATGATCTCGGCGTCTCTTGATGTAAGTGGTTCACAATCAGCATGGAAGGCTCCGATGGTACGTTTAATATTCCAGGTTTGCCCTGTAGCGATATCGACGACCCTCGCCGTAGCCCCAATAGGAAATACATATTGAGCCTCCGTTGACCAGTCCAACAGCTCACCGGATTGAGGACTAGAAACAGGCTTAACAGGTACATGGTGAATCGCTACTTTTACTTTTTGGCCTATGGATAGCATACTCTTTTCAGTCATATTGTTCAGTTGAAGAAACTCGGAGAAAGGGATGCCGTACTTTAAGGATATGGTCCAGCCGGTCTCTCCACTTTGTACAGTGTGAGTTTGATATTCAACCCAAGGGACTTGCTTGTCCACGGGTGATGGTAAGGGAGTGGGCTGAACAGCTTGTGATCCGGGATCTGGTATTTTTAATGTTTGTCCAACCTCTATGTAATCATTGCTAAGCTTATTGACTTGTTTAATGGCTTCAACTGTTGTATTGGTAGACTGGGCAATTTTCCAGAGCATATCTCCAGGCTTAACAAGATAGGTTGAGCTATCCAGCGTTGGAGCTGTAACAATGGGTGTACTCCCTTCGGGGATTTGTATCTTTTGTCCAATGAGAAGATTACTTGAGTTTAATTGATTTAATGTTGTAAGTTGTTCTATCGTCGTTTTATAGCGTTGGGCGAGCAGAAAGAGCGTATCACCGGCTTGAACGGTGTAGGTAAATGATTTAGGGGGAATGGTTAAAGTATGACCGATCCAGATCTCGTCACTCGTAAGACGATTTGCTGTTTTTAACTGATCTACTGTAATACCATACTGTTGAGAGATTAAAAACAAACTGTCTCCACGCTGTACGGTATAGTTTTGTGCATAAGCTGCCTGTGTGCTGCTTAGAAGCAGTGTAGCTAGCATACCTTGTCCAACCCATCTTTTCCATCGCTGTCTTGTCATGATGTATAGGCCCCTTTCTATCCAGCAACATGTAGAGTAAGAAATTCTTACCTCTATTGTACTTGGGGAAGGAGTTGGTATCATTGGATAAATAATGGAAGTAAAAAAGACGTTACTCACAATTCGGGAGCAACGCCTCTGTTATATAACGAAAAAAATACTATCTCATTTGTTTATTGTATAGTTCCATAAGATAAATATCGCTGTCTAAGTGTTCGAAGCCTTCTTCCTGTTGGTTAAGCTTCTTTATTTGAGATTGTAATGATTGAATCTGTTCCTCTAGTTGCTTAAGTACTTCCACATTCACTGTTACTGTCATGATTGAACCCTCCAGCTGTTCTTTATGATTTCTCTTTATTGCTTCACCGCGTTATGGTGCATATAAATATATAATTTATTGATAATTCTAACAAGGGGAAAGTCGTTTGTAAATAGGTTTTCAGAATTTTAGAAAACAGAGAGGTAGGTAAGTGAGTTGTAGTTGTATGCGTTGGTTTGGATAAGTTATAATGTGAGTTAGCTTTTTCTTCCATAGTATGGGGAAATAATAAGGTCAAGCGACGATAAGCTGAAATGAAGGAGGTGCCTATGATTTATTTCGATAATGGGGCTACGACAGCCCCTCATCCGGAAGTCGTGGAAACGATGAGATCGGTTTTGCAAAACTATTACGGAAATCCATCTTCACTTCACCATCTAGGTGTTGAGTCAGAAAAAATATTAAACCAATCCCGTCAGTTAGCAGCTAAATTCTTAGGGGTGCAGCCAGGGGAAGTTGTGTTTACCTCGGGTGCAACTGAAAGTAATAACATGGCAATTAAAGGGATTGCCTTTCGATATCAGAATCGAGGAAAGCATATTGTGACAACGGCTATCGAGCATCCCGCTGTCTATGATGTATGCAAGCAATTAGAAGAATTTGGTTTTGAATTAACGGTACTCCCAGTAAATCAAGAGGGAGTGGTGAATCTTGAAGACTTAGAATCGGCAATTCGTTCTGATACGGTATTAGTTTCTGTGATGCATGTCAATAACGAAGTCGGGAGTGTTCAGCCTCTAGCGGAAATCGGAAGAATACTGAAAAAATACCCGAAGCTGTTTTTTCATGTAGATGCTGTGCAAGGATTTGGCAAACTTCCCGTAGATCCTAGAGGCTGGGGAGCGGATCTTGTCTCCTTATCCGCACATAAATTTCATGGTCCCAAGGGAACGGGACTGCTTTATGTTCGAAAGGGAGTTGACCTCTATCCTCTCATGGTTGGAGGAGGACAAGAGGGAGGGCTTCGTTCGGGTACGGAAAACTTGGCAGGAATTGTTGGAATGGTTAAAGCAATGCGACTCGCTAAAGAATCTATGGAGTCTAACTCGCAAGCTCTTTTGGCTATGCGCGATCGGCTCTGGGAGAGCTTGAATGAGTGGGAAGGATGCTTTATGAACACGCCTCGCATTGGAGCGCCTCATATAGTCAATATTTCATTGCCAGGGTTAAAATCTGAGGTCATCCTTCATGCGCTCGAAGATCAGTTTGTCTATGTATCTACGAAGTCTGCCTGTTCTTCTAAAATTGACCGCCCAAGTCGAGTGCTCATGGCCATGAATCTAGGAGAAGCAAGAGCGAGCAGTAGTCTTCGGCTTAGCCTATCTTATATGAACACGATGTCAGAAGTTGAGAAGTTTCTTATGATCTTCCATGATGTAGTACCACGTTTGAAAAAGATGCTAAAGGTAACCTAAAGGAGTTCTTATGGTAAATTATGACGATATCTTAATTCGATACGGTGAAATGGCCCTAAAAGGAAAAAATCGGGGAATGTTTGAAAAGCAGCTAATAACCAATCTGAAAAGAAGTCTAAAGGATTTTCCCGACATAGAGATTGAAAATACTTACGGAAGAATGTACATTTCATTAAATGGAGCACCTTACAGCGAGGTGGAACCAAAGGTTAAAAAGATTTTTGGTATTACTTCTTTCAGTCCTACAAAAAGGATCGACAGCTTTGAACTCGAGACCATTAAGGAAGCTGCATTAAGTGTTATGCAAGATGTAAGTCCGCAGCCAAGAACCTTCAAGGTGGAAACGAACCGATCAAATAAGCGGTTCCCCCATCGATCCATGGAGATGAATAACTTCATCGGAGGTTATGTTCTAAAAAATATGCCTGGGCTGAAGGTGGATGTCCGCCAGCCTGAAGTATTGCTTAAGGTAGAAATACGTAATGAAGGAACCTTTATTAATTGTTTGGACGTGCCTGCTAATGGTGGTCTTCCTGTAGGGACAAGCGGCAAAGCGATGCTCCTATTATCCGGTGGGATTGATAGCCCTGTAGCAGGATGGATGACGATGAAAAGAGGTGTACGTTTAGAAGGAATCCATTTTGAGAGTCCTCCTTTTACAAGTGAACGGGCTAGACAGAAAGTGTTGGACTTAGCGGGTATCGTAAGCCAGTATGGAGCAGGAGAAATGCGAGTACATATGGTGCCCTTTACGAAGATTCAAACGGAAATTCGTCAGAAGTGCCCTGAACATTATCTAATTACGATCATGAGGCGTTTCATGATGCGCATAGCAGAGAGAATAGCCCATAAGCGTAAAGCTCTGGCTATAGCAACAGGGGAGAGTCTGGGCCAAGTCGCCAGTCAAACGATGGAAAGTATGTATACGATTAATAACGTAACCAAGATGCCGATACTTCGTCCATTAGTGGCCATGGACAAGGCTGATATTATCCGCATTGCCCATCAGATTGGAACGTATGAAACGTCCATTCTTCCATTTGAAGATTGCTGTACGATATTTGTGCCGAAGTCACCTGTTACTCGTCCGAATGTAGAAAAAGCTGAGAAGTTCGAGCAAAAGCTTGATATTGAGGGTTTAGTAGAAGAAGCCGTCCGAAATACAGAAATCGTGGTCGCCTCTGCAATTCAGAAACAAGAAGAAAGCTTGGATCTGTTTTAAATATAAAAAGCCCTGATTCTTCTAGAAAAAGCAGAGTCAGGGCTTCTTGCTTAATTAGAGCGTTCGTCTAACCAGTCACCGATGGTTGGATAGGTATGCTTTACCGCTTGGCGTCCGAAGACAATAGATACATGGCCTGTAGGCATAAGAGACAGTGTCTTATCTTCACTGGAAATGGCATCCATTAAAGGCTCCAATTGCTTAGGCTGAGCGATATGATCGCGGGTTGCTCCAATGTTTAACAAGCTGGCACGAATATTGGATAGTTCCACACGTTGCCCGCGGATGACGAGCTCTCCTTTAATGAGTTTGTTATGTTGATAGAAGTCGCGAATCCATTGACGGAAGGCCTCTCCTGGGAAAGGAATGCCATCGCCTACCCACTTCTGCATTAACTTCCAGCTATCTACAAAAGATTGGCTCTCAACACGTTCAGCTAAGCTTACATATGGTCCGTAAAAGTTAACCAAGGGCTTCAACATCTTATTCCCTAAGTCTATCATTTCTGGAGGTACATTGCCTAAAGTGTCCACCATCTTATCCAGATTAAAATAGCGCTCATCCAGCCAGTTGGTGAAGAGGCCAAGTTCTGAGAAATCGATCGGTGCCGTCATAAGAATAATATTCTTGATGGGCAGGTGAGTATGTAGGGACGAGAATATGGCTGTCATCGTGCCTCCCATACAATAACCTAAAACGGAAACTTCATCTGAACCACTGTGACGAAGTACTTTCTTCACTGCCAAGGGCATGTAGTCCATAATATAATCATCTAGTTTCATATATCGATCTTCAGGACCAGGTGTACCCCAATCCATAAGATAGACATCAAAACCGCGATTGACTAGATACTCGATTAAACTGTTTCCAGGGGCTAGATCGAGTATATACGGTTTATTGATTAGCGCGTAAAACATAAGAAGTGGAACGCGCTTAGTCTTAGGTAGATGAGGAGCAAAGCGATAGAGTGTTGCTTTGTTCTTGGTCCAGACGACTTCCTTAGGAGTTTGATAGACTTGCGGCTCAGGTTCAACAAACATAACTTCATTAAAACGCTTAGCGCGGTTCATCTGGCTCTTTAACTCTTCCGGAACCATACCCAAAATATCTTCCCATTCTTTAATTGGGGAAATAATCATTGTTTTGTTACCCTCCACTTTTTTCTGTTGATGTCAACAGATTATTACATGTAAAGTCCGCCGTTGACATTTAATTGTTGGCCAGTAATGTAATCACCGTCTGTTACGAGATAGCATACCGCACGAGCGATTTCGCTTGGCTGTCCGAGGCGACGCTGAGGAATCTTAGCTACAATCTTATCAAGAATTTCAGCTGGAATTTCTGCAACCATTTCGGTTTCGATAAATCCTGGGCAGATCGCGTTTACGGTTACCCCTTTATTAGCCATCTCTAGAGCAAGAGACTTCGTAAATCCGATTAGTCCGGCTTTCGATGCAGCGTAGTTGGTTTGCCCAACATTACCCGATTGCCCGATAATAGAGCTGATATTGATGATACGTCCATACTTTTGCTCTACCATGAGAGGGAGAACGGCACTTGTCGTGTTGAACGCACTGTTAAGGTTTACGTCGATTACTTTTCTCCATGCTTCTTCTGTCAGTTTAAGGAAGGAACGATCACGAGTGATACCCGCGTTGTTTACAAGGATATCTACCTTGCCGAAACGGTTGATCGTTTCTTCTACTAATACTTTGGCTTGAGCGGAGTCGGATACATCTGCTTGGCTAGCAAAAGCAACAGAACCCAATGCTTCAATTTCTTTTACAACTTCATTAGCGGCATCCGCGTTGCTATTATAGTTAATGACGACTTTAGCGCCGTTACGAGCTAATTCAAGGGCAATAGTCTTCCCGATTCCGCGGGATCCTCCGGTTACAATAGCTACTTGATTGTCGAGTGTTTTCATCTTCATACATCCTCTCAGTTTTTAGTATTTATATATATATTTATATATCTATTAAATTGATAGGTTTATTTGGATTTAGGTGCGTCAACTTCTACGGATTTAGCTTCCTTAGCCACGGCAGCTTCTGTCTTGGCCTCTAAGATCTCAAATAATTGGTCGAGTCGTTTCGTTAATTTGGCCATGTCGGTTTTCAGGGCTTTGACTTCCTTCGACAATTCACTTTGCTTAAGGGCGTCGACAACCTCTTCCTCGATGGTTTGTTCTAATCTGTCGACTTTCGTTTCGACATTCACAATCATGGATGCGACGTTGGCAACATCTTGACGTGAAGGCATGTTGGCTTGCTCTAGGTATTTTTCAGCAGATTGACGGGCCATATTCTGATACTGAAGGTAGCTGTTTAAGCTTTGTCCCATCAATTTGGAGAACTCCTCCTTATGCATAGCTTCGTCCACCGTCTGACTCCATTGTTCCTCAGCCTTGTCATAGAACTGCTTCCATAAGGCAAAAGGATCAAAGGGCATTTGTTGGCTCATGGTTTCATCTCCTTTTTCATCTATTTGTAAAACAACTACTCTTTAGAAAAATCAGTCCGAAAATAATTCAGACAAACGATTGATCAAAGAGTCTTGATTATGAATCCAACTTTCATTCTTCGACTGTCGAAAAATAGGATTCCTTTTGCTTACATTGAAAATTATAGTAAATGGTTAGTAGGAACACAATTGAAACCCTTCGACAATTCCAGGAACATTCTTGTGATAGTTATCAGAATTTGTCGAATGATCAACATAGATAATTGTAGTGGTAATACTTGACAGAACGAACCACATAGGTGTAAATTACACATAGAAGCAAATTACAATTTTCGTAGGTGATGCGGATGTCGGCCAGTAAGGATAAAGGGCAGGAAGTCAAAGAAGACGAAAAGTGGAATATTCCAGGCGGGCCGCCTAAAAATATGATGGTCCCTGTCATACTGCTTAGTTTAAAAGGTTGGAATGCCCATGGCTATGAGCTAATCCAGCAGTTGGTTAAATTTGGATTTCATTCTATTGATCAGGGAAATGTATACCGAACTCTGCGTCAATTAGAGAAAGAGAATATTGTCAAGTCAGAATGGGATACCACGTCAGGAGGACCAGCTAAGAGAGTATATTCCCTTACTGACGCGGGAACGCAATACCTAGAATCATGGGCTGAAGCGCTAGGACAATATCAGAGCATGCTTGATCAGTTCTTTAATATGTATACCCAGTTTTTTATGGGTCTTCCCAACGTTCCCAATCGGAAAGGGAAGGAAAATAAGAGTAGTGATGATGACCTAGAATGATTCAGCTTTAGCTGTGTCATATAAAAAAATGAATAATCTTTTAGGAGGATGTAAAAATGGCGACTGCTCAAAAAAAGAATGAACTTACAAATCCTGTGAATGTGTTCGACACGATGTGGGATGGATGGTTAAACAGTGTGAAGCTTATGTATGGCTACCAACGCGAAATGGAAGCTGTAACCATTCAGGCGCTTGAGCGTCAAAAAGAAGCATGGCAACAAACAAAAGAAAACATCGATAAGCTAGAAAGTGAATTAAATAAGTTCGTAGTAGATGTGAAAGCAAACGTACTTGATAATGTGAAGAACGTAAACGGTGAAGCTGTTTCTAAGAATGTAGAGGAATGGAACAAGCGTGGAGAGGAAGTATTAAACAAAGTTCAGCAGCTTTATGGAACACCTGGAAAAGCTAGCAACAGCATGATTGGTAAGTCTTTAGAACAGTTAGAGTCTACTTTACTTAGCCTTATTGAGCAACAACAAAAGACTCGTACTGAAGTTCAAGGATTACTAGAGAACTTCACGGATCAAGTAAAGCACACAAACAAAGGTCTAATGGAATCTTGGGAAACAAGCCGTACATCTGCGTTCAATATGTTTAAATAATAAATTAACAATCCCCCTTACCGTTTTAAGAGGAAAGGGGGATTTCTTGTACAAGAAAAACAGGGACTTCTACGTTAGTCTGCTTTAAGAATTAGTTTTTTTACCAAGAGTACAGATAGTAACATGAAGACTGAAAATAGGACAATGGTGCCTCCGCTAGCCCAATCTAAGTAGAAGGCCAAGGTTAACCCACCAAGTACAGCAATTTCAGCAAAGATAATAGACATCCATAAAGTTTGTTTAAAACTATGTGAGATCTGTAAGGCTGCAGCAACAGGTAAGGTAATAAGGGCTGAAACCAGTAAAATTCCAACAATACGCATGGAGATGGCGATGGTAAGCGCAACTAAGATGGTGAAAATCAGATTAACCAAACTACGCCTGATTCCTGATATGCGTGCATACTCCTCATCGAAGGAGAGGGCAAATAATTCTTTGTATAGAAGGTATAAGGAGAGTAGTACGGCTAATCCAATTCCTATAATGGCCCAGAGATCGGTTCTTCCTACCGCAACTACACTTCCAAAGAGGTAGGAGAATAAGTCTACATTAAATCCCTTGGCAATACTGATTAAGACAACACCTAACCCAATACCAGTGGAGAGGATAATGGGTATCGCTAATTCTTGATAGAAACGGTAAGCTTTTCTTAATTGTTCTACGAGTAGAGAGCCCACTACTGAAAAGACCATACCCATGTACATGGGATTAAGTCCCTGGAAGAAAGCTACTTTCTTACCTAATAAGATCCCGGCGGCAATACCAGCCAAGGTAATGTGAGAAAGAGCATCAGCCATGAGTGATAAGCGGCGAACGACAAGGAAAACCCCAATTGCGGGACAGATAATTCCTACAATCAAACCAGCAAAAAGGGCATTACGCATAAATTCATATTGAAAAATAATTTCTAGCATGTGCTTTGTATTCCTCCTAGTGACGGTGCTCCACTAAATTCATATGAGAGCCATATGCTCTTTCTAGAATCGCCTGCTGATTGGCTTGAAAGTCACTAGGATCTCCATGAAAATGTATTCGCTTGTTAAGGCAAGCTACCTTATTCACGTGATGTGTCATCATTCCGATATCGTGGGTGACCATGAGCAGGGTTAATTGGTGTTCTTGGTGAAGCTTCGCTAATAGATGATAAAATCGATCGACGGATTCGGTGTCCACCCCAACCGTAGGTTCATCTAAGATGAGTAGGCTGGGTTTGGATACTAAGGCACGAGCAATGAAGGCTCTCTGCTGCTGTCCGCCAGAGAGTTTACCTATATTTCTATCTGCAAGGGACGAGAGTCCAACTTGTTCAATGGCTTCCATGATCGATTCATGATGTTGCCTATTTAGTCTTTTAAATAAGCCCATTTTCCCATAGAGTCCCATAGAGACGACTTCGTATACGGTAGCAGGGAATCCACTATTAAAGCTGTTCGCTTTCTGTGAGACATAACCAATTTTATACCAGTCTTTAAAAGAAGAAGTTGGAATCCCGAATAATTTCACTTCTCCCTGTTTAGGCTGGACAAGTCCAAGTATAATCTTCAGTAAAGTAGATTTTCCTGAGCCATTAGGACCCACAAGACCTACATAATCGCCTTGCTCGACAATGAAATGAACGTCCTTCAAAACTTCATTATGACTATAGTTAAAATGTATATCCTTACATTGTATGATTGGTTGCATGGGTCTTCACCGGAATCGGTGTCACCCTCCTATCTTTTTTAAGTTCTAATCATTACGATTTATCTTTAATAAAGCCATTCTATCATAGGGTAATCTTAAAGGTAAGTCAACAAACAGTTGTATAAAGGTTATGCTTTCTTATTTTTTGAAGGAATTTGATATTCGTTGTAGAAATAAATAACTTATTGGACAATTTTGTCTAATCCAACTTTTTAAGGAGTATCCCAGTATGTTATCAACAGATCGGACGATGCGTGAGCACCTGCTTGCGTTTACGAACGAATATGTCAGTGAGGTATTTGGAAAATCGCTAAATTATGAAATACTTTATCATGAAAAGAAGGAAGAGTTAGTAGAGACTTTACAGCAAGCGCTTATGTTTGTTCTTGAGGCTATTGAAAGTGAAACCATTTCTCTAAAGACAGTCAATGATTTTGCCGGTAGCTATGCTGAGCACTATATCATTTATTTTCATGATGCAGAGACCTTAATCAGGGACTGTTCAGAATTAAAGAATCGATTTTTAAATCAGATTGTTTATCCGCACTTGGAGAGTAAGTTTCAAGCTAGAGCAGTGAGCATAATTAGTACCTTTGTAGATGAATTTATGATTCGTCTATTCAAGGAGAAACAGTGGGAATTAGAGCGTCTAGAAGTGGAGAAATTCAATGCCATAGGGAATATGGCTTCCGGAATGGCGCATGAATTACGGAATCCAATTACCAGTATCAAAGGTTTTCTCAAGCTGATCTATGAGATGCATCCTCATCCTGAAGAGATTCATCATTACTACACCATTATTGATGAAGAAGTAAAGCGGCTCGATTATATATTAGAGAGGTTCTTATCGTTAACCAAGAGAAGGAATCTCCCGATGAAGAGAGAGTTTGAAGAGGTCGATATTAGTCGTTTGATTGATCGCTGTGTCTCCCTTTTTGAGTTTGAGTTTATTCGTTTAGGTATAGAAACAATCGTTCATCTAGAGTCAAATGCCGTCATTAGAGGAAATAGCAAGGAGCTTGAACAAACCTTTATCAATATTATTAAGAATGCCTGTGAAGAGTTTCAACGCACTCCCGAACAGCGCGAGAAGCTGATTCGCATCTCCTGTCGGGTTAGCGGGGAGAAAGTAATGGTCCTCTTTTTTAATAATGGGAGCCCGATAAGCCCTAGTGATGTAAAGCAAATCTTTAATCCTTTTTACTCCACTAAAGAAAACGGCACAGGATTAGGACTAGCCATATGCAAACAGATTATCGAGGCCCACGGCGGTAAAATCAATATTTACCCCGAACCCGATGGTACCATGGTCGAGCTCAAGCTTCCATGGACAATGGAAACCTGAATAATAGATACAAGAGGCTGTCCCTAAAGGTAGGTAAAACTGATGTTTTTAGGGAACCAGCCTCTTTTTTGGGTCTTATTGCAAGTGGATGCTTGTAATCATGGTCAGTTCTTAGTTACTAACACGAAACCCTCGTTGAATATCAATGAAAAATCCAACGATTCCCAAGGTAGTCAAGATGCCTGTACCAAGTAGGGACATCCATATCCCTTTCGGTAATGGCCATTGCATCCATTGCAGAAGTCCAGCCAAGAACAATAGAATGATCATGCTGACGACTCCTAGCAGATAGAAAGCAACATAGGGACCAGTGATCTTGCTTTGAGCATATACTTTTCCACTGAAATACATAAGGAAAGTAGTGATAAAGCCAAGCAGGGTAAGATGCAAATAGGCAATAATGACCTGTCTGCTATCATATATAGCATAGGCTAATAAGGGCCATGCACCCATAAGCTCCAGCAGAGATTTTACTCCTAAACTGGCCAAGGATACACTTAACAGTAAACGCAAGGAAAATGACCTCTCACGCTTCCATAACAGTTTAGCTGTCATCATGAGAAGCATGCTAATCGAAATAAATTGGAGAAGTGATCCAATAAGTCCGATAGCGACGAAGATAGGTTGAGATAATAACCATAGGGCTGATGAGAGATAAGAAGGAATAACGCTCACAGCCAATAATCCGAACTGCCATTTTACCCAACGATATTGGAGGTTCCTCTCGGAAGCAAGCAAATGATAAATGATCCCAATAATAACGAAGGTAAACCATCCGTTGTATTGAAGGTGTAGGTAGTAATAAATAAAAAAATTATTTATTGTTTCATTGCCGAGTCCAGTAGCACCTGCAATGGCCAATCCCCAAGGACCAAGGGAAGATAGTAGGTTGAACCAGACAGCCGCTTGATAGAAGGAACGGACTATTCCTTTAGGATGAGTGTTCCGATGAATAAAAAATTGGTAAGCAAAATAGTAAGATAAGAAGGCATGTAGAGTAGAGAAGCCAATAGATATCAAGCCATACCCCTGGTAACTAAAAGAAAACAGCATCCCAATAACTGAGACATGCAGTAAAAAGTAATAGATCTTAATTGCTCGCCTTTCGCTAAAACCTGCAGGAAAGCAATGTTGAATGAATACAGCATTAATGAGAATGTAAACCCAACCAAGAAAAGCAACGTGAGAATGGGCATGCACGATATGCATGAAGGAAAGCTCAGGCCAAACGGGTTCCACCATCTTCCATCTAAGGAGGATACCTAATAGTGAAATAATGAGTAAGTATAAAAAAGAGGAGTAAACCCACTTCTTTACCATTCCATTTTCCTCTCTTTCCTTATTGTGGTATATTTTTATCGTATAGAATACTGCTCCTTTATTTAAATCATAGTACCAGATAAAGATCAATAATGAGAGGGTTCAATTTCGTGGACATTAGAATAGAAGAGCTATACGATTGGATTAACGCCTATCGAGGCTTAGGGATTGCTATTGCCTTTATTCTTCCCATTCTAGAGGCATTCTTTCCGATTCTTCCGTTGATTGCTATTGTTACAGGAAACGCTGTTGCTTTCGGCATGTGGAAGGGATTCTTCTTTACATGGCTTGGAGCGTGTACAGGATCCCTCTTAGTCTTTTGGCTTATCCGGACATTCAGCCGTAATTGGACAGAGAGATTGTTCCATAGGTACAAAGGGATTGAGAAGAGCTCGAAATGGTTTGAGAAGCATGGATTCTCTGTGTTATTTCTATTAAGGTGTTTTCCGTTCTCACCATCAAGTCTAATCAATGTACTAGCGGGTTTGTCGGCTATTTCTTTTCATACCTATTTTTGGGCGACCATTCTTGGAAAAGCAGTGATGGTGTTTATCTTATCCTATATTGGGGCCGATTTGCCTCAATTCATTCGTGAACCCGTCAAGTTAATCACCTTACTTCTAGGTGTTGCGCTTCTGTGGGGAGTGGGCAAGCTGGTAGAAAAGCGCTACTTACCTAAATCGTAAGAATGATTGACAAAAAATGAATCACCCCATATAATTTGACGTAATTAGTTTTATAAACAAGTGAATACGTTGCTCTTATCAAGAGAAGGCGGAGGGACTGGCCCGATGAAGCCCGGCAACCGACTGTGATATTTTTATCCAGCACGGTGCTAATTCCTACAGAATGATTTTCATTTTGATAGATAAGGGTTTGGTCCGTCTCGGATAAGATGATCAGCCCCTTACTTATACAAGTTAGGGGTTATTTGTGTATAAACAAACTTTTTATGTAGGAGGAGAGTCCATGGACATAGAGACAAAGCTTGTACAGATTGGAAATCGAAGGGAGAAGGAAACAGGAGCGATCAGCTTCCCCGTAACCTTCTCCACTGCCTTTCTACATCCAGCACTAGGAGAAAGTACGGGCTTCGATTACATCCGGACCAAGAATCCAACTCGAACGGTACTAGAAGAAGCGATAGCTGAAATTGAGGGAGGGGACAGAGGATTCGCCATGAGTTCTGGTATGGCAGCCATTCACGTGATCATGGGCTTGTTTAAACCCGGTGATCATATTATAGCCTCACTGGACTTATATGGAGGAACATACCGACTGTTTGAACAGGTTTGGAAGTCTTATGGGTTAACCTTCAGCTATGTCAATTTAAGAAGTGGAAGCGACTTGCAAGACCATCTTCTCCCTGAAACAACTGCTGTGTTTATCGAAACTCCAACGAATCCGATGATGATAACGGCTGATATTTCAAGTATTGCAAGTGTAGCGAAAAAACAAGGAGTACTTACGATCGTCGATAACACGTTCTTATCTCCCTACTACCAAAAACCCATTCTAGAGGGGGCAGATATTTCTTTTCATAGTGCAACGAAGTATCTAGGGGGACATAATGATGTACTTGCCGGGCTTATTGTGTCTAACGGACAAGAACTATCCGATAGGCTTTTCTTTTTGCAAAATTCCATCGGTGCTGTGCTAGGACCGATGGATTCTTGGTTACTTATCCGCGGGATGAAAACTTTAGCCCTCAGGATGGAACGTCATACGGAAAACGCTAAGCGAATTGTATCTTTTCTTAAGGAACATCCCCTTATAACGGATGTCTTGTACGCTGGTTTAGGTGGGATGGTGTCCTTTCGGGTCAAAGACGCAGCTTTGGTACCGGGGATATTAAGACATTTAAGAGTGATTTCGTTTGCCGAAAGTCTTGGTGGCGTAGAGAGTCTGTTAACTTATCCAGCTGTTCAAACACATGCTGATGTGCCTAAGGAAGTAAGAGATTCAGTGGGAGTGTGCGATAGGTTACTGCGATTTTCTGTCGGAGTCGAGCATGCGCAAGATCTTGTTGAGGATTTAAGGTGTGCGATTGAAGCATCAGAACTGCAATTGAGAACGGGAGAGGTCTAGACCCAAGTTTTCTTGCATTTTGAAGTGCATTAAGATAAAATTTTATCAACTCGAATAGTTGATGGCGTTGACGAAGAGAAGTAAATCCGTTGTTTTCTGCTTTCAGAGAGCCAGTGGTTGGTGTAAACTGGTACAGAACCGTGATTGAATGGACTTCTGAGCCCCAAACTGAAACCTTATGGAGTAGGCTTTGGCGGAATGTCTTCACGATAAAGAAGACAAAAGGAGATCTGCGTTCTTTTTATATGAACCTAGATCAACAAGGGTGGCACCACGGTCCCTCGTCCCTTACGGATGAGGGGCTTTTTTGTTTTTATTTGACAATTAGGAGTGAATAAGTATGAGCAAGAAGAAAATTTTTTCTGGCATTCAGCCTAGCGGTTTATTAACGCTCGGTAACTACATAGGAGCCATGAAACAATTCGTAGAACTACAAGATGAAGGGGACTGTACTTTTTGTGTCGTCGATCTACACGCCTTGACGGTTCCGCAGGACCCTGTTGCCCTTCGCAATAATGTTCGCTCTTTAGCTGCTTTGTTCTTGGCCGTAGGGATTGATCCAGATAAATCTACTCTAATCGTTCAATCTCAAGTAAAGGAACATGCCGAACTAGGCTGGTTGATGCAATGTGTATCCCATATGGGAGAACTAGAGCGAATGACTCAGTTTAAAGATAAATCAACTGGAAAAGATGTAGTTACTTCTGCTTTGTTTACCTACCCCGCTCTAATGGCTGCGGATATCTTGTTGTATGATACTACCCATGTTCCTGTTGGGGAGGATCAGAAACAACATTTGGAATTAACAAGGGATATTGCGCAGCGCTTTAACAACCGTTTTGGTGAGACTTTTGTTGTTCCTGAACCGATGATACCGAAGGTTGGAGGACGAGTAATGTCCTTAGATGACCCATCGAAGAAAATGAGCAAAAGCAATCCAAACGAAGGAAGCTATGTTGCTTTACTCGACGAGCCTTCCAAGATTGTGAAGAAGATCAAGCGAGCCGTAACCGATTCAGAAAATGAAATTCGCTTTGACCCAGTCAACAAACCAGCGATTAGTAATCTTTTAACGATCTATTCCTTCTGTGCTAATCAGACTGTGGATGAATTGGTTGCCCGCTATCAAGGGGTTGGCTATGGGACGTTTAAAAGTGAGCTGGCAGATGCGGTCGTAAGCATGCTAGAACCGATTCAAAATAGGTACCGTGAGTTGATCGAATCCGATGAGCTTGATCGGATCTTGCTTCGCGGAGCAGAGCATGCTTCCGTATTTGCTGAGAAGAAGATGATCGACGTGAAGGAGAAAATGGGACTTATTCCAAGGGAACGCTTGACTACATAACTTGTAGTGATTATGGCCAAACTTAGAATACCCCTTTAAAAGAGGTGATGGATATGAGCAACAAGAAACGGGAGCAACAGCCAAAATTGAATTCTCCTGTTATGGAGCAAACTATCCCACATCAGGTGCATTCTCCGGCTTATAACAAATCCAAGTCAGACATTCGAGAGCCTTTTATTAATGAATTTGGAGTGGTGATAGGAGACAGTTTTTACGACTCTCCTAACTCCCCTTTAAACAATTGGAGTACGGACGTTGATCCAGCCATTATGGCAGGCGATCAATGGGTACACCCAACAAATGATATTGGCTGCAACTCCAGCGAAAATGCTGAAATGATTGAAGAAGGAATTAACCCATTAGGTGTTCCCTTTATGCACCCTGATAAAGATGTAAGCTATGGCAGGGATTAATTCCAGATGAACTGAACTGACCCTTAAATCATTAGGGTCAGTTTCTTTTTTCCATTTTAATTTAATGGTAGAATTAACGGATAGCATGAAGAATGGAAGGAGAAGTGGGTTTGAATGAATTAAGACGCCCGTTTTTACAAGGGCCAATTGTGTCACTTGTGGCATATAATTATTTCTTTTATGCAATTGTTTCCATTTTCATTTCTTATCTGCCCGTCTATTTTACGTCCCAAGGAATCAGTCCTGTACAAATTGGTATCTTACTCGGCGTTGGCCCCTTTATTTCCATCATCTCGCCCCCTATTTGGGGCTACTTAAGCGATAAGTACAAAACCGTTAAGAACATCTTAATACTGACCCTTGTAGCGACAATTCTTTTTGGGACATTTATGTTCAGATCTGTCTCCTTTGAGTGGATGTTCTTTTACGTTCTTGTTTTCAACTTTTTTATGTCTCCTATTGGTCCCTTAACTGATAGCCTGACCTACCGGGTTTCGGAGGTGTATCGAATTCCCTTCGGAAGCATTCGACTGTTTGGATCGGTTGGTTTTGCTATAACCGCCATCTTTATGGGCTTTGTATTTGAACGCATTGGTCTGGGTTATATTTCATGGGTCTTTCTGGCTTTTGGATTAATTGCATTATATACGTGCACAAGGCTTAGTGATGCTCCATCATCTTTAAAACCCGTCTCCCTTCGATCCATTTTTTCTGTATTTCAGGAAAAAAGGATTCTTTGGTTTCTTTTCGTGATTTTCACTTTATCCATACCTCATCGGATTAATGACGGATTTGTTGGAGTTTATATTGAATCCTTAGGTGGCACGACCGGCTTGGTAGGCACGGCTTGGTTTTTCGCAACAGGGAGTGAAGCCTTATTATTTGGCCTTAGTGTGCGGTGGCTTCGTCAGGGCCGAGAATTGCAACTGATAGCTTGGGCTGCTGTATTCTATTGTGTTCGTTGGATTTTATGTGCACTCTTAGCGGATCCGGTTCTGGTAACTTATCTTCAATTATTTCATGGCCTATCCTTTGCTATCTATTATTTAGCTTCTTTACAATATTTGTATAGATTAATTCCCCCAGAGTTGAAATCCACAGGTCAGACGGTTTTTGCTGCCGTATTCTTCGGTTTCGCAGGGATTGTCGGCTCGCTTATAGCGGGTTGGATTTTTGAGGCTTACAACGGTCAATTCCTCTATATAACAATGACTGCATTCTCACTTATGGGATTAGTATTGGTATTTATTACTATGTTCCGTGAGCGTACAATGAGTAGACAATAAATACATAATAAGAGGTGAACAATGATGAGAATGGTCGATTTGATTCAAAAGAAGAGAGATGGACTCGAGTTAACAAAGTCAGAGATTGATTTTATTATTGAAGGTTATACGCAAGGAGCCATTCCAGACTATCAAGTTTCAGCATGGGCTATGTCTGTGTTCTTCCAAGGAATGAATCCACGAGAAATAGCCGATCTAACCATGGCTATGGTCAAGTCAGGCGATGAAGTTGATCTATCCGCTATCGAGGGTATTAAAGTTGATAAGCATAGCACGGGTGGGGTAGGAGATACAACAACCTTAGTTTTAGGTCCCCTCGTTGCAGCAGCAGGTGTTCCCGTTGCTAAAATGTCAGGTAGAGGACTAGGGCATACAGGAGGTACCATTGATAAATTAGAAGCGATAGATGGATTTCATACAGAAATTACAAAAGAGGAATTCATCAAGATCGTCAATGAAATTAAAGTAGCGGTTGTTGGCCAAAGTGGGAACTTAACCCCAGCAGATAAGAAGCTTTATGGTCTAAGAGATGTAACGGCTACTGTAAATTCAATTCCCTTAATAGCAAGCTCCATTATGAGTAAGAAGATCGCCTCTGGAGCAGATGCCATTGTGCTGGATGTAAAAACGGGTGACGGGGCGTTCATGAAAACCTTGGAGGGTTCTAAAGAACTTGCTCGTACTATGGTGGAGATTGGCAAGCGCGTAGGAAGGAATACAGTTGCTGTCATTAGCGATATGAATCAGCCATTGGGCTTCGCTGTTGGAAACGCGTTAGAAGTGAAAGAGGCCATTGATACCTTGCGTGGGCATGGACCAGAAGATCTTACAGAATTATGCTTAGTCTTGGGAGCCCATATGGTTGTGCTGGCTAAAAAGGAAGATGATTTTGATATGGCTTATAACCGACTCAAGAAAATTCTTGCATCAGGGGAAGCAATATCAAAACTCAAAGAGTTTATTCAAGCTCAAGGAGGAAATCCGGAGGTCGTTGATCATCCAGAGAGACTCCCTCAATCAAAGTATCAAGTTGAAGTGAAAACCGCTTCTACAGGATATGTGAAGTCAATCAAAGCAGAAGAAATTGGCCATATCGCAATGATGCTTGGAGCAGGGCGTAAGACAAAGGAAGATTCCATTGATCTAGCCGTAGGGGTTGAGCTGAAGAAGAAAGTGGGCGACCCTGTACAAGAAGGAGACGTTCTAGCGGTTCTACATGCGAACACAGAGGATGAAATGGAAGAATGGGTCACTAAGACCACTCATGCCTATGCGATTCAACAAGAGCAGGTGTCAGCCCTGCCATTGATATATGATGTAATCGAGTAACAGCAGGAGGATTCAAACGTGAGAGAGATTATTTTATCTATTATCGCCGGTATTCTCGTCGGTGTTATCTTTAAATTATTAAAGCTCCCCATTCCAGCACCACCGGTATTACCGGCGGTCTTGGGAATCTTTGGGCTTTACCTGGGAGGAAAGCTGGTCGAGGTCGCCCTTCGGATGTGGGGAAAGTAGGCTAGTAAGCAAGCTTAAGGTTGAACAGATTACTCACTAATTTGTTCAACCTTTATTCACTTTCTCTCAGCTCTGAGATTCATATGTATCGCAAGCTGCGATAATGAACTAGTTGCCATGGATACTTCTTGAATAGAAGTTACAATTAAGTCCAGATCGCGTTTGTTGTTTCCAAACATTTCGATGTAATATTTCACCTCGTTATTTGTCCTCTGTAATTCAACCTGTACCTCTTTAACAGAACCAACTGTATCTTCAGCTGAGTAAGTCATACGATTTAGCCTTTCCTCAATATGTTGCATACTTCCTGTACTCTCAGCTACTAACTGGCTAATAATACTATTGGTTTGTTTAGTCGCTTCCGCCAATTTGCGAACTTCATTGGCTACAACTGAGAATCCTCTACCGTGCTCCCCAGCACGTGCAGCTTCAATGGAAGCATTAAGGGCCAAGAGATTGGTTTGGTTTGTAATTCCTTCTATATCCTTGGACATGTTGATGACTCTGCGCAATAAAGTCGATAATTCCTCTACTTCATTAACCATATCAGAAATGTCAGTTCTTAACTCTAATATTTTTTCTTCTGTTTTGCACATGTTTTCTATACTTTGTTCAGTTAAGTGGAACAGTTGTTTGCTGCTATACAAGGTATTATCTGTTTCTTCAATGACTTTTTGAGCTTTCTGACATGTATCCACGGATGCAGATTCCGTTTGTTGGATTGAGGCAGCTATTTGTTGACTCATCTCTAATAGCTCTGATTGGGTTTGTTTTTGTTCACTTAATAAATTTTCAATTACAGACATTCTAGCGTTAAGGTATTCCTCTGCAATGATTTGCGAGTCAAGGTTAATAAATCCGGTAACAGCAAGTAAAGCAGTTGATAATTCTTTTGGATCATCTTTTAAGGTTTCTACTAACTGTGGAATCAAGTAAGAATTAATCGTTTGATAGGTGGCAAGAAACCAGTCAATAGGAAGTGTTACTTGATTATGCTTATTTCCAATTTGTTTACGGTAGCGAAAGTAGGAGTCGTCAAGCTTTCCAGAGAATAATGTTTCAATATAGTGCATAAACACGGATTTCAATCTTTGTCTAGAAGAATGCTGATTGGCGACTTCTTGAATTATTGTTGTTTCAAAAACGGTGTCCAATATGGTTTCAAATATCTTATCAGCCATTTCTAGCACAGATGGTTTTAGTTTTTGTAAGACTTCAATGTGTTCCTGCTTTAAATTCATGTAACTCAATTTGGCATTTATTTGAGCGTTATTAACCGTAATGGATTTACTAAGTCTCATATCTTGATGACTTAGTGGGTTTGGGACTGTAGTCTTTCTGAATAAAGAGAAGGGGCATTTCATAGAACTCACCGTTCTTTCTTTTATAATGTATAATTTTAGTCTATTATTTATAATAATATTGTACATAAATTATACAAATTAACAAGATATATTTTATTTAACAAAAAAGGTCGAGTCTCAATATTGAGACTCGACCTCTATCTAGTTACATTACCAAAATCTTATGGCTCCACAATACTTCTGTAAGTACTTGCCTTCCCACAGTGGTTGGATTTTCACCACGTAATTAGAATTGGAAGCATGAAGGAAGTCTCCCTCTCCAACGTAAATTCCAACATGGTCGACAAACCCTCGTTCATTTGCAAAATAAACAAGATCTCCTGCTTGCAATTCTTCTTTACTTACTTCAAAACCATGCTCTTTTCCAAATTTGAACTGGGCAGATGCATCGCGTGGAATAAGAATGCCATTCGCCTTGTGCATGTTATGGGAGAATCCGGAGCAATCAAAGCCAAAGCTTGACATGCCTGACCATAAATAGGGTAAATCTAAGAACTGTTTTCCTGCTTCAACAATATCTGCCCCCATACGTTTCTCTAGCATCGGATAAGGAGCTTTCAAGTGAGGAAGCTCGACCTGATGCGGCTCCTGGCGAATGGTTACCTCATCGAAAGACAGCCATCCCTCTTTTCCGGATGGTAACTTGACGTAAATCTTTTCTCCCTCATGTTTTAATAGAGGAAGGCGGGTAAGATAGGATAAGGATACCTTCGATTGTTCCGTATTTAATGTGGCCTGAGCCGCAGTTACCCAGACACTTGGAGAGCTTGAATAAAGGTGATGGTAGGCTTCGTCATATCCAAGCTGACGAGTTGGAACCCATCCCGGATAACCAGTTTCATTCTTTGGGGTATATTGGTCTGGAATCAGAATGTGACTCCAGTCTCCGGATTCTTCTGTAATCAGTACCTGAGTACCTAGCAGTACTTGGGTTTGAAGAATATTTTCATCAATGAACCAGATGCGATCCTGGTGAGTAAGTCCGGATAACCATGCTGGGATATCGGTTGGAGACGTTGTGGCTGTGTAATCCAGCTCGCGGGGAAGATCCGGCTTGGTCCAGACGGTTGCGACGTTTACGTTAATATAAGCGGTCTTCATGCTGTTCCACCTTTCTGTTAAAAAAAGTTAACTTAAACAGTATATCTTGTACGCTTTCGTTTGGAAACGGTTATGACTAATAGTATAATGTTTTCATTATGTTTAGGATAGGAGAGAAAGGTATGTCGAGTAATCAGGTAGTGGAACTTATCGCCACTTCCACTTTTGGTCTGGAGTCCGTTGTGGGGGAGGAAGTTAAAGCCCTAGGATATGAAAATGCTGTAGTGGAAAATGGGAAAGTTACCTTCAAGGCGGGGATTGAAGCCATTCCGAAGGCGAATTTGTGGCTTCGTACGGCGGATCGAATACGGCTTAAGATCGGGGAATTTGAAGCGAGAACATTTGACGAGCTTTTTGAAAAAACAAAAGCCTTACCATGGTCTGACTGGTTACCGGAAAATGCCGAATTTCCCGTAGATGGGAAATCGGTAAAATCAACGTTGTTTTCCATATCGGATTGCCAAGCCATCGTGAAGAAGGCCATTGTTGAGCATATGAAGCAAAAGTACAAGAAAGAATGGTTTGAGGAAAGTGGTCCTCTATATCGAATAGAAGTGTCTGTCCTTAAAGATGTTGCTACTCTAACCATCGATACAAGTGGGACAGCACTACATAAAAGAGGGTACCGAACTTTAATTGGGGGAGCCCCGTTAAAAGAAACCATGGCAGCGGCTCTCATCCTTCTTTCTCGTTGGAAGCCGGATAGTGTACTGATTGATCCATTTTGTGGGTCCGGTACTATTCCTATTGAAGCGGCTCTAATCGGACAAAATATTGCACCGGGAATGAACCGAGAATTTGCTTCTGAGAATTGGCCGGTCATCCCAAAAGAAATTTGGAGAGAGGCTAGGAAGGAGACCCATGATCTTGCCCGATACGATCAACCGCTTCAGATTATAGGTACAGACTATGACGACGAAGTTCTACAGATTGCCCGCACTAATGCTGAGGAAGCGATGGTAAGTGAGCATATCCACTTCCAGCGGATGTCGGTATCTGAACTTAGATCGAAGAAGAAATACGGAAAGATTATTTGTAATCCACCTTATGGGGAACGGCTAGGGGAAGAAAAGGAAGTAGAGAGATTATATCGCGAAATGGGACAAGTATTCCAAGCGCTTGATACCTGGTCCTATTATGTTATTACGTCTAATGAGAAATTTGAAGAGTTATTCGGCAAGCGGGCTAGCAAAAAGAGAAAGTTATTCAACGGGAATATAAAAGTTGATTATTATCAATACTTTGGCCCAAGACCACCACGGCCAAGTAGAGAAGGGGAAGAGCAGCGTGGATGAGTTTTTTAGGAGAAGGAGAAACAACAAGCCCTTATACTATATCATGATGGGCTTTCTAGTTTTAGGGGGATTATTGATCGCAGCAGGCGTGTGGTTTGTGCTCAGCGTATAAATAAAAGAGAAGAGGGTGTCCCAAAGGGGCACCCTTCTTCTTATTCTAGGATCTCACAAAGTAGGCTTCATGCTCAGTATTTAATTCTTCCTGTCCGTACACAGGCCACCAGCGGAAGCCATCTTGTCCGAGCATCTCGGTAGAAGCTTGAGGTCCCCACGTTCCTGCTGCGTACGAATGAATCTCTGTTTTTCCTTGTTGAAAGGCAGCGGAGATCGGATCAACAAACTTCCAAGCCAACGAAACCTCGTCCCAACGGGTAAAATAGGTAGAATCTCCTTCAAGACAATCGTGCAACAATCGCTCATAAGCCTCAGGTGAATTGATTCCCGCTTCGCAGTTCTGGCAGAAATCAAGAGGAATCGGAGAGACCACGCCATCGGTTCCTGGCTTTTTAACGTTCATTTTAAAATAAATACCTTCTTGAGGGTGTATTCTGATACTTAACAAATTAGGCTCTAAATTGCCATGCTTGTTGAAATAGAGGTTCTTAGGCAATGTCTTAAACTGAATAATGATTTCGGTGGATTTATTAGGCATCCTTTTTCCTGTGCGAATGTAGAAGGGAACGCCGGCCCAACGGAAATTATCGATATATAATTTGGCGGAAACGAAGGTTTCGGTTGAGGAAAGAGGAGCTACACCTGGCTCTTCTCGATATCCACTCACTTCTTTTCCGGCAATGATGCCCCGATCATACTGTCCACGGATGACGTAGTCTTTCACCTCATCGACAGGAAATCTCCGAAGAGAACGAAGTACTTTTACTTTTTCATCACGGATGGCTTCTGTTTCAAGGCGGCTGGGCGGCTCCATCGCGATCATCGTAACCATTTGAAGCATGTGGTTTTGTACCATGTCTCGTAAAGCGCCAGACTTTTCGTAGTATCCTCCTCGCTCTTCCACCCCTACGGTCTCACTCGAGGTAATTTGGACATTGGCAATGTAATTATTGTTCCATAATGGTTCAAAGAAAGAATTGGCAAATCGAATGACTTCAATATTTTGAATCATTTCTTTTCCAAGGTAATGGTCAATCCTGTAGATTTCTTCTTCACGGAACACGGATCGAATCTTATCATTCAGTTCGTTTGCTGAGCGATAGTCCTGGCCAAAAGGCTTTTCTATCACAAGTCGCTTCCATCCGTCCGTTTCTAAGAGGTTGCTGTCCTTTAGATTAAAGGAGACGGTACCGAATAACTCAGGAGAGATCGCTAAGTAAAAGACTCGGTTGCCTGGTATCATAAATCTAGCTTCGGCTTCCGTTAAGGACACTCTTAATTTGGCGTAGCTTTCGGAATTCTGGAGATCAACACTAACGTAATCGAGATGCTTGGAAAATTGCTCCCAGGTTTCTTCTTGATCTTCTTTATACCGACCAAATTGCTTCAGGGATTGCCATACATGTTCGCGGAACATCTCGTTTGTCCAGTCTTTTCTGGCAACACCGATCACGCTGAATTTCTCAGGCAGCATTCCACGTCGATAGAGACTGTAGAGAGCTGGATATAATTTCCTCTTTGCGAGGTCTCCGGTGGCTCCAAATAAGATGATGGAAGATGGATCAATAGGTGATTGTTGCATATATTCCTCCGTAACAATGAATCTTAATGGTTATCTTTCCTATTATGGACCGATTTTATAAATCACTTGGGAGCAATTGAATGGCATCTCCAGCCATAAACATTGATCCAGTGAAGAATATTCCGTCCGAGATTGTGGCCTTTGACAAGGCATAAGCATACGCTTGTTCAAGAGTCGGAAAAGTAAGGGCATGCATTTGGTTTCTGTGACAATAATCGGCTAATTCTTGTGGATCCTTTAGTCTAATTATATTGCTGTGTGGAGCAAATAAAAAGACGGCCCTTATTCCTTCAAAATTTTGCATCATGTCTTCGATCCTCTTATCTTGTGAAAAACCCAGAATAAAATAATGAGTCTCACATCCAAATTTGCGAACAGTTTCACAAAAACGTCTGATCTCCTCTTCGTTATGCGCCCCGTCTATGACGGTAAGCGGAGACTCTTTGACAATTTGAAACCGTCCAGGCAGCTGAGTATGAAGAAGTGCTTCCATTATTTTATCTTGTTTAAGAGGAAACCCCATCTCGTGTAGAAGAAGACTGCATTTAATGGCTAAGGCGGAGTTGCTCCATTGAAACTCTCCTGCAACACGAAGTTGATAGGGGAGTATTAGCCCTTTTTCCATATAGTTTTCTTTTTCGGTGGAGAAATCCTCACCTAAGCAGTACAGTGGAGCCTTTTTCTTTTGTGCTTCCACTTTTAACACTTCTAAGGCTTCGGGAACGCTTGTCCCTGTAATAACGGGAACATGATCTTTTATGACGCCGGATTTGTCATACGCGATCTGTTCAAACGAATGCCCGAGAACCGCTTCATGATCTTTAAAGACATTCGTAATGATCGATACAATGGGAGTAAAAAAAGAACTCGGATCATTGTAGCCGCCTATTCCCGTCTCCACTAAGACAAAGTCTAGTTTCTCTTGTAAGAAAAGGTGAAGTCCTGTCATAAGAAAAACCTGATTATAGTTTAAGGCACCTAACGAATGGCTCTCCGTTGGTTCTACAGATTCGAGGAAGGAAGGTAGAAGTTCATTTATTTTGCCTAAAATGACTCTCTCAGACATTGCTTTTCTATTGATCTGAATCCTTTCATTAAAGGAAGATAAATGGGGACTCTGTATTAAACCTACTCGAAACCCATGAGACTCTAGAATGGAGGATAGAAATAAAGTGGTAGATCCTTTCCCACAGGTTCCCGTAATCAGGATTAGGGGAATCGAGTAAGGAAGAAGCCCTGTTTTTTCAGCTAATGTAGCAACGAGTCTTCTTTTCTCTTCCGGACTTGCAAAAAGACGTTTACTCGCTAATTCCCTTAGTAGTTCCTCTGCAGTCATTTGAGATGCCTCCGGCAACTTATTTGAGCAAGTAATATTATAGCTTAAAAAGAAGAGCTTACCAATGTATTTGTCTTTGAAGTGAAGGTAGCTTTTACTTGTTTTTTCCGGTATTATGAAATAATGATGAAAAGAGAAAAAAGAGGTGTACAAGCATGTCTATGGTAAAGATTGAACTGAAGGACGGCAGTGTGCGCGAGGTCGAGGCTGGCATTAATTTGCGTGACCTAGCAGGCCAGATTTCTTCCAAGTTAAAAAAGGAATCTGTAGTGGGAAGTATCAATGGAACGTTGGTTGAATTGACAACTCCGATTACAGAAGACTGTCATATACAGTTGTTTACAGCAGAGGATGCAGAAGGACTTGAAGTTCTTCGACATTCAACGGCACACTTAATGGCTCAAGCGATTCAGCGACTCTGGCCAGGAGTTAAGCTAGCAATCGGTCCTGTGATCGAAGACGGGTTCTATTATGATATGTCTGGGAGAACCTTCTCTTCTGAGGAGTTTGATCAGATTGAGAAAGAAATGCAAAGTATCATAAAAGAGAATTTGAAGATTGAAAGAAAAGAAATTTCTCGCAATGAGGCTCTCCAATACTTCCAAGAACGCGAGGATAAGTACAAGGTCGAAATCATTAATGATTTACCCGAGGAGACAACATTAACGCTTTATACACAGGGGGATTTTACGGACTTATGCCGTGGACCGCATGTTCCATCGACTGGATACCTCAAAGTATTTAAGCTTATGTCGTTGTCAGCTGCTTACTGGCGTGGGGATGCAAAGAATGATTCTCTCACCCGAATCTATGGTACAGCTTGGCCGAAAAAGGAGCAATTAGCCGAGTATCTTGATCGCTTAGAGCAAGCACGTCGTCGCGATCATCGTCGAATCGGTAAAGAAATGAAGATCTTCTCAGCAACTCCGGAGATCGGTCCTGGATTGCCATTATGGTTGCCTAATGGAGCGAAGATCCGCCGCACGCTTGAGCGATATATTGTAGATTTAGAAGAAAGTCTCGGTTATGATCACGTCTATACTCCAGTTATTGCGAATGTTGACTTGTATAAGACGTCCGGTCACTGGGAGCATTACCAAGAAGATATGTTCCCGCCAATGGAAATGGACAACGAAATGTTCGTTCTACGTCCGATGAACTGTCCGCACCATATGATGGTGTATAAATCGGAGAAGCATAGCTATCGCGACTTGCCTATCCGAATTGCCGAGCTTGGTACGATGCACCGCTATGAAGCGTCTGGTGCCGTTTCCGGTTTACAGCGTGTTCGCGCTATGACACTCAATGATGCCCATATCTTCTGTCGTCCAGATCAAATTCAAGAGGAATTCAGTCGTGTTGTTCAATTAATCCAACAAGCTTATAAGGATTTGAATATCACGGATTACTGGTTCCGTTTGTCATATCGTGATCCAGAGGATAAGGAAAAGTACGTCCAAAATGACGAACTATGGGAAATGGCTCAATCTATGCTGAAGAATGCGATGGATAACCTTGGTCTGCCGTATAAGGAAGTAGAAGGGGAAGCAGCTTTCTACGGCCCGAAGCTTGACGTTATGGTAAAGACAGCCATTGGTAAAGACGAAACGCTATCAACAGCTCAATTAGACTTCTTACTTCCAGAGAGATTCCAGCTTGAGTACATTGGAGATGATGACAAACCACATCGTCCAGTTGTTATTCACCGTGGTATTCTTTCTACAATGGAACGTCTAACGGCTTACTTGATTGAAGTTTACGAAGGCAAGTTCCCGCTTTGGATATCTCCAACTCAAGTGAAGGTCTTAACCATTAGCAACGATTTAGCCGGATATGCGGAAGAAGTCGTACAAAAGTTGAAGCGAGTTGGCATCCGTGTAGAACTCGATAATCGTAACGAGAAAATTGGATATAAGATTAGACAAGCTCAGCTAGAGAAGATGCCATATATGGCAGTAATCGGGAAAGCTGAAGCAGAAAATGGACAAGTGGCTGTGCGTAAGAGAGATCAGGGTGACCTAGGTACGATGGCACTTCATGACTTTGTCCAACAACTAATCGAGGAAATTGCAGAGAAGAAGTAAGGATAATGGAAACAGCCCTCGCGTGATAATAGCGGGGGCTGTTTTGTTATGGTTGTCTACTGGTTTTGGAAGAACGGAAGAAAGTCGGTAGCTAAGCTTGATTTTCCGATTCGAGTATTGGTTTCTTTAAATTGAATAATAAACTATATACCATAATCACGTTCACGGCCCATAAGGAGAATAATATAGAGAGATTATTAAACTCAATGGACGAATAACCATTCAACTTCATGACCATTAGTGACTGAAGATAGATGAGAATGAAGCCAGCAATAATGGATAAGGCGATTTTATGCATCCATTCTTTCCTCCTGTAAAAGTTCTTATTTAAGTCACATTATATATATAAAAACGTCAAAAAACAGCTCTTGAAGTAGAGGGGGTTTTATGGGTGTGAACAGATTGCAAATAAAATATAAGAGGTTGCAAATAAATAAAGTATTTTTGCAAATATCCATCCTCAACTTACTTGAAAAACATCCCCGATCTCTAGGAGATATGGATGCCCTACCTGTAATTCAATGACATAATAAGCTTCCTTCACATAGGGGCTGATCCGCCAAGGTCTTAAGTCTTTTACTATCCGAATAACTACACCTTCTTGGTTTAGAAAGTAAACATCGATAGGGAACCGCATGAAAAACATATGTACTTGTTTGGTTCTATTGAATAATATTCCACGCTGGATTGTTCCCCTTCCCATTAGCCCGAAAAATCTCCTAGCAAAAGTAAAAGCTGTTTCGAGTTCTATTGTTAAATTTTGTTCCGTATTTCGCTTGGTATAGTGAAAAGATTGAATCTTCACTTTCATCACATCCAGATTCTAATTTTTTCTACCATAATGGAAAATAAGATAAAGCACAAGTTCATAATTCTGTCAGACTTTCGAGAGAAATAGAACTGGAATCATATATCTAATTTACCATCTAGGTAAATAGTTGGAATTCCAATGTCAAACATTGTAAAAATAACAGGAACTTTGTCGGATTATAAATAGCCGTATTTCCCACTAAGATAGAGACATAAACAACCGAAAGGGCAAACTTGAGGAAACTCAAGGACGCAAAACTAAAGGGGCTAAAGCACGAATGGCTAGGCCAGCCAGTTGCCGAAGATGTAAGCCTACTTTACATAAGTAGATGCCATCTCCTTCGGGACTTTAAGGGTTGTTCCACAACAATTAGAGGAGGAGACATTATGTTGAAACATCTAACACGTTTGTTCAAAGAGGAAAAAGGTCAGGGTATGACGGAGTATGCGTTAATTTTGGGGGTTATTGTTGGGATACTAGCTTTAATTACTGCTAGTCCATTAGGTACGGCTATAACTGACGCATTCGCTAACATTGCAGGACAAGTTAGCCCGACAACAACAACACCAACACCATAAAAAACTATTTTTAATTATTGCAACCACCCCGCCCCCGCGGGGTTCTCTTCTATCATCAAGGAGTCGATGTCTTATGACCGACCTAATCATAATCATTGCACTGGTCATTTCAGTGTGGAAGGATATCAAAGAACGACGCATACCTGCTGTGTACGCCTGGGGTGTAAGGTAATGCGATCCAATAAGGGGCAGTCTACTGTGGAGTTGGCATTATGCTTACCGATCTTGCTTATTCTCCTTATTGGCATCCTTGATTTTGGACTCGTTCTTCATACCAATTTAATGCTTGATCATGCGGGACGTGAAGCTGCACGGGCCGCAAGCGTGGGAAAGACGGATGCAGAAGTTAGCCAGATGATCCTTAGTGGAACTCCCGGTTTACAGTCATCTAAACTTTCTTTTTCCGTTACACCAGCTCAAGCAAACCGAACACGTGGAGTATACGCTACAGTGACGATATCCTATCCTATTGATTTTATTTCACCCATAACTAAAACGGTTTTTCAAAGTCCCTATACGATCACAACGAAAACAGTGATGAGGGTGGAATAACATGATGAACTTACTGCGTTCAGAAAAAGGTACGGTTGTCATCATCGTGGCGATGGTGATGACGTTATTATTAGGCATGACTGCATTAGTGTTAGATATAGGCGTGATTTATCTTGAAAAATCAAGACTTCAAAAGGCTGTCGATTCCGCTGTTTTAGCTGGAGCGATGGATTATCCCAGTAGACCGGATCTGGGCCAGCGTGCTGCAGAACATGTTGCTCAAGGAAATGGGGTAGAAGCGTCTGACTTAACCTTAACTTTTGACCGTACTGACATGTCCCTAGCAGGAGGATCGTCGAAAGAAGTGCTTGCAACTTTTTCGAAGGTATTAGGTTTTTCGGACAACACGATCCATGCTACAGCCAAAATTAAGTTCGGTCCAATCGGTGCAGGGGTGGGGGCCATCCCCCTTGGAGTTAATGCGGGGACCCCTTTAACCTTTGGACAGCAGGCCAAGTTAAAAGTGGGAACAGCAGATACAGGAAACTTTGGCGCTCTAGCGCTTACAGGTTCAGGAGCTAGTAACTACGAGAGAGATTTACAGCAAGGGTTTGACGGAGAGCTTAGCGTTTATGATGTTCTGAACACGGAGACTGGACAGATTGCCAATCCTACCAAACGAGCCATTGAGCATCGGATCTCCTCTTGTCCTTATCCAGGGGCTACTTACACGGATTATCCAGTGAATTGTCCAAGAATAGGGCTTATCCCTGTTTATCAGCCTGTGGTAACGCAGCAAAACCAAATTAAACAGGTTCGTGTGGTTGGTTTTGCCTTCTTTTTTATTGAATCGGTTAGTGATAACAATCAAGGGGCGGAAGTAGTCGGTCGATTTATAGAAAAGACGATATCTGGTCCAATAGTCTCAGCGGGTTCATCCTATGGGGCCTATGGATACAAATTGGTAGAGTAAACTAGAGCATCAGGAGAGAGACGGATGAAAACAAAAACCATTTGGATATGGGCTGTAATCTTTGGGATGTTGGCTTCAGGAAGTCTGTATCTCCTTCTATTGCCGCCTGCACCTACCGAGACAATGACACCTGTGGTAGAAGCCCCACAAGGAGAAGAACTTCCTGTGGCCGAGCCGGAAGCAAAGATTAATACTTCCTTAGAAGTAGAAATTCAACCTGGCAAGCGTGCCGTCTCGATAAGTGTAGATGAGGTAAAAGGAGTATCCGGCTTTCTCGTTCCTGGTAGTATGGTTGATGTAATCCTTGTGACTCCGCCAAACAAAGAGGCACTTTCTAAAGCATTCCTCCTTCTAGAGAACGTGAAGGTCTTGAGAGCTGGGAACGCCGTAGCGTGGAGTGTTCACAAGGAGCAAGTGAAGGAGTATCAAACGGTTACGCTGGAAGTCTCCCCTGAAGAAGGTGTTTCCCTAGGATTAGCTACCCAAACCGGATTAGCTCTTCATCTTATGCTCCGCCATCCTGAGGACTCATCAACGGCTGCACCGATTCTCCAAAAATTTGAAGAGCTAGTGGAAGGGGAGAGAAAATAAGATGAGTTTAAAATGGTTTGGCTTATCAGAACATCCATCTCTACTCCCTTCTGTTTCCTCTGTTGTAAGACATATGGGGGATACCTTACAGTGGTATTCGAACGTCGACTCCCTTTCCACAGCTATTTCTCCTTCGGAGGAAACCATACTCTTCCTCCACGAGGGAGCTCACTATGATATTTATGAAGTATGCAAGCAGCTTTCCATCTATCATCCCCTATTATTTATTATTCTCCTTGTTCCGAAAGATAAATTAGATCTGAAACGCGCCATGAAAGCAGGGGCAACAGATTCCATAGGGTTACCTGTGCAAGAAATGGAATTGGTTACTGCCGTTCAGGAAGCGAAGTATCGTCTTCAATTGAAGAAGTCCTCGCAAGCTCCTTATCCTCTACATGAGAAAAAGTTAGGGAGAGTCATGACGATTTGTGGTACGAAGGGCGGAGTTGGGAAAACAACGATAGCGGTTAATCTCGCGGTGGCTTTTGCGAAATATAACTTAAAGGTAGCTGTCGTCGATGCTGACCTTCAGTTTGGTGATATTGCTATTATGTTTGATGAGCAGCCTAAGCGGACGAGCTACGAATTAGTCAAAGAACAGAACGACAAATGGGAAGAGAGTATTGATAAGTATATGACTCATCACCACTCAGGGGTACACCTGCTAGCTGCTCCTATCCGACCAGAGTTCGCGGAAGTGATTACGGGTGATCATATGAAACAAACCATTGAAGCTCTTCAATCCGTCTACGATATCGTGATTATAGATACTCCGCCTTCCCTTCTCGAAACAGGACTTGTTGCTCTCGAAAGCTCAACGGAGATCCTCCTTGTTACTTCCATGGAGCTGCCTACATTAAAGAATACAAAGCTATGTATGCAAACCTTGGAATCATTAGGATTGAAAGATCGAGTGAAAGTGATTTTAAATCGAGATACGAAAGTGAAGGGATTAAGGTTAGATACAGTAGAGCAGGTTTTAGGAGAACCTATTTATCTACGCATTCCAAGCAGTGGGAATGTGGTTGTTCCCTCTGTTAATCAAGGTATTCCTTTTGTCCTTTCTCATCCTCGGTTAGAGATTTCTAGGAGTTTCTTCTCTTTGGCTGCTCAATTGCAAGGTGTGAAATTAAGAGAAAAGGCTCCAAGTTCATCTGTTTTTGCAAAATGGTTCAAGAAAATACCTTCAAGAAAAAAATAGGGAGGAGAACCTATGTCACTTCTCAAAAGGATTAATGAACAGCATAGTAAAAAAGACATCTATCCTCTACAACCTAGCAATGGACCTGTTGTTTCTATAAGGGAGATACCCAAAGAGCCTGATCAGAAAGTGAAACTAAGAACCTATATTGTAGAAGAATTGAAGAAGCATCCGAATGCTCCAGAAGAAGAATTAACGGTTCTTATCTCAAAATTAGCAGAGACTTTTTTAGAGAAGAGCGAGCCCCTAATTTTTGAAGAAAAACAAAAACTGATCAATACGATTATCCACGAACTTACGGGCTATGGACCCATTACCCCCCTATTATCTGACCCAGATATTTCTGAGATCATGGTAAATGGAGCTTATCAAATCTATGTAGAGAAAAAAGGTAGACTAGTTAAAAGCGAAGCCTTTTTTCGAGATCAGGAGCATGTGCTGCAAGTCATTGAAAAAATTGTTTCTCCGCTGGGGAGACGAATCGATGAAAATTCACCAATGGTGGATGCTCGGCTACCTGATGGATCAAGGGTGAATGCCATTATCCCTCCCCTCGCCTTGAACGGCCCTACGATTACCATCAGGAAGTTTTCTCAGAAGCCTTTAGAAATTAATGACTTAATCCGATTTGGAACCTTAAGTAAAGAAATGGCAGATTTTCTAGATGCATGCGTGAAAGCGCGGTTAAATATTTTTATCAGTGGGGGTACAGGATCAGGAAAAACAAGTACTCTTAATGTCTTATCTTCTTTTATTCCTGAAGATGAAAGAATTATTACGATTGAAGACGCAGCGGAGTTAAAACTTTCTCAAGAGCATGTGGTATCCCTCGAAACTCGTCCAGCCAATATCGAGGGGAAAGGTGCCATATCCATGCGTGACTTGGTGCGCAATGCCCTTAGGATGAGACCGGAAAGAGTGGTGATCGGGGAGGTTCGGGGAGCCGAGGCGCTTGATATGTTGCAAGCCATGAACACGGGACATGATGGTTCTCTAGCAACGGGTCACTCTAACTCTCCGCGAGATATGTTGTCTCGTCTCGAAACGATGGTTCTTATGGGTGGGGTGGAATTGCCGGTAAAGGCGATTCGGGAACAAATGGCAGGCGCCATAGATCTGATTATTCAACAATCTAGATTAAAAGACGGCAGTAGGAAGATTACCCATATTACCGAGGTTCTTGGACTTGAAGGGGAAACGATTGTTCTTCAAGATTTGTTTGTTTTTAAACAAACAGGCATGTCTCAGGAGAATAAGGTACAAGGAAAATTTACAGCTACAGGTATACGTCCTTATTGCGCAGAAAAATTGGAAGAGCTAGGGATTGCTCTTCCATCAGAATGGTTTCGCGAGGGGTGGTCTTCATGATCTTTATACTATTCACCATCTTCTTTGTATCCATTACGGTGCTTTTCGCTGCAATTGGTTTACTTATTCGTAAGAGACGTCTCTGGGTGGTGGATCGGTTAGAGAAATTTCTACCTTATTCCTCTACCATGATCGTAACAGATGAACCGAAAAAGGAGGGCATGCCAAAGCAAAAAATAGGAGCCCAGATCCTTTCTGTGATGAGTAAAATGATAGAGGGCAGGTCATTCGTTCTCCGCTTTGAGCGTGAGCTTGAGCAATCAGGAGTCCCTCTAAAGGCAGAGGAATTCGTCATCGTAAAAGTAGTTTCGGGAATCGGGTTTTCTTCTCTCATTGCTCTAGGACTAGAATGGGGAGGATGGATTGCTCTCCTGATGTTATGGGTTGGCTACATGATCCCGAATATCGAGTTGAAGAGAAGAAAAGAAAAAAGACTACAGCGCTGCTTAACCCAATTGCCACCGGCTTTAGGTTCAATGGCTACTTCCCTTCGTGCAGGTTTTAGCTTTATGCAAGCCTTACAAATGATCTCTAAGGAAATACCTGATCCTTTAGGACCTGAATTTGCCCGAACTCTAAGAGAAATCAATTTTGGAGTTTCAGTGGATGACGCATTGAAAAGACTAACGGAGCGGCTACCCAACCCAGATTTGGAGATGGTCCTCATGGCTATGTTAATTCAACGTTCCACAGGAGGAAATCTAGCTGAGATTTTGGAGTCCATACAAGAAACGATTCAGGAACGGGTAAGGATGAAGGAAGAATCGAGGACATTAACTGCACAAGGGCGGGCTTCAGCGTGGGTAATTACGATACTGCCTATTGCGTTGGCTGTCTTTTTGTATGGAACGAATCATGACTATTTTACACCCATGCTAACACACCCGATTGGTTGGGGATTTATTTTGTATGGCTTAGTATCAGGAGCAATTGGATGGATCGTTATCCAAAAAATGATGAAAATTGAGGTGTAACGATGAGTAAATTCTTGTTCCTTATAGGAAGTTTTGGTTTTTTTACTCTTATTATTGCAGGTCTGCTGCACTATCTTCTTCGATCAAGGTTAAGAGTCGAACGTCGCCTGCTTCCTCTAATTGGGGTCGAGGAGCCTGCTGATTTAACGCCTGTTCAAACGGAAGAGAAGTCCCTTCGGGAAAGAGTGATCCAACCCATCTGGTTTGCATTAAGACGTACGCTTTCGGATCAGATGCCGTCAAAGGCAACCATGGCCCTTGAAAAAAGGTTGCAGGAAGCGGGAAGTCCTTTTCAGTGGACTGCTGTTGATTACCGTTTGATACAGTTCATTCTCTTTGGTGTATTGCTTGTAGGTTCCTTAGCTTTTTTTACTTACACGAATGACTCGATGGGAAAAGTAATGATCTATTCCTTTTTGACGGCTGCCTTGGGATTTTTCTATCCTTTTTTATATATCGTTGACAAAAGAAAGCAGCGCATCCTAGCTATTGAGAAGAGTTTGTCGGATTTTTTTGATATGGTGGGCGTTTCCCTTGAAGCAGGTATGGGATTAGATGGGGCACTATATAAAGTAAGTAAGAGAATGGAGGGACCGTTATCTAAAGAAATCTTGCAAGCGTTGGATGAGATGAAATTAGGGAAGTCAAGGCGGGATGCCTTCACTAGTCTTCGTGATCGAGTGCCTTCGGAACCTTTTCAAAGTGTGATGAGTGCCTTAATTCAAGCAGACCAATTCGGAATTGGCATGACCAAGGTATTACGTGCTCAAACCAGAAGGCTAAGAGAACAAAGAAGGCAAGCGGCAAGAGAAAAAGCGATGAAAGCACCCATCAAGATGATGATTCCCATGGTTCTGCTGATCTTTCCTACATTGTTTATCGTCATCTTGGGGCCCATCATCGTGCAGGTGATCACGCAGTTATTTTAAGTGGTAAGTGGTATATGTGGGGTTATAATGGCACGAGAAGTTCCCTTTTAATGAACCCGAACAAGGCGGTTTTCGATTTCTCTAAGACCGCCTGCTGGGCACACAGGAAACACGACGCCCCTATTTACGTCCCTCTACAATCGCCAATGTACCGCCCATTAAATCCTTAAACTTCGTTTCTTGAAGTCCCTTCTTGGCAAACAGGCTTGTTAGTTTCCTTGCGTCAGGAAATTCTTTAGCTGATTCGTAGAAATAGTGGTAGGCATTAGCTTTGCCTGCTCCAAACTGCCCCATGACGGGGACAATCTTTTCAAAGTAGAGCCAGTAGACTTGTTTGAAGACAGGAGCATTGGGCTTAGACATATCTAGGGATACGAGTTTTCCGCCTGGTTTAAGGACACGAACCATCTCCGAGATGGCTACCTCTATATCCGGGACGTTGCGCAGTCCCCAAGCGACGGTAACCGCATCAAACTGGTTATCTTCAAAGGGGAGACTCATGGCATTTCCTTGGATAAGAGTAATGATGTCTTTATGGGGGTGAGAGAGAATGTTCTGCTTCCCAACCTCAATCATGTTTTCTGAGAAATCAAGGCCAGTTACTCTTCCTTCTGGTCCAACCGACGTAGCAAGTTGCATGGAGAGCTTGGCTGTTCCGCAGCAAACATCAAGAATGTGATCTCCCTTGCTGGCTTCGGAGCGCGCGACAACCATACGTCGCCATCTCTCGTCCTGTCCCATACTCATCATTCGGTTTGTACGATCATAGCCTGTAGAGATCGTATTAAATAGATCTCTTACATAAGATTCTTTTTTATCTTTAGATGGAAGATAGGACATTGTTAGTCCCCCTTTCCGAAAATTCATATTGATATTATAGCCATAACTCTGTAAGTCGTCTATCTTTGTCATTTGGTGATTTAAGGATAGCCAAAATAAAAACCGGGTTTGCACCCCGGCTTATCGTTATTTGTATAGATTTTGCAAGGTCTTTTTTAAGCTTGGATGAAGAGCGGTTTGTTTACGGCTCATCTCTACAAATTCTAACGCTTCCTTCATTTTTTTGCAAATTTTAAGCTCAATGAGGACGCCAATAGCTATTGTCGCTGTTCTGCATACACCTGAAGCACAATGAATCCCAATCTTTTTATCTTGATGATAGAGCTCTGTAACGGTGCGAATCGCTTCTCTTACCAGCGCTTCCTGACCTGTAATATGGTCCTTCAAGGGGATATGTATCCACCTAGAATTCTCACTGGAAAAGGATGGACGAGTAGCTTCTTCTCGCAAATCGATGATGACGTCACATTGAGCAATGTCGACCATGTCTTGTGCATCATTCTCACTTCCAATATAAATTCTGGCAGGGATCAACGTGTTGTATTTGACACGGTCCACAAAAAATCTCTCCTTTATTCATGCGGTTAAGAGTTGGATCTAAAGATTATTACCTATTGTATAATAAAAAGTAAGGAAAGAGAGTGAACACTTTTAGACAATCTTCGCTAGGGTAAATTGTAATAATAAGAGGTTCCCTAAGGGAACCTCTACTGCGTTCTGGGACTTTTTACTCAATAACTTCATCCGCATCGTCCAACATCTTCTGAGGGAGGGTGATGCCAAAGCGTTCTGCAGCTTTTTTATTTACGAATAATTGAAGGTTCTTCTGCGTTTCAATGGCCATGTCTGCTGGTTTGGCTTCCCCATTTAGTACTCTTACTGCCATTTCCCCTGTTTGTCTACCTAACTCATAGTAGTCGATACCATAAGTGACAAGAGCCCCATTTTTAACGGATTCACCTTCACCAGCCACAACTGGAAGCTTAAGCTGCTCAGCAACCATTAACACGGTATCAAGAGCAGACACAACGGTATTATCAGTTGGCACGTAAAAAGCGTCAATTCCAGAGAATGATTCAGCGGCTTGCTTTACTTCAGAACTGTTGGTGACAGCACGCTCTACAAGCTCAAGACCTAGTTCAGGAGCCAATGCTTTCGCTTGCTCAATCTGAACAACAGAGTTCGCTTCTCCGGAATTGTAGATTACTCCGACTTTCTTTGCATCTGGCTTGATTTCTTTAATCAAGTTTAATTGTTCTTTTATTGGATTCATATCTGAGGTACCTGTTACATTAGCTCCTGGCTTGTCCATATCAGGTACAATCTTCGCTACTACTGGATCGGTTACCGCTGTGATAAGAATCGGAATATCTTTCGTTGCTTGAGCTGCAGCTTGTGCTGTTGGTGTCGCAATCGCTAGAATTAAATCTACCTTATCTCCTGAAAATTTCTGTGCAATAGAAGTCGCTGTATTCATATCTCCTTGAGCGCTCTGGAAATCGTACGTGACTTGCTCGCCTTCTTTATATCCGTTCTCGTTTAGATAATCAACAAACCCTTTACGAGCAGCATCTAGGGCAGGGTGCTCTACAATCTGCGTTACACCGATCTTCAATTGTTTAACTTCTGTGGTTTCAGCTGGTTTCTCAGGTGTTGCAGCAGGTTGGCTGGATGATCCTCCGCCTCCGCATGCACTAAGAGATAGAGCTAAAGAGAATCCTAAAACCCCCATTGCGAACTGTTTCCATTGCTTCCTCATTATAGTTTCCCCCTCTGTCTATCTTCTTTTAAATCAGTCTACGTGAAAAGTTATGAATCAATCATCTTTTTCACTTTTACACTAAAAAGCATATGTGTGATAAAGTATATATATTAAAATATCAAAAAAGTAAGACGATGACAATCCTATTTTTTTAGGGTCTGCGCGTTACAATGAAAAAATGGTAAGATGGCGTATAGGAGGTGAAGGAAATCGAAAATTCATTACAGCAAATGCTTAAAAAAATAGGGATGTTTCAGCACTGCAATGAAGATGAGTTAAGCCAACTTTCCACCCTCATGCTCCTCAAGGAAGGAAAAAAGAGGGATGTTTTGTTTTATGAAAGTGATCCCTGTGACGTAATCTATTTTATAAAAAAGGGAAGAGTTAAAGTATTTAAAACGACGGAAGATGGCCGAGAACAAATTGTTAATCTCCTAGGCAAGGGAGATATGCTCCCTCACGTAGGTTGGTATGGGGGCAGTGATTATCCTGCTACAGCGGAATTACTTGAGGATGGGGAACTTTACTTTATGTATGTCCAGCAATTTACCCAGCTCCTTGAACAACAGCCTAAGCTGACCGTAAAACTCCTTAAAGAACTAGACGTTAAAATTAGAGCCCTTCAATCTCGCCTATCGCACGTATTGAGTAAAGATATGACAGAGAAGATATGGGGTGTTCTATACGCCTTAGTAAAGGAAAAAGGAAAAAGAATCGATGAAGGTTTTCTATTAGAAATCGAATTGACGCATCAGGATATAGCCAATATGGTTGGAACTACGAGAGAAACGGCGAGTCGAATCATTAGTCAACTAAAAAAAGAGGGAAAGATGCACTTGGACCATCGTTTCCTGATGATCAAGGAGTAATGATTCGACAAAAGCTTCTTGGTATTGTCGATATTTTGCGATTTATTTGTAGGTAGAAGCCTTAGTGTTTATGCCATAATGGATAAAAGCAGCTGAGGAGGCAAACCATGGAAAGCTATCGTTTCAAGAAAAATTACATTTACTATCTTGCAATTTTTCTAACTGTCTTTACAGGCTGGATGCTTTTTTCTATCCTAGATTCTGATCAAGCTGAGAGAAATATAATTGATAAAGAAAGCCTCCGTTTACAGGTCAATTATTCCCCCTTAGAACGATAAGAGTTATTTATGTCGAAGCTACTTCTAATCTTTTTAGAGAAGTAGCTTTTTTATTTTTATTTTCATGTATGAAGGAGGGACAAGGCAAATATATATATCTTTAGCGGGAGAGGGGGATAACAAGTTGGATTGGCAGTTTATTGTAGCTTTTATCAATATTATTATTATTGATCTCGTTCTGAGTGGCGATAATGCTGTGGTAGTTGGAATGGCCAGTCGCAACTTGCCGCCAGGACAAAGGAAGAAAGCTATTCTATGGGGAACGGCGGGGGCTGTTGGCCTCAGATTGTTCTTTACGGCATTGGCCACATGGCTCTTAGGCATTCCTTATATTAAACTAATAGGTGGATTATTGCTTGTATGGATAGCGTTTAAATTGCTCCTTCAACAAGAAGAGGCCTCATCGATTCAATCTGGGAAGAATACGTGGGATGCTGTTAAAATTATCATTATTGCAGATTTTATTATGAGTCTTGACAATGTATTAGCCATTGGCGGTGCAGCAAAGGGGAGTTTTGGATTAATTGTATTCGGACTATTACTTAGTGTGCCCTTATTAATGTGGGGGAGCAGTATTGTAGCAAAATGGATGAATGAATATCCGATCTTAACGTATTTTGGATCAGGGGTACTAGCTTATACCGCCGCGACGATGGTCATGGAAGATCCATTAACCCATTCACTTCTTCAAGAATTTAATGTGCCCGGACAGCATATTCTGCTCCCTCTTACGGTTACAGGTATTGTAATCATTTTCGGTAAAATCTGGAGGGATACGATTGTCACCATCCACCGTCTAAAGTAAGAAACTAATTGCTGATGGAGAGATGTGGAAAATAGGAGGAAAAAGGGCATAATGGGTATAAATGTAATGCAAGTTTTGTGAGGTGCCCTTATGAAAATTCTTATTCTCTCTGAATCGATCGCCGGATCCGGCCATAATCGCGCCGCGGAGAATGTAGCTAAAGGTTTTAAGAGACATGTTCCTACAGCCGATATTAAAGTAGATACCTCCTTAACCCATGTAAGCCCTTTATTAGAGAAACTGTCAAATAAGCTCTACATGGGAGCTATTCGCCATGCAGCTCCAATATGGGGTTGGGCTTATCGGCGGGATAAGGAATGGAGTCTTATGGGAAAGAACGTATTGAAAAAATATATTGCAAAAAAGATGATTCCATATTTGGAAAAGGAGCGTCCAGATATCGTAGTAAGTACCCATGCCTTCTGTCTGGGTGGACTTGCTGAACTTAAGTCTTCTTATTCCTTTCGTTTAGGGGCGGCTTTAACCGACTACTGGGTGAACCCTTTCTGGATTCATGATGAAATCGACGCCTACTTTGTAGGGGCAACAAGTCTGAAAAAGAAAATGATAGCAGACTTTGGAATGGATTCAGAAAGAATTCACGTCACAGGTATTCCGATCGATCCTATTTTTGAGCAATCTAGGAAACAATTAGAGATTAGGGAACAGCACTCGGTACCTCAGCATGCTCTCTTTATTTTAGTAACAGGTGGAGGCTTAGGCTTGTTGCCTTACCGAGAGATACTGAATGGGTTATCAAGGGTAGCTTACCCCTTGTATGTGGCAGTCTTGGCAGGAACAAATCAACAGGCAAAGAAAGATTTAGAAGACTATTTAGTACATAACCCTTTCCCGCATCCAGTCATAATTATGGATTACGTGAACAATATACATGAATGGATGCAAAGTGCAGATTTGCTCATTGGGA
Source organism: Ammoniphilus sp. CFH 90114 (assembly GCF_004123195.1). Lineage (NCBI taxonomy): Bacteria > Bacillati > Bacillota > Bacilli > Caryophanales > Paenibacillaceae > Ammoniphilus > Ammoniphilus sp. CFH 90114. The sequence continues at coordinate 134,174 of NZ_SDLI01000002.1, forward strand.
AGCCAGGTGGACTTACTGTTTCAGAAGCCTTGGCAAGTCATTTACCTATGTTGATTTACAAGCCTATTCCTGGTCAGGAAGAACGAAATAGCCAATTCTTGCTTGCTCATGAAGTCGGAATGAGAGCAACAGGCGTGGACGAGCTTACTCATCGTGTTACGGAATTCTGTCTTGATGAAGATCGGTCTAAGCGTTGGAGAGAAAGGATACAGCCCTTTTCTAAGCCAAGTTCGGCTGTTGAGGTAGGAAAGATTATGTTAACGGTAGAATAATTACCATAAATTAGCAGTTGTTAAAGGTGAATGACTTTCATCTCTTTGTGAAACGATATGGTTACACCACAAGAGGAGGTGAATCAAATGCCAAACAACAACCAAAAGTTAGTTTCTGGTGCAGCTCAAGCTCTTGACCAAATGAAGTATGAAATTGCTCAAGAATTTGGCGTACAACTTGGACCTGAACAAACTGCTCGTGCTAACGGTTCTGTTGGTGGAGAAATCACCAAGCGTTTAGTACAATTCGCTGAGCAACAACTTAGCGGAATGCGTCAATAATGGAAAAGCTCCATTGGATCTGGAGCTTATAGTCCGGACAGGGCAACCATAGGGTTGCCCTGTCTTCTTTTTCGTATCTGGACTATCTTTCTTTAACAGCTCTCATCGCTTCTTCTGGACCTAATAAGCTGATCATCTCCATAAGCTCTTTGTTGCTTAATGCGGATTTCTTGCCTTTTTCAACGAGTTCTTGCAAACGTTTTTGATCACTCACCTATTAACACCTCCATTAGGATAGTATGTCCAAATGTAATGCAACACATTTATGGAAAAAGGTATGGAGTAAGACCAATGTATCCCGTCCATAATAAAAGCAAGAGGTGGAAAAAAAGGGATGAAATGGTTCTTACTCGTTTGGACGACATTGTGGATTATTTTTTTGTTAACCAATGTCAAGATCATTATTGAATACAAGAAGGCAAAAGAAAACGATCACATGCATCTGGAGCTCCAATTTTTGTTCGGTTTAGTGGTTTTTAAGTTCGATATTCCTGTTTTGAAACTGACTTCCTTACTTGAAGGTACTCCTGTTAAGGCTCAAACTGCCTCTGATCTTCCTGCTGCAGAAGACCAGGAGCCGCCAGTGGCTAAAGGGGGTTTTTTCCTATCTCCAAGAATGGTTCGAAAAGTGTTACAGTTTCTAAATCGTCTCAAGCTTAGAGCTCATGACTTACAGGAAGTAGCTAAATTTACTCTAAGTCGGTTTAGGTGTGAAAGATTTGAATGGTATACACGTGTAGGGGTTGGGGATGCAGCCAAGACAGGAATGGTGACCGGCATGTTCTGGGGAGTGAAAACCACGTTTATTGGTATATTCACACATTACATCTCCATGCGTACTACCCCTCGGATCAATGTGATTCCTGCTTACCATACAACCGAGGTGGATACTCGATTTCTTTGTATATTCCGATATCGTATAGGGAACTCTATTATCGCAGTCGTGCGAATCCTATTCAAATTAATCAAAGGGCGTGAAGGTATATGGCAGAACACCCTATTCAGGGCTTAATGCAGACAGCAATGGAAAATTTGAAGGAAATGGTGGATGTAAATACCATTGTGGGTGACCCTGTTGAGACTCCGGATGGAAGTGTGATTCTCCCCATTTCTAAGGTAGGTTTTGGGTTTGCGGCCGGTGGAAGTGAATTTGAATATGAAGTAGGGAAAGAACAGGGCGGAAAAGAAATGCCTTTCGGTGGTGGTAGTGGTGGAGGTGTTTCTATTACACCTGTTGCTTTTCTTGTAGTCGGAAAAAACGGAATTAAAACCATTCCCCTTGAAGGTTCAAACCATCTATATGATCGCATCATGGATATGGCTCCACAGTTCCTTGAGAAGTTCCAGTCGATGATGGGCAAAAATAAAGGTCAAGGAAGCGGAAGACTTGAAAGAGGGGCAGAAGACCCTTTTGACATTCAATAATTCAAGCAAAGAAGGGAGGCTGTATTCAGCCTCCCTTCTTCTATGAGTGATCTTGCAGCGTTAGTACATCCCGATATTCGCCAGCTTCATAACCGCTTTCCAGCAAGTGTTCAGCAAGTACGTCCCGTATTTCATCAGCTCGGGCCCGAACTTGAGGGATATCAATTTGATCAGGATCCTTTAAATCAAAATCAATGAAGCCTGTAACTCCTTTTTCATGACGCCCTTCAAACCCCACATCGGCTATTTTACTGTTGTACTCCAAGTGAGCAATCCCAGCAAAGAAAATATCTGTTTCTTCATGATTCTTGTCGAAAGACGTAATATCATATCCTCTAATTTGTATAGGCATCTAGTTAACCCTCCTTTCATCTTCCGTTAGTCTGAATCAAGAGGGCAATATTTAGTCATACAGTTGAGGGATGAGAAAAGGAGGTCCTCTCTCTATTATTTTGCCTTCGTCAGCTCAATAAGCAGGTCACCCGTTTCAATGGTCTCGCCATTTTTCACGTGGACGTTCTTCACTACAGCATTAAACGGTGCTTGAAGCGTAGTTTCCATCTTCATGGCTTCCGTAACAACCAAATGTTCACCCTTCTTTACCTTGTCTCCTGGTTCTACCATGAGCTTAAGTACTTTACCTGGCATGGTCGCTCCAATTTGCTCAGGGTCTGTTGTATCCACCTTACGTCTGGCTTGAACGGATACCTTAGCTGTTAGATCCCGAACAGTCACTTCACGAGGCTGCCCGTTCAATTCATAATAAACGGTTCTTGTACCGTCAGCAGCTGTCTCTCCAATCGAGACAAGTTTCACCACGAGAGTTTTCCCTTGTTCAATATCAACGGCGATCTCTTCCCCTAAGCGTAGACCATAGAAGAAGGTCGGAGTATCAAGAACAGAGAGTTTACCGTATTCATTAGAATTTTTTTCTTTATCGAGGAACACCTTTGGGTACATGATATAAGACATGACATCTAATTCTGTAACAGATCGATTTACTTTTTCTTCTAGTTCCAGACGTATCTTCTCAAAGTCCACAGGAGGAAGAAGCTCACCTGGACGGCAAGTAAAGTAATCTCGCCCCTTAAGAATGATATCCCTCAATTGGGAAGGGAATCCTCCTGGCGGTTGGCCCAAATATCCTTGGAAGAATTGGACGACGGACTCAGGGAAATCTAGACGATCTCCTTTTTCATAAACGTCCTGTTCAGTCAGATTATTTTGTACCATAAACAGAGCCATGTCTCCTACGACCTTAGAGGAAGGAGTTACCTTCACAATGTCACCGAACATCATGTTAACAGTGGCATACATTTCCTTTACTTCATCCCAACGGTCACCAAGGCCTACACCTATAGCTTGCTGGTTTAAGTTCGTATACTGACCACCTGGCATCTCATGCTGATAGACGTCAGTCGTTGATGCTTTCATTTCACTCTCAAAGCCAACATAATACTTCCGGACATCCTCCCAATAATCGGAGAGTTTCTGCATGTGGTCTTCGTTTAGCCCGGTTTCTCTTTGTTGTCCCTTTAAGGTAGCGACTAGACCATTCAAGCTGGGCTGAGAAGTCAGTCCTGACAACGAACTTACGGCCACATCAACAATATCAACACCCGCTTCATAAGCCTTCAATAGCGTGCCAAGCTGATTGCCGCTGGTATCATGAGTATGAAGATGAATCGGGATCCCGATCTCTTGCTTCAGAGCGCGAACTAACTCATACGCAGCGAATGGTGTCAGAAGACCAGCCATATCTTTAATGCAGAGAATATGGGCTCCTGTGCGCTCTAATTCCTTGGCTAAGTTGATATAGTACTGAAGGGAGTACTTATCTCGTTTCGGATCGAGGATATTCCCTGTATAGCAAACCGTTGCTTCGGCAATTTTACCGGTTTCTAATACCGCGTCAATAGCTACTCTCATCCCATCTAGCCAGTTTAAGCTATCAAAGATGCGGAAAACATCAATTCCAGCATCAGCAGATAACTGTACGAACTTGCGGATTACATTATCCGGGTAATTCGTATATCCTACAGCATTTGCTCCACGGAAAAGCATCTGGAAAAGAAGATTTGGAATTTGTTCTCTTAGTAAATGAAGTCTCTCCCATGGGTCTTCATTGAGAAACCTCATCGTTGTGTCAAAGGTAGCTCCTCCCCACATCTCCAAGGAGAATAAGTTCGGGGCTAACTTCCCTGTTGCTTCCGCGATCTGCAACATGTCATGGGTTCTAACTCGGGTGGCAAATAGGGATTGTTGTGCATCACGGAATGTTGTATCTGTAATAAGAAGGCAATTCTCTTGTTGTATCCAGTTAATCAGTCCAGCTGGACCCTGTTGGTCCAGTATCTGTTTCGTTCCCTTTGGGTATTCTTGTTTAAATGTAGTGATTGGAATCCGAGGGGCTGAGAAGCTAGGTTTCTTCCCCTTAGGGAGTCCAGGATGGCCATTCACGATCGTTTGGCCGATATAAGTTAGCAGTTTTGTCCCTCTGTCTCTTCGCTTTGGAAATTCAAATAGTTCATTCGTGGTGTCAATGAAGGAGGTGTTATAGTTTCCGCTAAGGAAATCTGAATGTTGAACGACGTTCTCAAGGAAAGGAATATTAGTTTTGACCCCTCTAATACGAAACTCTTTGAGAGTGCGCAGCATCTTGCGAGAGGCCTGCTCGTACTGCATCGCCCAAGCAGATACTTTTACTAATAAAGAATCGTAGTGTGGGGTTATAACGGCACCGGGATAACCATTCCCTGCATCTAATCGTATACCGAAGCCCCCACCAGAGCGATAGGCCAGCAAACGTCCGGTCTCTGGGAGGAAGCCTCGAGCAGGATCCTCTGTCGTGACTCGGCACTGGATAGCATAACCCCGTGTAGCGATATCATCTTGGCTGTTAATCCCTATTTCTTTATCCCTTAATGCGTAGCCTTCAGCAATACGGATCTGAGATTGAACGATATCGATTCCTGTAATCATCTCGGTGATGGTATGCTCAACTTGTACTCGTGGATTGACTTCAATAAAGTAGAACTTATGATCCTGTGTAACTAAGTATTCTACTGTACCGGCGTTGACGTAACCGGCTGTCGTCATTAATTGAAGGGCGGATTGGTTAATCTCATCACGCAACGCCTCAGGAAGAGAGACACTTGGCGCTACTTCGACAACCTTTTGGTGTCTACGTTGAATGGAGCAGTCTCTTTCGAAGAGATGTACAACGTGACCGTATCGGTCAGCAAGAATCTGCACTTCAATGTGCTTGGGTTTCTCTAGATACTTCTCAATATAGACAGCTGTATTCCCGAATGCTGATTTTGCTTCAGATCTTGCTCGGTCAAGGGCCTCTTGTAATTCGTCTGGATTGCGGACAATTCTCATTCCTCGTCCACCGCCACCTGAAGCGGCCTTAATAATAATGGGGTATCCATGTTCCTTAGCAAAGAACATCGCTTCTTGAAGGGTTTGAATCGGTTCGGGGGTCCCAGGTATAACCGGTATGCCTGCTTTAATGGCCATCGTCCGAGCATCCACTTTGTCTCCGAACATCTGGATGTGCTCTGGGTTCGGACCGATGAATACAATGCCTTCTTCATGGCATCTTTTCGCGAGTTCAGCATTTTCTGAGAGGAATCCATAACCAGGATGAATGGCATCTACATTGTGACGCTTCGCTACCTCTAAAATACCTTCAATATCAAGATAAGCTTCTATTGCCCCTTTTCCTTCTCCTATGAGATAAGCTTCATCTGCCTTAAAGCGATGGAGGGCAATGTTGTCCTGCTCGGAGTATACCGCCACCGTACGAATCCCAAGCTCTGTACATGCCCGAAAAATACGAATAGCGATCTCGCCACGATTGGCTACCAATACTTTTCTAAATCGTTTGATCTGTTTCATCGTTCGCCTCCCAGTTTCCCACAACTCCAATAGGATTATTTTTTTTTATACACCTAAGTATATCATATTTAGATTTGATAATTGTTAATAGTTTAATATTTTAGTCATTTTTTGTGTTTTATTTATGGGAAAAATTATGGTATATAATCATTTTTTCTAGAGAACAATGGGAGCTAGAGGTGAATGAATTCTATGCTCCTACTTGATCGTTCTCCAGCAGAGATTTGGAGATTATTGCTACCTAAACAAAACATTTTATTTTCTAGAGATCATGAATATGATGATTTAATATTCCGTTTTCGAGGGCATATTTACTTTGTGCATGAGGACGGGGCAGTCGTACGAATGAAAAAGCCCGAAAATCTTCAGATACTTACTCCGGAAGACCTTTGGGAACTCCTCTTTCATGATAAGGATACGTTAGATTACGATGATTGTGGTTTGTTTTCAATAGGGGCTATTTTGCAGCATATGGGATTTTTGGTGCCATTGAAGATGGGGAAGAGCCAGAGAACATATGAAGTAGAGGTTATTAATAGACTAGATCAGCATCCTCAAAGCTATACTTATACCTTAGAAGATGTGACTTTTCGATTTGCTCTTTATCATGCTTTACTCACTTGTCACGACATGAATGTTCAATTTGAGGACACAGGGGAGTATGAGATTGAGTCTATCACTCCACTTGAACTAGACTCCCAAAAAATCAATCCCCCTTCTTTTGGTTAAGGGGGATTTTCTAATGTTTTATATGCTTTTTTTTAGAGAGCCGATAAATCTTTGGCTATGCTTACCTTCGAGGTTATGCAAACTCCAGGCGACGAGGAGCGAAACCAGAAGACAGACCATCCAAGGAAGCCCCTTCCAGTTTAAGCTTAAGCCTAAATCGTAGATCCATCCACCAAGACTGGTGCTTAAAGCTCCTCCAATCGCTAAAGAATAGCCATTAAAGCCGTAGTAGGATGCCAGCTTTTCTCTAGGTGCAAGGATAGGGACAACGTCCATTAATACCGGTCCGGAAATCATGGTTCCTAAAGCAAAGATAAAAGCATTAATAAGCAGTTCCCATAAGCTGTTGGAAAAGCTAAACATAAATAGTCCCGTCCCCATTAGTAAAGAACCAATCCCAATTAATGTCATTCGTTGGGTGAATTTCTCGAGATACTTAGCAACATGCATCTGCAAAAGAATGACGGAACCTGAAATCGTGGCATAAATATAGGCGACAGCTTGTGAATCCCCTGTTAGGGTCTGTGCGAGTTTAGGTATGGTCAAAAATAGCTGCATATAGAGATAGTAATAACCTATTAGAATAATCGTATAGATAACAAAGGGTTTATCCTTCACCATCTCATGGATATCCTGCATCCAGCTGACTTGGGTGATCTCCACCTCAAGGTTAGGCAATAAGAATAGGCATACGAAGCCAATGACGATATACAGTGCCCCTGCTACGAGGGCTAAAAAGAAAAAGTCTACCGAGCTTAACAAGCTTCCAAGTAAAGTGGAAGCCACGATTCCAACGTTGGTTACGACATTCTTAAAGGAAAATAAAGCTTTTCTATGTTCATCCGGAGCCAGCCTAGCAAAGGCGGCTTGGAAGGAAGGTTCAAACAATGCCCCCCCTAAACCTGATACAATGGCAGCGAGAAAGAATTGCCATGCCTCCGTACAAAAGGCAAAGCTTAAAAAACCAAGAGATCGAATAAATACGCCGATGACTAAGGTAGGTTTACAGCCTATACGATCGGAGACAAGCCCCCCAATAAAGGTAAGTCCTTGTTGTGAGAACTGGCGAACCCCGAGCAGAATTCCGGCCATAGCCATAGACCAGGCAAAACTTCCTGTTAAATAAAGCGTTAAATAAGGTATTAATGCATAAAATCCTAAGTTCATTAAAAAAGAACTAAAATAAAGGACTTTAATTCCCGGAGGGGAGATTTTCCAAACTTTCAAAGCCACTATAAACACCTTCTTTATAGGATCACAATCTATTCTAAAGATACGGCAGGATTTTATATCTGTACAACGAATAGTATCGAATATAATTATCGATAATTTGAATAGTAGAGGTAAGGATGGAATGGACATTGAACAGCTGCAGGCGTTTGTCGTTTTAGCTCATACTAAAAATTTCTCAAAAACGGCCGAGTCGCTTCATCTCGTGCAATCAACGGTGACTGCACGGATTCAAAGCTTAGAGAAGACCGTGGGGAGGCCTTTATTCACACGAAATAATCGAAAAGTAGAAATCACCCCTGCCGGGTTATCTTTACTTCCCTATGCGGAAAGAATCCTTATGCTGCGACAAGAAAGTTTACAAAAACTAAAAGCATTGGAGATCTATTCGGCAAGATTGGCTATAGGCAGTTTGGATTCCATATGGAAATACATCTTATCGCCAGTTCTTAAAGATTTTTACATCCGCTATCCGAACATTGCGCTCTCAACGAAGACAGGGCATTCAGCGGATATTATTCAGTATTTAATGGACGGAGTCATCCAGATTGGTTTTGTTTTTATGCAGCCCCATGTTCCGGGTTTTGAGGTTACCCCTTTCTATGAAGACGAGATCATATTAGTGGCCCATCCCGATCATCCGGTTGTTCAATTAGGAGGGGTTTACCCTGAGCAGCTTGCGGATTATTCATTCATTTATATCAATTGGGGATCGCCATTTCAGGAGTGGATGGAAGAAATCTTATCTCCGAACTTCTTACCAAGAATTCAAGTTGATCAGGCATCGCTTGCTCTTTCTCTTGTGCGAGAACAGTTGGGTATTTCTTTAGTCACGAGGTCGACCACACGTCAGGAACTGAACAGAGGAGAACTGGTAGAAGTACCGATGCTTGGGGAAAATTGTCCTCCTAAGCGAACCGCTTATGCCGTCGTTCATCGCGAAAAAAAAGTGAATCCAGCTATTCAAAGCTGGTTTGAAAATATGCATAGCTACGGATTTTTTCAATTATAAATAAAGGGGAGAAAAGCGGATGGATATCCCTACCGTTACCTATCTAGTCACCGAAGAGGATGAGGGATCAACCATGAAGGTCTTTCTACGTAAGAAGAAAGGGTTATCTCGTAAGCTCTTAGTCAAGATGAAGCAAGAGAAATCCATTTTCTTGAATGGTCGCTTTACCTATTTAGATCATCCCCTTCATACAGGGGATACGATTAGCATCGTGATGCAAGAGGAAGAGTCTGAAAATATTATCCCGGAAGACATCTCGCTAAACATTGTTTATGAAGATGAAGATATCATGGTACTGAACAAGCCTTTTGGTCAGTGTGTTCACCCTACCTTGTTGCACCCTTCAGGGACGTTAGCGAACGGGGTCGTCAAGTATTGGCAAGAGCAGGGGTTTAACCGAAAGTTCCGCGCTGTTAATAGGCTAGATAAGGATACGACAGGCTTATTGATTGTGGCGAAAAATCAATATGCGCATCAGCAGCTTGCCATTGTACAGAGGAAGCATGAGATTAGACGGACCTACGAAGCCTTAGTCCATGGAATGCTTAGCGATGACTCGGGGACGATTAACGCCCCCATCGCCCGAAAGGGGGAATCGATCGTGGAACGTATGGTGAGTCCCGTTGGGCAAGAAGCCGTTACCCATTATGAGGTTCTTGCACGGTATAACCAAGCGACTCATATCAGGCTGCGGCTAGAAACGGGAAGAACGCATCAAATCCGTGTACATATGAGTTATCTGGGACATCCCTTAATGGGTGATGACCTGTATGGAGGAAGTAGAGAGAAGATTAGCAGACAAGCGTTGCATGCCCGTTCTCTTTCTTTTCCGCATCCCAGGTCGGGTGAAGTCTTAAGCTTTGATGCGGATTTACCAGAGGACTTTCTTCATTTAATTCATCAATTGCAATTATGGAAGGATGATGAGTATGGAAATTAATCCAAAAACAAATGAACGCATAGCGAATTACAAACTGCTCATCGGAGGAGTATTGCCACGGCCGATTGCTTTTATTACCTCAATAGGGGAGCAAGGTGTACTGAATGCAGCTCCATATAGTTTTTTTAACGTGGTATCGACGGATCCACCGATGATAGCTGTTGCGGTGATGAGGAAGCCTGGAGGTGTTCACAAAGATACGGCTCGTAATATTCTTGAGTCCAAGGAATTCGTTATCAATGTGGTGGATGAGCAGAATGTCGATAAGGTAAATGTTACCTCTTGTGACTATCCGTCAGAGATCAGTGAGGTGGAGCAAGCAGGACTTACAACCTCGCCAAGCCAAGTTGTTCATGTACCGCGTATTCAACAGGCAAAGGTACATTTCGAATGCCGATTGCATCAGCATCTTGAATTAGGAAATGGTCCAAACTCAGATCTTATCATAGGCGAAGTCGTTCATATTCATGTTGATGATACCCTTTACGATGGGGGAAGAATAGACACGAAGAAGCTGGCGCCGATTGGCAGGCTGGCGGGAACAGATTATGTGACATTAGGGAATATCATGAGTATGCCTCGTCCAACGTATAAGAAGGAATAGAGAAAAGGGATTCCACTCGGAATTCCTTTTTTTGTTGACGGGTGAAATAACGTTTGGTGTGATCGGACTAGAATGAAAGTAAAAATTGTCCTCTTTATGAGATAAAAGCTAAAAAGCGCTATCGTGTTAAAAATTTGTGCTTAAACTATTTGTCATCTTATATTATAATAATTTTTATATTTCAGATAGAGGATGAGGAGGTTTTCGTCATGGGTCCAGCATTATTAGGATCGGTTGAATCAGGTATCATTTTTGCTCTTATGGCCATGGGTGTATACCTAACATTTAGAATACTAAACTTCCCGGACTTAACCGTAGATGGAAGTTTCACAACGGGCGGATCCGTAGCAGCCGTGATGATTGTAGGCGGTTATCCTCCGATTATGGCTACCTTTGTAGCGATGCTAGCAGGATTGTTCTTTGGTAGTCTTACAGGAATTCTTCATACCAAGGGGAAAATTAATGCCCTGCTTTCAGGTATTCTATCTATGATCGCTCTATATTCTATTAATTTAAGAATCATGGGGAAGGCGAATATCGGATTACTTGGAGAAGAGACGGTTATGTCTCAAATGGGAGCATTTACAAGTGCCTTTGCCCAGGCTTTTTCCCAATATTCTACTCTTATTTTTATGGCTGTTTTTGTAGTAGTCATTAAACTAGTTGTAGATTGGTTCCTGGATACGGAAGTTGGACTAGCGCTTAGAGCCACTGGAGACAATCCAAGAATGATTCGAAGCTTCTCCGCGAATACAGACAATACGATTATTATTGGTTTGGCTTTGTCTAATGGATTAGTTGCTTTATCCGGTGCTTTAATGGCCCAATACCAAGGGTTCTCAGATGTATCAATGGGGATTGGTATGATTATTATCGGTCTGGCTTCCGTTATCATAGGTGAGGCTATCTTCGGAAATCGTTCGATTAAACGCGCAACTCTAGCTGTTATTGGTGGTGCCATTATCTACCGCCTCGTGGTCGCTATTGCACTTCGGGTGGGTCTAAGTCCATCAGATATGAAATTGATGACGGCTTTAATCGTTATTGTTGCTCTTATCACACCGAAGATTATTTCTAGTATGAAAGAGAAGAAGAAAAAAGCAGATAGACGCAAGCAAATTACAGAGTCAAGAAATCCAGCTCAATAAGAGGGGAGAGCAGACGATGCTTAGAATGAAGAATATTAATAAAATCTTTAATGAAGGCACGGTAGATGAAAAAATTGCCCTCGGAAACATCAATCTGGAGTTGAAAAAAGGAGATTTCGTTACGATCATAGGGAGTAATGGAGCGGGAAAATCTACTTTAATGAATATTATTTCCGGGGTTCTTCAGCCTGATGAAGGAACTGTAGAAATTGATGAGTCTGTAGTGAATCATCTAAAGGAGCATCAGCGAGCGCCTCTAATTGGACGTGTATTCCAGGATCCTATGGCGGGTACAGCTCCAACAATGACGATTGAGGAAAATCTTGCTATGGCCTATTCTCGAAATAAAACGAGAGGACTTCGCAAAGGCGTAAATAAAGAACGAAGAGAAATGTTCCGTGGGCATCTTGAGTCCCTTCACTTAGGCTTAGAGAGTCGTCTCAGTGCAAAGGTCGGCCTTCTATCCGGTGGAGAACGACAAGCCTTAAGTCTACTCATGGCTACTTTCACTAGTCCCAAGGTTCTTCTGCTAGATGAGCATACAGCAGCACTTGACCCGGCTAGAGCAGCGCTAATCACCCAGCTGACGAAGGAGATTGTTCAAAATGCAGGCCTGACGACCCTCATGGTTACCCATAATATGCAGCAAGCCATTGACTTAGGGAACCGTTTGATCATGATGGATAAGGGGACGATCATACTTGATGTAGGACCTGAGCAGAAAGAGACTCTAACCATTGAACGATTGCTAAAAGAATTCGAACGCCTACGCGGAGAGAAGTTTGCAAGCGATCGTGCGGTTTTAGGATAGACAAGTTGGCCTAAGCTTTCATCTTCATGTAAAATAGAGGGTAAGAACCTAAGTTTGAGGATGGAGGCAGTCAAGTGAACAAGTGGGATAAGAAGAATTCGATCGATGGCGAGTGGAGTCAGATTGAAACGGCATCAGCCGAGGAACCGCGTGAACGTTCAGAGGCTGGTCAGAACACTCAGTTGATTGTGTTAGAAAAGGAACACCAAAGATTCTATGATAAATTAAGAAGTAAGGTTGAAGAATTTCTCAAAAAGCAAACAGGTGATAAAGCCGATTCAGCAGCTAAATACATTCTACTTGCACCAGATCTGTTTGTCTTATTTGCTCGGCTTCTTCAGGATAAACGTGTACCAACCAAGTCTAAGGCCATGGCAGGAGTCGTGGTTGCGTATTTTCTCTCTCCTTTGGATGTCATGCCGGAGATACTGCTCGGACCTATCGGCTTTTTAGATGATATTATCTTAGCTGCTTATGCCTTGAGTCGGATGATGAATGAAGTGGACAAGCATGTACTGCTCGAGCATTGGAATGGGGAAGCAGACTTGCTTGAGACCGTGCAGGAGCTGTTAAAGAAAGCTGAAGAATTAGTAGATAACAAAGTGTTGGGGACGATTAAGAACCTGTTGAACAAGAAGTAGGGAAGGCCAGGTGTTAGGGGCTGGTTGGTCGGTTGATGGCGCGGTTGGTGGAGGCAGCCTGGTGGTTGCGGCCTGGTGGATCAATAAGGGAATCATTTTCCCATATTTCAATGAACGTGTGGAAAAGAGGAGGAATAAGGGAAAAAATTACCGTTATTGCCCTAAAAACAGCTTGTTAGAGGCTTTTTTAGAGCAATAGAGGAAAATTTTTCTCTTATTTTCTCTTTTTTTATTTCTTTTTATGAAATAAAGGAAATTTCTACTGTTATTATCGTCAAAGCGAATCGACGAGGGAAGACCCTTCTGCTTGTGCAAAAAAAGAGGCTGATCCTCGGTTTTTTATGAAACCATGGACAGCCTTGTTCCTTTTCTAAGATGCAATTTGAGCAACCATAACCTCTTTAATCACCGCAATTTCATCACAGGCAGGGAACTTAGAACAGTTGATGCAATCCTTCCAAACCTTATGCGGAAGAGTTTCCTTCGATACAACCTGAAAGCCGCAGCTATTAAAAAATTTCTCCTGGTACGTTAAAGCCATGACCTTCTTAATCTCTAGATCACAAGCTCGTTCACATAAGTGATCCACCAGCTTCTTCCCAATTCCCTTTCCTGCATAATCTGGGGCCACCACTAGAGAACGTATCTCAGCTAAGTCCTCCCATAAGATATGCAACCCGCCAACAGCAATGATGCGATCGGCTTCAGGATCCTCGACAACAGAAAAGCAGGTTAGCGATTCACAGAGGGATAGCTTGGAGCGTGGCAGCATCATTCCCTTTTCTGCGTACATATTAATGAGTTCAACCATACGGTCTAAATCTTTTATTGTAGCTTGACGAATATTCATAAGGTTCCTCCCTCTCGGGCCTCCAACATGTTAGTATTTTTATAAGTCGTAATTGAATAAATATGCTTTTATAATATATAAATATACACACTTTCAGTAATTATGTCTAGTATTAATCGACTCCATTTTTTTCTCAAACAAGCATAGAAACCTGCCGAAAACTGTCGAGCAATGTGCCCTGTCGTAACTAGGCTCTGTATGGTATATTAAGTATGTAGTAAATCCATTTCATTTCCTACTTCCATCCCTGAAGATCCTTGACACTGCTGGAATTCCAGTAATCTCAAGGCTTTAGGGACTTTTTTTTGTTTCCTGAGCAATTTTAATTAATAGTGTTGGAGCACGACGACATTCCGGTATACGATGATTATCATAAAGGTAAGATCACGAGATTTTTTTCTTCTGTATAAGGGTGTATTTCGCTATAATAGGCCAATAATGCAATTGTTGACAAAGGTGATGAACATGGATTACGAGCATTGGGAAACCTTTCTGGCGTTAGCTGATACTCATAGCTTTTCACGAACAGCGGAGCTACTGCATATCTCGCAAACAACAGTGACTAATCGGATAAAGCAGTTAGAAAACAAAGTTGGCAAGCTTTTATTCGTTCGAGATACACGTAGTGTTAGGCTCTCGGAAGCAGGACTTGCCCTCTATCCCTATGCGAAAAAAGGGCTTGAGCTACTAAAACAAGGGGAATTAGTAGCCAAAAATTCGATAGATTTCGATGAGATTTTAGCTATCGGAAGCCACGTCTCGATTTGGCATTATTTCCTCTTACCCTATATTCATGAGCTGAGGAATCAGAGCCAATACACCCTTCGTTTTTTTACGGGACATACTAAAAGAATGCTAGACCTACTAATGGATGGAAGACTAGATGCGTGTGTGGTCCCCACCCCTCCACACCATCCATATCTAGAGGGAATTGAGCTCTTTCAAGAATCCTTTCAGCTTGTTGCTAGTCCATTTCTTTTTACTCAAGTACCCTTACACTTAACTAGTGAGGAATTGCGGACACTACCGTTTATCCATATTCCATGGGAGTCCCCCTTCCTTGACTGGTTTCATCAAGACATTGGTACGAGGTTATTACCGTCTATTGAAGTCGATGATACTACGGTTCTTACCCGCTTACTTCTAAATCATAAAATGTTAGCCTTTCTTCCTGAACTTGTGGCTCGTTCCTTTATTCAATCAGGTGAATTGATCTCGATTCCGTTTCGCTCACTACATCCCATCCCCAAGAGATCCATTTATCTTGTTTTTCATAAGAAAAATCGTTATTCACGAGCCTTTCTTGACTTTAAACGTCTACTATTATCAGGAGTATAATTACGATAGCTAATCCATTTATGGGATAAGAAATGAATCTAGAAAGGAAAAAGAAAGAGCCAGGGATCTGTAATTACATACGGAAACCTGGCTCTTTTTTAGGTTAGTTAGATGACTTGGTAAAAAGTAAATGAATACCTAACCCAACAAATAACAATCCGGAAGCTTTATTAAGAAGGGAAGATGCTCTCCTATTGTTTCTCAGCTGAATTGTGAACTTTGAAGAAAAAAAAGCTACAATCAGACACCAAATAGTCCCTGTCACAACAAAGGTTACTCCAAGTACAAGAAACGGCAGCATCCCATAGGAGTTGTGAGGTTCTATAAACTGAGGCAGAAAAGCTAAGAAAAACAAGGCTACTTTAGGATTAAATACGTTCGTCAGCATGCCCTCCAAAAATATTTTCTGCAATCTCATTTTTCCCCCTTCCTTTACGGAAAGTTGATCATTTTTCGCAAGGAGAGATCTTGCACCTAAATACAATAGATACATTGCTCCTAAGTATTTTAAGATGGTAAACGCTAGAATAGATTTAGATAAGATTACAGATAATCCGATCGCTGCTAGAATCGTATGGATTACTGCACCCGCATTAATCCCTAAGGCAGAACAAACACCTGCGGATCTTCCTTGTGCCATACTACGTCCAAGGATAAATAGTGTATCTGGCCCAGGAGTTAAATTAAGGATAATGCCTGTGATTAGAAAGATTTCATAATTAGTAATTCCTAGCATCATGTACCTCCACCTTTTTGTTATAGGAACATTATAAAGATGGGGTACAATTCAGTGAAATGAATTTGTCTTATATAATATATTCAAAAAGCACATAAATCGGATTGATTTCCATAGAAAAAGAACCCCACAGGCCGTGACCTTCTCCCCAGGTTTGGCAATAGAAGTGAAGGGAACAATTCAATTTACACTTAATAACAATTAATATATTATTTCGTTAGTGTTGAAGAGAAACCTGGTTGTCATGAAAGATACCAACTACTATTTTACACAAAAAGGTTGTGGGTATATTGGATTCAAAAGTGAGTGAAGTAAACCTCATTTGGAAAAGAAATATTTTTCTGTTCTTAATCAGCCAGACGATCTCGCTTTTTGGTTCTTCCATCGTTCAATATGCGATCATGTGGCATATTACTCTTGCCACGGAGTCGGGATTGATGATTACGCTGATGATTATTTGTGGCTTTATCCCAACCTTCATCCTATCCCCATTCGGGGGAGTATGGGCGGATCGCTACAATCGTAAAATGCTCATTATTCTTTCAGATGCCCTGATTGCCCTTGCAACGCTCATTCTAGCTGTCGTATTTTTGATGGGATATGATGATATTTGGTTGTTTTTACTCATATCTGCTATTCGCGCGATCGGGGCAGGGATTCAAACTCCAGCGGTCGGGGCTATTTTGCCGCAAATTGTGCCTGAGGAAAAGTTAATGAAGGTCAATGGAATCAATGGAAGTCTACAAGCCTTGAAGCTGTTTTTGGCACCGATGGTTAGCGCTGCCTTATTGACCATGTCTTCCATTGAAATCATTCTTCTTCTCGATGTTCTAACCGCAGCGATTGCAATCTTGATTTTATTCATATTTTTTAAGATTCCTGTGCATCAGAAGGCAGCCGCAAGACCAACCACGAGTTATTTTAATGACTTAAAACAAGGTTTAACCTATATTCAGCATCACGAATTTCTAAAGAAATTCTTTTTGATTTTTGGTTGTTTTTATATCTTGATGGCTCCTGCGGCTTTTTTAACTCCGCTGCAGGTGGCGCGCAGCTTCGGGGAAGAGGTTTGGCGATTAACGGCCATTGAAGTCGCTTTTTCGGTGGGGATGATAGCAGGGGGAGGAATCCTTGCTTCTTGGGGGGGCTTTCCCAATAAAGTTCATACGATGATTCTCTCGAGTTTGATCATGGGTGCTTGTACCTTTGCCCTTGGTATGGTCCCTGTTTTTTGGATCTACCTCGTTTTCATGGGGATATTAGGAGCTGCGATGCCCATTTTTAATGCGCCAACCAGGACTTTACTACAAGAAAAGATTGAGGAAAACTATTTGGGGAGAGTATTTGGTGTATACGGGATGATTTCGACTTCGATGATGCCCATTGGCATGCTAATATTTGGACCTATAGCAGATGTGATCCCAATTGAATGGCTCCTTGTCGGAACGGGGTTACTTGTTTTCTTCATCGGTGTGTTTCTGGCACAAAATAAAGGGTTGATTGAAGTGGGAAACCCCATGGTGGAGGAGGATTTGCCACTACATAATAGGAAATTTTGATGCAGTCAGTAATCATCTGGCTGCGTCTTTTTTTTTTGAAAAATCTTTGGTGCTCTTTGGATTTTTTAAACTAGTTTTAAACAAGGACTGTTATGATAAAGTCGTTATTTGTAAAAAAACAAGATGAGATCGATGAATTCACCAACACATAGACAGACAGGGGGAATGAATGGGTGTCTTACGAAGAGAAACGATACCTCGTGACTGGAGGCTCCCGGGGAATCGGACGCGCGATCGTGTTAGCGCTCGCTTCGCAGGGTGCACATGTTGCTTTCACTTATAAAAATAATGAATCAGCTGCTCAGGAAGTCGTGGCGGCTTCCCGTGACCTGAAGGGAAGTGTGGTTCCTATCCATACGCCTGTCAACGGTTTGAATGAGGCTCGCACCGTTGTAGCGAATGTCCGCGAGCGTTTTGGCGGATTAGATGGCCTCATCACGAACGCTGGCGTAACACGGGATAAACTGCTGGCTATGATGACTGAAGAGGATTGGGATACCGTCGTGGACACCAATCTCAAGGGCACCTTCAACTATTGCAAGGCGGTCATTTATGGCTTTATTCAACAAAAACAAGGACGAATCGTCTGTATCAGCTCGGTTGGCGGCCTTTCAGGCACAGTCGGGCAAACCAATTATTCCGCTTCCAAGGCTGCACTTATAGGCTTTGTCCGCTCGTTGTCTAAGGAAGCCGCACGCTTCCATGTCACGGTCAATTGTGTCGCGCCAGGATTTGTTGAGACCGACATGTGGCAAGCCATGTCTGAGAAAAAAAAGCTTCAAGCCATCGAGCAAATCCCTGCAGGCAGACCTGCAACGCCGGAAGAAATAGCCGGCAGTGTGCTGTATCTTCTGTCTGACGCAGCGGCCTATGTAACCGGAAGTACATTGGTGATTGACGGTGGGTTAACTTCATAAAACTACATTTTATCCATTGGAGGGCTTGGAAATGAATGAACAGCAACTAAAAGAAGAATTAAGAGAAATGATTGCCGCAACCATTGAGATCGATGATTTTGCCGATGATGAGAATTTTGTTCAGGATTTAGGTGTAGATTCCATGATGGCGCTTGAAATCGTGGCACGGATTGAAAAAGCGTATCGGATCCAGATTGCTGAAGAAGAGTTGACGAACTTGCAATCGTTGAATCAGGTCGTTGCTGTAGTCATCAAAATTATGAATGAAAATGAAACAAAGGAAGTCTAATCATGCAAAGTCCGACAAAACGAATTGCCATTACAGGTCTGGGTGTGCTGTCGCCGATTGGATCTGGCCAGGAAAAATTCTGGCAGCAGCTCTGCTTAGGCAGCGTCGGAACAGGACCGATTCAATCGTTTGATACGTCTTTGTTTGATATCCGAAACGGGGGTGAAGTAACGGATGTCGATCCTTCCACCTACTTTCGCGTTATCGATCCTGCCAACTGCGCGAGAACCACACAGCTGGCTGTTGCTGCCACACGGATGGCGGTAGACGATGCCCGCTTATCCTTTCATGACATGGACATGGAGAGAGTGGCTGTGTGCATGGGAACGACGATGGGAAACCAAACCATCGTGGAATCCAGTAACAACCATCAAATGGGGAACGGAGCAGAAGTTCCTTCTAGTCTTTGGTCTTCCTATCCCACATCTTATGTTTGCGTAGCCATCGCGGAGGAATTGGGGATTGGCGGCCCAAGTATGACCATCCCAACGGCCTGTGCAGCAGGGAATTATGCTATCGGTTGGGGAGCCGATCTCATTCGCGACGGCAGTGTAGATATCGCCATCGTGGGGGGGACAGATGCCTTGTCCCGCGGGTGCTATGCGGTGTTTCACAGGCTGGGTGCCATCTCACCGGATGTGTGCCAACCGTTTGATGCGAAGCGTAAAGGGACGCTCGTAAGTGAAGGGGCAGGGGTATTGGTCCTTGAGGACTATGAACTTGCCGTTAAACGAGGGGCGCGGATCTATGCGGAATTTCTAGGGTACGGTTTATCCTGTGATGCTCATCATCCTACAGCGCCCCATCCAGAGGGAGCAGGAGCGAAGTTAGGCATGGATCGGGCGTTAGCGGAAGCGGACTGTGATGCTTCGCAGGTTTCCTATATTAGCGCACATGGAACAGGAACGCGTGCCAATGATTCAACCGAGTCTCTCGCTGTTCGAGATACATTTGGTGAAAGATCTGATGATATTCCGTGCAGCTCGATCAAATCGATGCTTGGTCATACGATGGGAGCAGCCAGCGCTATTGAAGCCGTCACTTGTTCCTTGGCACTATACCATCAGATGGTTCCTCCAACAGCGAATTTTCAAACGCCGGATCCGGAGTGTTTGAACCATATCGTTCCGAACCAACCGATTCAGCAAGAATTGCAGGTTGTCCTCAGCAATTCCTTTGCCTTTGGGGGAAATAACGCAACGATTCTATTAGGACGGAGGGATCAAGATGAATAAGCAGGATTCCATCGTCATTACAGGAGCTGGCATTGTTTCTGTCTTCGGGTCGGAACTGCAAGAATTCTGGTCTAGACTTCTGGAAGGCAAACGTCCATTGCCTGACCCCGATTACCCGTCGGGTGTGATGGTAACGAACTGGGATGCTGAAGCCTTGCTGGGGCGCAGAGGCTTGCAATATCTCCCTCGGAGTGCTCGTTTTCTGGCTGGAGCTTCTTTATTAGCTATGGATGCGGCCAAGCTTGAGCGCGTGTCACAGGAACCGGAAACGTTAGGAGTAGTGGTTTCGGCCAATCTTACAGGTCTAAAGATTATGTCTGAATATGATTATACGGCGATCTCAGAGGGTCCACGCTATGTCAGCCCGATGCAAGCACCGAATACGCTGGCGAATGCCGGTTCTTCCCATCTCGGTACCCGAATCAAAGCACAAGCTTTAAATACAACCATCTCCACCGGACAATGCGCAGGTCTTGACGCTATTGGTTATGCCGCACGGATGCTGAACGCATCCCGGGCCCTTCGTCTTGTCGTAGGGGGAGTGGAAGAGTTAAACGATCGTGTCCTGAGCTGCTACAAGCATATGGGAGTATGGTCTGAGGATTCAACCGAGTGGGCTGGTCGCCCTTTCCTCCTGGATTCCACAGGCTGGTTACCAGGGGAAGGTGCGGCGTCCGTCATCCTTGAGCGAGCATCCAGCGCACGGGAAAGAGAGGTTCAGCCCCTCGCGAAAGTGTTGTCATGGGCTTCAACGACTCCCCTTGGCAGGGAGGAGCGCGATTCAGGCGGGACGTTGCGGCGAGCGATCAAACAGGCGGTGCAAAAGGCGGGGCTTGGTCCCGAGGTCATTGAGCTTGTGATTTCAGGCGCCAGCGGGTTTTCAAGGCAGGACCGTGCCGAGGCTTCCGCACTGGCCCAATATTTTTCTTCTTCGGAATCGGTACCGATCTGCTCCCCGAAAGGCATTATGGGAGAAACCTATGGGGCTGGCGGCCACTTTCAACTGATTACGGCACTTGGTGCCTTAAAGACGGGGTATCTTCCAGCCACCATTCCAAGCGATCTAGACAACCAGCTGTTTAGCGGTCTAAATATCACGCGTGATTGTACAGCTTGGAAATACAATAAAGGAACCATTTTACTCATTTCTCAGGACTATTACGGCTGTTCTTCGGCTGTGGTGATACAGAACTTTTAAGGGGGAGCCAGATGAAACCGGTATTGACTTATGACGAGATTCGCGAGTTGCTGCCTCAAGCTTATCCAATGATCATGATTGACACGGTTTTGGAGCTCGAGCCCGGCGAGCGCATTATCGCACTGAAGAATGTGACGGGAAACGAATGGATGATGCCAGGGCATTTCCCTAAACAGGCGATATATCCTGGGATTTTCATTATTGAGGGATTGGCTCAGTCTTCCATTGTCATGCTTCGCTCGATGCAGCAAGAAGAAACGGAAGCAACCTACTTGCTTGCGGGTACGAAAATTCGATTTGTAAATGTCGTGAAACCTGGTGACCAGCTGCATTTTACCTGCAGCCCTGTCAAAATCATCAGTACGGGAGGCATTGTAGACTGTGTGGCGACGGTCAATGGCGAAACCGTCGCAAAGGGCGAAATCTCTTTTGCGATCTGTCCCTAATCCCGCTGTTGCTGATAAAAATAAAGGATGGAGAAAATCAATGAATTCTACTTCTCGTCAGGCAAAATCGATCCCTATCGTCCAACTGGAAGACTCGTACGATGCCATTATTGTCGGAGCAGGGATTGCCGGGCTTTTTGCTGCGAACTTTCTGGCACAGCAGGGTGTGAAAACTTTACTCCTTGAACGCCACTACGTCGTTGGTGGATACATGCAGGGGGGGTGGGAGCGAGGTTTTTATTTCGACTACGGTATTCAATCCAATGAAATCATGGGTGGAATTCTCCCTGCTCTTGAGAAATTGCAGCTGAATGATCGCGTAACCTTTCATCCCAGCAGATATAGGCTCTTATCGCCCTTTAATTCCCTCGATGTGACTATTAACAGTATGGACGGGGCAAGGCAGGCATTTATTCAAGCCTTTCCTGAAAGCGAAGCCGAATTACATGCTTATTTTGATTATTATGACCATGTATATGAGGTTGCGCGTCTGTATAACTTGAAAGGATTTCGCGGGATCATAGAGGGCGACGCCCAGTCGTTTATGCCAAATTACGAAAGCTACTGGTCCAAACTCCCCCATTATGAAGCCTTTAAGGAATACAATTCCACCATCTCCTGGAAAAAGACTAGAGAACTTCTTGGAAAAGATAGCAGGGTGTCCCGCATCTTGACTCACATGGGCTATCGCAACCAAAGTGTTTTTGCTACAGGTCTGTTTTGGTATATGTGGTGTGATGATTACTACTACAATGAGGGCGGAAAACAAGCCCTTCTGGATATGCTTGCGGATGCTTTTACCGAACGTGGCGGAACGCTTGCGCTGAGAGCTTCTGTGGAAGAGATTGTGGTCAAGGACAATAAGGTAAGAGGGATTCGATTAGCTAACGGACGTATGATCCGTGCCCATCATGTCATTTCGAATGCCGATCTGCGCCACACCATGGAAAACCTTTTGCAATATCATCCTTCTGTGACCCAATGGATCGAACAAATGAAGAATACACCGGTTAGCGAAGCGATGTTTACAGTTTACCTTGGGTTGAAAATGAGTCCAGAGGAGCTAGGGAAGCATCTGAAGGGAGTTCATCATACTTGGTTTTTCCCGACACACCTGCCTTCTCCAGATCCATTCGGGGAAGCGTTTCACCAATCTCTGCCGATGGAAATGTCAGCGCCTTGTTTACTGGACCCGAAATTGGCCAAGGAGGGGCACTCTACCCTCATTCTACAGACGTTCAGCTCTTATGATTGGATGCAGCGCTGGAGAATTGAGCCGGACGGGAGGCGTCAGCGCAGCTATAAAGAGCTAAAGAAATTGGCGGAGGAACAACTCATTGAAAATGCAGCTCAAATTATTCCTGGTTTGCGATCAGCGATCGTACACAGCTCGTCAGCAACCCCTTTAACTCATCATAGATATACGCTAAACAGCGGGGGAGCTACGGCAGGCTGGACATGGAACCCGAAACGGACACTCATAAGCGCCACCGATCAACGGATTGTGACCCCTATTGAAAACCTTTATTGCGCTGGACATTGGACCATCTGGCCTGGTGGCGTGGTGACAGCCCTCGCCTCTGGTAAAATAGCCTCCGACTTAATCCTGAGCAGCCGTGGGCGGTGATATATGATGAACTTTGAAACTTTGCAAGATGCCATCTTACAACATGGAAAAGATAGCGAACAGGGAATCGGTTTTATCCAACAGGATAATGCGATCCTTCATGTCACGTATCCTGAACTACTTGCTAGAGCCATGAAGATCCTAGGAAGCCTGCAACGCAATGGGGTGAAACCGGGCGATGAGCTGATTTTTCAGATCGAGAAGAATGAACCGTTTGTGTATGTGTTCTGGGCCTGCATCCTGGGGGGCATCGTTCCTGTTCCGATCACCTTGGCGACGATGGATGAGTATAAGCGGAAATTGTTTCGGATTTGGGCAACGTTAAGTAAGCCTTATTTGGTGACAGACGCCAAGCAATTCAACTTGTTGGAAACCTTCGCACAAGAGGAGGAGTGGAAGTCCGTTTTTCGGAACATTGAGAAACGAACTTTTCTGGAAGAAGTTTGGAATGGGGACACGGGTGAACCAGGTGTCCTCGTACCTGCTTCACCAGATCAAACGGCATTCATTCAATTTTCCTCGGGGTCGACAGGTCAACCCAAAGGTGTCGTCATTAGCCATCGGAACGTTGTCCATAACGTTGCAGCGATTGGTCGTGTGATCGGTTTTACGCCGGATGATTCGGTATTAAGCTGGATGCCGTTGACCCATGATTTGGGACTCGTCGGATTTCACCTGACCCCCTTATTGCATAACATCAGTCATTACATGATGCCGCCCGCTTTATTTATTCTTCGTCCCCAGCTTTGGATGCAGATTGCGGCTGATCTAAGGACTACGGTCACGTGCTCTCCGAATTTCGGGTACATGCATTTTGCCAACTACTTTGATCCAGAAAAAGCGAGTACATGGGATCTTTCCAGGATTCGGGTGATCTTAAATGGGGCTGAACCGATCTCTCCGTTTGTTGTCGATCGCTTTTTGAGGCAGCTGTCGCCTTACGGACTAAAACCATCCGTGATGATGAATTCGTATGGGTTGGCAGAGGCCTCCTTAGGAGTTACTATGCCTCCGAAAGAGGAGTCAACCGTGACGGTTTTGATATCTCGCGAGTCTATGGGACTCGGTCACCCTGTGGTTGAAAGCAACGAACAAACGGACTCTGTTGTTTTCGTTGATCTTGGCCATCCGCTTGACTATGTCGAGGTAAGAATCGCTGATCAACAAAGCTGTCCGTTACCAGAGAAGGTTTACGGTGAAATTCAAATCAAGGGACTCAACGTAACTAGCGGTTACCTCAACAACCCTGGGGCCAATCAGAAGTTGTTTACATCCGACGGCTGGCTTCGAACAGGCGATATGGGATTTATGCGAGGCGGAAGGCTGATTGTTACAGGACGTTTAAAAGACATTTTATTTGTGAACGGCCAAAACTTTTTTGCCCATGATGTGGAACGGGTCGCTGAGGAATGCTCCGGTATTCGGGAAGGAACGACGGCAGCCGTTGGTTGGATCGATCCAAAAAGTCAGGAAGAGAAGATCATCCTGTTCGTGCAAGTCAGGGGGAGGAACAAAGAACAACGCTTTGCCCCCATCGCCTTGCAGCTGCAAGCCTACCTGAACAAAGTATTCGGCTTTCAGTGTCATGCACTACTCCCTGTATCCTTGATTCCCAAAACAACTAGCGGAAAACTGCAAAGATATCAATTAGCGGAAGACTATCAAAATGGAATCTATCGTCAAGTGGAAGAAGAAGTAAATAGACAAATCCAAATGATTCATCAACTAGAATATGAACAACAGGATGTGCCATGGACTGGCCGCAAACGAAAACTTGCGGCTATTTGGGAAGAGACGTTGGGTTCTAAACCAGCCTCTGAGACCACTCACTTTTTTGAGCAGGGGGGGAACTCTCTGAAAGCGGCTGGGCTGCTGACTAAAATCTATCAAGATTTTGGGGTAAACCTTTCCTTTCGTCTGCTTGTTGAGAACCCCACCTTTGGAGCCCTAGTCCATTATTTGGAACAATCGGACCAAGTGATCTACAAGTCGATTCCCCTCCTGCCTGTGCAGCAAGCGTATGAACTTTCCCCATCCCAGGAGAGAATGTTTTTCCTTCAACAGCTCGATCCAGCTAGTACGGCATACCATGTGCATTACGCTTATGTGATCAAAGGCCAGCTCGATCATGAGCGCTTAGAGGACGCCCTCAGCAACTTAGTATCCAGACACGAGTCGCTGCGAACTTGTTTTCGAATGGAGGATGGGCGTCCCGTGCAGATCGTGATGCCAGAGGCGAGAGTCAACGTGGAGCAGCCGGACCATAGGATTCAAGGGATCCGAGAATGGCTTACTGTTTTCATTCGTCCATTTGTTCTATCTGAAGCCCCTCTGTTTCGTGTAGGGCTGGCTGAATGGCAAGAGGGACGTCAGGTGTTGGCTTTTGATTTTCATCATATTGTGGTGGATGGATCATCCGCTCAGCTATTATTTCGCGAACTGATCAAGCTGTATGAAGGGGAATCGCTTCACCCGATTCCATTGCAATACAAAGAATTTGCTGCTTGGCAAAAGGTTCGCATGCAGGAAGATGCGTACGTGCAACACATGGCGTATTGGCAGGAGCAACTTAGCGGGGAGCTGCCTGTGCTTGATTTGCCTTTAGATCATCCACGGCCTCCGATTCGAGGGAAGGCCGGCGATCAAGTTCTGAAGGTGATGAGTCCTCGGTTGCAGAAGCAGATTCAAGATCTCAGCCTACAGACGGGGACTACGGAGTATATGGTGCTCCTGGCAGCCTTTCAAACCTTGCTATCACGCTACAGTGGACAGGAGGATATTCTGGTAGGTTCCGCTGTAGCTGGACGAATCCATCCTGATGTGCAGGAAACGGTCGGCATGTTTGTTAATACGCTTGTCCTGCGGGGAAAAACGGAAGCTGGCAAGACGTTTCGTGAATTTCTCCTTGAGGTCAAGGAAGCTGCTGTTGATGCTTATGAGCATCAAGAGGTGCCCTTCGAGTCCCTTGTAGATCGGTTGGAGATTCTCCGGGATATGAGCCGGAACCCGATTTTTGATGTTCTGTTTTTGTATCAGGATTTCGAGTATGGCGAACTCGTGGTAGACGGAAATTCTTGGGTCCCTTATACAGAAGCTCCCATCTCTGCCAAAATGGATCTCGTGTTGGAATCGCAGCGACGCAACGGAGAGCACCTTTTCCGTTTTGAATTTGCCGCAGATTTGTTCGACCGTCAAACGATCGAGCGACTGGCAGCCCATTACCTGAACCTACTGGAGCAGGTTACACAAAATCCTGGCCTGCAGCTCGGGCACATCGATCTCTTAAGCACAACAGAGAAAAAGCAGCTTCTTCAAAAATGGAATGAAACCGATCTGTCATTTCCGCAGCTACAAAGTTTACATCAGCTATTTGAACAGAAAGCCGACAGCTCTCCTGAGAAGATTGCCTTGGTCTTCGAAGGTCAATCGTTTACTTACGGGGAGCTCAATTCAAGAGCGAACCAGTTGGCGCGTACATTGCGTCAGCAAGGGATAGAAGCGGACCAAACCGTGGGGTTGCTGATCAGACGATCAGCTGAGCTGGTGGTTGGCCTGCTGGCGATTTGGAAGGCGGGAGGAGCCTATGTGCCACTAGACCCTGCTTATCCGAAGGAACGAATCGATGAGATGTTAAAGGATAGCGGAGCTCGGATCTTGCTGACTACAGCCGAGTTTAACCCGTGGAGAGATTTCGGTGGAGTGATCATCGATGTCACTTCTCCGAAGGCCTATGCACAAGATCAGGGGAATTTACCGTCTTATGCCAAGGGAAGCGACTTAGCTTATATGATCTATACGTCCGGCTCTACAGGAAAACCCAAAGGGGTCATGATTGAGCATGCGAATACGATCAACTTCGTCTTCGGCATGGCGGAAGCTTTGCCATGGTCCCGTTGTTCCCGATTTTTATCACTCACAACCGTATCCTTTGATATTTTTCTCTTGGAGCTTTGGGGACCGTGGTATGCAGGGATAACAGTTGTGCTTGGCCGTGAAGAGGAGCAGTCCGACCCGAAAGAAACTCTTCGCCTCCTGGAGGGTGGGCTGATTGACGGAATCCAGCTTACGCCGTCGCGACTGCGCGTCTTATGGTCGGCCGTCTCGGCCCCTAGCAGCATGAGTCATTTGAAACTGCTGCTGGTGGGAGGTGAAGCATTGGCTGGTTCAGACCTTGTTTTGCTGGAGAAAGTCAGCCCGTATCAAGAAGGGAATTTGGTCTTGTACAATTTATACGGTCCTACGGAGACGACCGTGTGGTCCACGGCAGCTCGGATTGATCAGCGAAACATCCATATCGGCCAACCGATTGCCAACACCAAGGTTTATATTGTCAATGAAGCGGGCTGCGTTCAGCCCATCGGGGTGGCGGGTGAACTCTGCATATCTGGCGCTGGTGTTGCCCGCGGCTATTATAATCGACCTGAGCTGACAAAGGAAAAGTTTGTGCCGGATCCTTTTACATCAGGAGAACGAATGTACCGAACCGGCGATTTGGCCCGTTGGCGGGCAGACGGCACCCTCGAGCATCTTGGGCGGATCGATCAGCAGGTGAAGCTTAGAGGATTTCGGATTGAACTGGGGGAGATCGAACAGCGAATGCAAGAGTTAGATGATGTGCGTGAATCCGTCGTGACGGTGTCCCAGGATCCTGCTGGCGACAAGCAATTATGCGCATATTTCACCGCAGACCAACCCGTGGAGGCTGCCATGATCAGGATGCATCTGTCTGATTTTTTACCAGATTATATGATCCCGACCTACTTCAAGCAGCTTGAGCGAATTCCGCTGACTCCAAACGGAAAGATAGACCGAAAGTCACTGCAGCAAATGGCGATCGGCGCGTCTGAACCGAAGTCTATAGAAGAAGCGGAAGCGCAAACCGGGTTAGAGCTTCATTTGGTGAAGCTCTGGCAAGAGGTATTGGGTATCCAGCAAGTCAGGGTGAGTGAAAACTTTTTTGAGAAGGGTGGAAACTCTCTCAAGGCGATGACGCTCGTGCTCAAGATCCAGCACGAACTACAGGTAGATGTCCCTGTCCGAGAGGTGTTTCTCTGTCCCACGATTCGTCAATTGGCAGCATGGATCGAAGAACAAGGTAAGCATGATTCTCATCAAACGATACCACCCTTGCCCGTTCTGCCATTTTATCCGGCCTCTCCTGCCCAGAAACAGATGTTTATGCTGTATGAACTTGCACCGTCTAGTAGGGCCTATCACGTAACGACTGTTCTCGAGTTGGATGGTGGAGTGGATCAGCAAAAGCTAGGGCAGGTTTTACAAGCCTTAGTTGATCGCCATGAATCCCTGCGTACCCAGTTCTATGTACATGAAGGCGAGATTGTCCAGGAGGTGGTGACTCACGTCAAACTAGACTTGGTC
This sequence comes from Ammoniphilus sp. CFH 90114, assembly GCF_004123195.1. NCBI lineage: Bacteria > Bacillati > Bacillota > Bacilli > Caryophanales > Paenibacillaceae > Ammoniphilus > Ammoniphilus sp. CFH 90114. The sequence goes on from NZ_SDLI01000002.1 coordinate 162,745, forward strand.
TACCAGGAAGGGATAGAAGACGAGGTGGAGGATTGGATCAAGACGCTTGTTCAACCCTACCGTTTGGATCAGGCGCCCTTATTTCGCACCGGCGTATTGAGAGTGGCATCGGATCGTCATTTACTGCTTATTGATTTGCACCATATTATTTCCGATGGGGCATCTATGAACATCTTAGCCGAGGAATTCTCTCACTTATACGACGCCCAGAAGCTTCCGCCTCTGCGAATCCAGTACAAGGACTACTCCGCTTGGCAAAAAGAGCGGATGACTAGTCCAGAATACCAGGCGCATGAGCAATATTGGCTGCGGCAACTGGGTGGGTCATTGCCCGTACTGCAACTTCCCATTGATAAACCTAGACCTGTGATACCGAGTTTTGCTGGGGATGTGGTATCCATCAAAGCGGATCGACAGCTGACATATAGCCTCCAGCAGTTAACAAGGGCGACGGAAACGACCTTGTTTATCGTGTTGCTTGCCGCTTACCAGACTCTATTGAGTAAATATAGCGGACAAGAAGAAGTGATTGTTGGTACGCCTGTTGAAGGGCGCTACCACTTGAAGGCAAAGGAGCTCGTTGGGATGTTCGTAAACACCCTCGCTATGCGGGCGAAACCAATAGGAGACAAGACGTTTCTGACTTTCCTGCAAGAGGTAAAAAAAGTGACGTTGGAGGCGTTTGAACATCAGGAAGTTCCTTTTTACGATTTGGTTGAAAAATTAAATCCTGTGAGAACGAGTCAAAGAAACCCATTATTTGACGTGATGCTCGTTTTGCAACCGATTGAAAAACAGGAATACGAAAGCAACGGGTTACGCTACCGCGAATATCCGATGAATAAACATACCGCGCAAGTCGACCTGAGTCTAGAAGCAAGGGAAAATCGTGCAGATGAGAGTCTAGGCTTCCAGTTTGAATACCGAACCGATCTGTTTCGTCACAGTACAATCGAATCGATCGCAGAGGACTGGATTCAATTGCTCCATATCATTTGTGATAACCCCTATATCCTTTTACAAGAGATTCGATTCGTTGCCGAACAGGATCATTTGAGTGAGGAGCTTTCGATCCCTGATTGGGATTTTGATTTGTAACAGAATTTATATACTTATTTCCAAGGAGGTGCAACATGGAAACTAGAGCCGATTGGCGTCAGCATATTCAATACTGGGTTGACCAGCTGAAGGGGGAGAACTTAGCAGAAGTTTTAGATCTCGAGAATAGGCGAACATCAACGGGGAAACTCTCGATGTCAATCACAGAAAAACTCTTGGAAATCAGCCGGAATTCAGATCACCTGCTCTATCTGCTGCTATTGTCTGGTGTTCACTATGTACTTACAAGGAGGACTCGCACATCCGAGCTCGTCGTTGGCGTTCCTAAACTAGGGAAGAAGTCTAGCCAGGAGCTTTTACCGGTAAGATTGAAAGTGAAGATGGAGCAATCCTACAAGGATTATTTGCAGGACATTCGGACAGCGGTTCAACAGGCGTATGAGCAGCAGGATTTTCCTTACGGCCTGCTGTTTGAAGAACTGAGAGTCCATGGCATTAGCAGCGGGGAACCGCTTTTCCATGGGGCTGTCACTCTCAATACACTGCATGGTGAAGGATGGGAAGAAAACCCTCTTGTAGGTCACCAATTTCACTTTCATAAAACAGAAACAGGGATCGAGTTGGAAGTCATCCAAAGCACGGCCAACAATTTCAACTTCGCTAAGATCGAGCTATTTTTTGACCAGTTAGTTCGCTTTTATCAAGAAGCCTTATTTGATTCCAGCAGGAAATTGTTTGCCATAGATCTTTTATCTGCAGATGAACGAAATCAGCTTCTCACTGTGTTTGCGGGGAAGGCAGGAGCTTATGCCAAAGATCAAACGATACATGAGTTGATCGAGGAGCAGGCCGCACGTACACCTGATCATGCGGCACTGGTATATAACGATAGGCAGTTAAGCTACCGGGATTTAAACGCCAAGGCGAACCAATTGGCGCGATGGTTAAGAAAGAAAGGGGTTGGACCAGGTTCCATTGTAGCTCTTCTATCCGAACGTGCGCCTGAAATGGTGATGGGGGTTTTGGCCGTATTGAAGGCAGGGGGGGCCTACCTGCCGTTGGACCCTAGTTATCCTCGGGAGCGGATTCGTTTTATGCTATCGGATTCTGGTGCTAACCTCCTTCTAACCCAACCTTCGTTGGCTCACGATACTTCCTTTTCAGGAGAATCCGTGATGCTAAGTGAAATTCCAATCTCTGAGCAAGATGAAACTAATCTTGAGCCGTTGGCAGGACCGAATGATTTGGCTTATATCATTTATACCTCAGGTACAACAGGCAAGCCCAAAGGGGTGATGGTAGAGCATCATGGACTGTGCAATATCAAGGCTGCTTATGAAGAGATCCTGAACATTACGCCTGATGATCGGATCCTTCAGTTTGCCAGTTTCTCCTTTGATGCGTCTTGCTGGGAAATGTTCATGGCCTTGTTTAACGGAGCAACCTTGTACTTGCCGATAGCATCAGAAATCCTAGACAACCGGTTGTTGGAAGATTACATCACGAGGCATCAGATTACAACGGCAAGCTTGACGCCTGCCTACGCTGAAATTCTTAATCCGGATCGGGTTCCATCGATTGCTAACCTGATCATTGGAGGGGCCGCAAGCCATCCGAAGTTGATTCAAAAATGGAAGCATCGCACTCGTTATTATAACGCCTATGGTCCAACGGAAGATTCAATTGATACAGCGGTTTGGCTGGTCCCTGATGATTTTTCAGACGGCCAACCGGTGACGATTGGCACTCCACTGAACAATCACTATGTCTATATTGTCAATCATGATTTGCAGCTTGTTGCGGTAGGGGATGTTGGTGAGCTCTGCATCTCAGGGGACGGTCTCGCCAGAGGCTATCTAAATCGACCCGAACTGACAAGGGAGAAGTTCATTGATAATCCGTATGCACCAGGAAAGCGCATGTACCGAACAGGGGATTTGGCCCGTTGGCTGCCTGATGGAACCATTGAATATTGGGGTCGCATAGACAATCAGGTAAAAATCCGCGGATACCGGGTTGAAATCGGGGAGATCGAGTGCCGATTGTTGTTGCATGAGCGGGTCGATGAGGCAGCTGTTCTGGCCTTAGAGGAAGACGGGGATCACGTATTGGGAGCCTATTACGTGGCTGACCAGCCGATTCCGTCGGAGGAACTTCGTGCTCACCTGGCGGAGGTATTGCCAGATTATATGCTTCCTACTTACTTCATGAAGCTCGAACAGATGCCGCTTACGGTCAACGGGAAACTGGATCGCCAAGCGCTCCCAAAACCGGAACGCGGACGGCTCTCAAGCCAGTATGTATCGCCTCATTCTGCCTTCGAGGAAATACTAGCCGAGATTTGGCAGGAGGTGTTGGGTATTAAGCGTATTGGTATGATAGAAAACTTCTTTGAGCTGGGTGGCCATTCACTCCGGGCAATGACACTTGTATCGCACATTAATCTCAGGATGGGAACGGAAGTGCCGCTGCGTGAACTATTTCAGCATCCGACAATTCGCGAGCTTGCCAGATGGATGCAAGAGCATGCGATGCTCTCGCCTTACTCTCAGATAGAACCCGCCCCCCGGCAGGAGACCTATATGTTGTCTTCCGCACAGAAGCGGATCTTTGTGCTGCAGCAAATGGATGCTAAAGGTACGGCCTATAATATGCCCGGATTTTTTGAGCTGGAGGGCGAACTGGATCCTGGGCGGCTTGAGCAGGCCTTTCGCCAGTTGATCGCTCGCCATGAATCCCTGCGAACCCAGTTTATTCTGTTGGACGGACAGCCCAGGCAGAAGGTTCTCGAGACCGTACCGTTTGCAGTGTCATACGTAAGCGGTACGGAAGAGGAAGCGGCGAAGTGGAAGCAATCTTTCACCCAGCCGTTTGATCTGGCTCAAGCGCCTCTGCTGCGGATTGAAGTGATGACCCTATCTTTGGATCATCACCTACTCGCAGTTGATATGCATCATATCATCTCAGACGGCATCACGGTCAGCTTGCTGGCGAACGAGCTCAGCACGGTGTATAACGGAGTGGAGCTTCCCCCTTTGCGCATACAGTATAAAGACGTGGTGGTATGGCAGAACGAACAGCAGCAAAGCGAAGACTATGCTAGACAGGAGGCCTACTGGCTGAATCAATTGGCAGGAGAACTACCGGTACTTCAGCTGCCGACCGACCGGCCTCGTCCCGCAGTACAGAGCTTAGCCGGTGCGGTAGTAGAAAGGTGGGGCGACAAAAAGTTAAAGCAAAAGTTAGAGCGGTTGTCCCAGCAAACCGGTAGCACGCTGTATATGGTCCTCCTCGCGGCATACCAGACTCTGCTGTCGCACTATAGCCGACAGAATGACATTATTGTAGGCTTACCGATTGCAGGAAGGCCGCATGCCGATCTGGAGGGGATCGCCGGGATGTTCGTCAAAACGTTGGCGATGCGCGGGTACCCTCAGACGAATAAATCCTTCATAGAGTTCCTTGCGGAAATGAAAGAAATCGCGCTGCAGGCGTACGAGAATCAGGAAGTGCCCTTCGAGACATTGGTGGATAAGCTTGAGATCCAGCGTGACGCTAGCCGCAACCCCGTCTTTGACACGATGTTGGTGCTGCAGAATATTAATCGAGCGGAACTGGATATGGATGGGCTGAAGCTGCGCCCTGCCAAACAGACAGTTACGGACGTGAAGTTCGACCTGATCTTGGAGGTTGAGGAGCAAGCGGATGAACTCTGGTTCTCTTGGAAATACAGTACAGCGTTATTTGAGCGGGAAACGATCGAGCGATGGTCGGTTCACCTGCTGAGACTGCTGGAGCAGGTCACGGATCACCCGGATGTACAGCTGGGACAGATTGATTTATTAACCGAGGCGGAGAAAAGACAAGTGCTCGTTGATTTCAACGATACGAATCAGGATTACCCAAGAGATAAAGCGGTTCACCAGTTGTTTGAAGAGCAAGTGGAAAAGTACCCGGATCGGATCGCCGTCGTATTTGAGAACAAACAGTTGACGTACCGAGAGCTCAATGAAAAAGCCAACCAATTGGCCCACACTCTGCGGCAAAAAGGAATCCAGGCTGGCGATCGGATTGGGATTCTTGTGGAACGCTCCATGGAGATGATCATTTGTACACTCGGCGTGATTAAAGCGGGAGCCGTTTACGTACCGCTTGATCCGGCCTATCCACCTGAACGCATTCAATACATGCTTAGCGATTGCGGGGTTTCTATGCTGCTTATTCATCGGGGCTTGGCTGATCCTGTTTCCTTTGCTGGATCGATCTTTGATTTAGACAAGGAGGACTGGTTGCAGGCTGTGACAAGCAATCCGCCATCGTTGACGGAACCGGAGCATCTCATCTATGTCATTTATACGTCAGGTTCGACAGGTCAGCCGAAGGGGATCGCAGTTGAACACCGCAATGTCGTCAATCTTGTTACCGGGTTGAAACAGCAGGTTTATTACGCAGCAACGGAACCTCAGCGTTTTGCCTTGCTGGCTGCTTATATTTTTGATTCTTCGGTTAAGCACATGTTTTTCAGTTTGGTGCATGGGCATACCCTCGTGGTGGCACCGGAACAGGTACGGGTGGACGGAGCTCAGCTGGTTGAATTTTTTGAGCGTCATGATGTTGCGATTTCAGATGGCACACCCACCCATTTGCAATTGCTGTTGGCGAGCTCGGCTCGTGACCTGAGTCTTCAACACTTTTTAACTGGCGCAGAAGCGCTGTCGATGGAACTTGTTCGTTCGATTCGGACGCGTTTTTCTAGATCACTGCAAATCACGAACTTATATGGTCCCACAGAATGTACCGTTGATACCACTTCGTATGTGGTCACGGGCACGGAATCCTCTAGCATACCGATCGGCAAGCCGATACCAAACTATCAAATCTACTTACTGAATCCGCAAAATAACTTAGTGCCGATTGGGATTCCGGGTGAATTGTGCATCAGCGGGGATGGATTGGCAAGGAGCTATTGGAACCGACCAGAGTTGACAGCCGAGAAATTCGTGGAACATCCATTTATACCAGACAAAAGAATGTACCGAACCGGTGATTTGGCCCGTTGGCTTCCCGACGGAAACATTGAGTATCTCGGGCGGATCGATGATCAGGTGAAAATCCGGGGATATCGAATTGAATTAGGGGAGATAGAAGCGGCCTTGGCGCAGTTCCCAGGAGTGCAAAGGAGTGTCGTCATTGTCCGTGAAGATGTCCCTGGCGATAAGCGTCTGGTTGCTTATTATGAAATGTCAGGGAAGGGAGAGATTGCGGATCGAGAAATGCGCCATTTTCTTAAACAGAAGCTGCCCAATTATATGATCCCAGCCTCGTTTGTGTCTGTTCCGTCGCTGCCTTTATTGGCAAATGGGAAATTAGATCGTAAATCCTTACCGAAGCCGACAAATCATAGCAAGTCCTTAGGGGATATTTCCCAACCCATGACCCCAACGGAGAAAGCTTTAGCGTCCATCTGGTCGGATGTTTTGGGCCAAGAACATATCGGCGTTCATGATAACTTCTTTGAGCTTGGCGGTGACTCTATTCTTGCCCTTCAAATCGTATCAAGGGCTCAGTTGATAGGAGTGGAACTGACGATTAAACATGTGTTCCAATATCAAACGCTTGGGGATTTGGCAAAGGCGGCGGTTCTCCATGATCAAGCGAACAGCTAAAGGCTATCGACCATGAGAATCGCAGCGGTAAATATCACCCGTGTTGATCCCGTTTGGTGTGATCGCTTGTCGCCCTTCCTGAGTCATGAAAGACAAGAGAGGATACAAAGATATCGGTTTCAAGAGGATCGGATCCGATCTTTATGCTCTGAGATGTTCATTCGAGTCTATGCAGCTAAGCTTTGGGGTTTAACAGGGAAGCAACTAAGGATGGCAACGAACAGCTTTCAAAAACCTTATATCGTTGGGATGCCCCATGCTCATTTTAATGTATCGCATTCAGGAGAATGGGTGGTGTCTGCTTTTGGATCGTTTCCCGTCGGCATTGATGTAGAACAAATCAGACCGATCGACCTTGAGCTGGCCCATCGATTCTTTTCTACGAAGGAAGTAGCCCAATTACAGCTTCAGCCAGAGGAAGAAAAGTTAAGTTATTTCTTTCAACTGTGGACATTAAAAGAAAGCTATGTGAAAGCGAAAGGGATGGGATTATCGATCCCTCTTCAGTCCTTTTCTTTTGAGTGCAAAATGGGAAGTATTCTTTTTCGATGCGAGGATGAACAGGAAAACTGGTGTTTTAGGCAATATGCACTCGCTTCTGGTTATGAAATGACGATCTGTTCTTTGCACCCCAACATGCCAGGGGAAATAGAAGTCTTATCTTGGAGAGAATTATTGGAGCAATTTGTGCTTACCTTAGATCCGAGAGACAGACAGCAATTATTACCATCATTTGGAGGGGAATCAAATTAAAGTATTTGGTATTCCATACGCTGGAGGTTCTGCGTCTATTTATTATCATTGGAGGGAAATGCTCGGTCCAGCTATACAATTTATACCCGTAGAAATGGCAGGACACGGCAAACGCATGGGGGAACCGTTATATCAAAGCTTTGCCGAAGCCGTGGATGACCTAGAGCTGCAAATCACAAAGCAGTTGGACGGCTCGTCATTCGCCTTATTCGGTCATAGTTTAGGGGCTCGTTTAGCATTTGAAGTAAGCCGTGTCTTAAGCCAAAAAGGGCAATCCCCATGCCATTTATTTGTATCGGGAAGCAGTGCGCCACATCGTACTCGGCCGAAGCAGATGATTCATGATTTGGATGATGAACTGCTTATCAAGGAACTCGTCAAAATGGGAGGAACACCTGAATCACTTCTAGACCATCCGGCTCTAGCAGAACTATTTCTTCCGATCATTCGAGCAGACTTCGCGATCTCGGAAAGTTATCAGCTCATGGAACCCGATGCCGTGCTGTCTTGTCCCATCTCGGTTTGGTATGGAGATCAAGAGATTGGGGAAGAAGAAGATATCCTTTCCTGGAGTCGTTATACCAACGAATGTTTCAGCATACATTCCTTTTCGGGAGGTCACTTCTTTATTCAAGATAAGGCAAATGAGCCAGAGATATACCGGGTGCTGGGAAGCTCACTAAAGTTACCTAATTGATAAAGAAAAAAACGGAAATACCATTTAGACGCAAGCCCGCCGTGGCTGCGTCTTTTTTTTGTCAAAGAGAGGGAATTGATTGTAAATACTGTTTTTTATGAAAACATGTAGTAAGATTAACGTATAGTAAAAGTGACCTATATCGATAGGAGTTTATGGATTATGTCTAGATTAGGTAGTTTGCTTCGGATCGTTATCTTGTTCATCATATGGGGTGGATTGGGTCAGGCGGTATTTGCTCAAGAGAATCTTAGAAAACCTGCGACCCTAGATTTATCAACGTGGGAACCCTCTGTTGGTATCGTGGGCTTGGATGGGGAATGGGACCTCTACTGGAATGAGCTAAACCCTGAACACTTGAACCGATTGAAAGAAGAGCCACTCAAGGTGCGTGTCCCATCGATCTGGAGCCGGGCGAGCGTAGAAAATAAGGAGCTGCCAAATGTAGGGTTCGCTACCTATCGAATCAGAATCCTCCTGCCTGATTATCAGGATCCACCGCCCTTGTCCCTTTATATAAGGGGCGTGGCCACTTCATATCGCTTATGGATCAACGGAGAACTCTTAGCCGAAAATGGTACTGTTGGTAACTCATTTGAAACCATGGTTCCTTACAATTTGCCAAAGGTGATTACCTTTGTGCCCAAGCCCGGCCACAATGAACTCGTGATGCAGGTTTCCAATTTTGTTCAGCGAAAAGGGGGGATCTGGGAACCCATACAACTTGGGAGTACGGAGCAAATTGGGCAAGAACGGTTACTAAACTTTGCTTCAGAAGCTTTTATCATCGGCTGCTTGCTTATCATGGGAATCTATCATCTAGGACTCTATGCTGGAAGAAAAAAGGATCTCTCTTCCCTTTATTTTGGAAGCTTATGTCTGGCTGTTGCCGTACGAACCTCGGTGTTAGGTGAAGCCGTCTTGCTCTATCTCATTCCTAGTTTCTCTTGGGAATGGGCTGTAAAGCTGGAATACGCGTCCATCTTCATCGGTATGCACATGATTGCATTGTTCATCTGCCGAGAGTATACAAAGAAATATGGTTTGATCGTCAAATTATCCATGGTTATACATGCCTGTTTACTTCTGCTAGTCATGGTGACTCCTGCCCGAATCTATACCCAGCTGATGCTTCCTTATCAACTGCTTGTGATGGTCCCTGTTCTCCTCATTTTGTTAGTTGGTTTCCTACGGGTTTCTATGAAAAGAAGGATAGATTTCATATTCAATATGACAGGATTTATTTTCTTTGCGGCTTCGATTATCGGTGATATTTTATTTTATAATCACTTGATTCCAAATGGGGGATTCACGCCATATGGATTGCTTATACTATTGTTTTCTCAATCGATCCATTTATCATTGAAATTCTCCCAAACAGCGCAAAGGGCCGAGCGATTGTCTGTGGAACTAAAGGCAGCCAACGGAACGCTGGAACAAAAAATTCAAGAGAGAACAATAGAGCTTCGCCGTTCCAATGAAGAACTAAAGAGAGTGAATGAACAATTGTTCCGTGATGAACAGTTTCGGCGTCAACTGCTGTCTGATATTTCCCATGAGCTGGGAACCCCCATCACAGCGATACGCGGACTCTCTATGGCCATGGCAGACGGATTCGTTGCCGAGGATTACACCAGATACGCCACTCGAATCTATGAACGGACTAAGCTGCTTGAACGTTTAATCGATGATTTAGTGGAGCTTACGAAACTAGAAACAGAACAGATTCAATTTGAATTCCAGAAGGTTGATGTGGTTTCCTTTTTTCATCATCTATACAGCTGTTATGAGATGGATATGCTCGAGCGAGCTGCCCGATTTACCTGGAAAGCCCCTTCTGACACGGAACTCGACGATAAGGGTAGACCTTTAGCCCACGTGGACACCCTACGAATGGAGCAGGTCATTGCAAATATATTGGCAAATGCGAAAAAGTTCATCCCTGATGAGGGGAAGATTGAAATGAAACTGGAGATTCGCGAACGAGATCTTCTCGTCCAAGAAGCTGTCATAAGTATCACGAACAATGGACCCATGATCCCAGAGAAAGAGTTGGATGCGATATTCGAACGTTTTTACCGATCACCAGAGAGCAAGCAAGCCATGGAAGGGTCTGGGCTAGGACTGTCGATTAGCAAGGAAATCATACGCTACCATGGAGGAAACATCCAAGCGAAAAATATAGAAGGTAAAGGCTGTTGCATCTATTTCGCCATTCCAGTCTGGTTTGAAAGGGAGGAGGCAAAGGCAGAGAGATGAATATATTGCTGGTAGAAGATGATTTGGACATCATGGAGATCCTAGGCATGTATTTGCAAACGGAAGGCATGAATGTTTCGATGGCATCGAATGTGGCATCGGCCTATTCTATATTCCTACAGAAAAAGCCTGACCTTTTGCTTACCGACATCATTCTTCCAGACGGCACCGGTCTTGATCTTGCGCAAAAAATTCGTGAAATATCCTCGATCCCGATTATCTTTGTCAGCTGTAAAAAAGAGCCTCAAGATATCATTGATGCTTTGCGTCTGGGGGGAGATGATTATGTCACGAAGCCTTTTGACTATCGCGTCATTGTTGCTCGGGTTAGTTCCCAATTAAGAAGAGCTCATCTTAACGGGTTTAAGCATAAAGAAGCAGCCACTCCTGTATGGAGCGACTATCGATTAAAAATCGATGCGCGAAGCATGAAGGTGGAAATTCATGGGCACCCGGTCGCATTATATGCCAAAGAGCTGAAGCTATTATTGTTCTTAGTCGAACATGCCAACCAGGTCTTTTCAGTGGAACAGCTATATGAGAATATCTGGGGATGGAATAAAGAAAGTAGTCATCGTACCGTTATGGTTCACATACGAAACTTGCGGAAAAAAATCGAAGAAAATCCAAATGATCCGCAGTATATCCTAACCATTCGAGGGTTCGGATATAAGTTTTGTTGGCCCAGTCCGTAGCAGCGAAAGATCCAAAGAAAGACAGTCTTCTACGTCCACCTCGGAATCTTGTTATCACCAAAACCGTGATAGTAAGAGGTCGGGGTATTTTTTTGAAGTTATGAAGATCACAAACAAATTTAACGAAATTTTCCTTTCTTTTATCTTTTCCCCTTAGAAAGAGAGAATTACAAAACTTAAGATCAGGTAAGCATAATAGAGCATTTTGGAGAATAAAGTTAATCGTGGAATGGAATACGAACACCATGGAGGTTTTTGGAATGGATTTAAGGGTGATAGATCTGCAGTACCGGCTCGAGCAAACCCAACGACATTTAAAAGGCAATAGTTACTTAAGCCAGATTTATAAAGATGATATTGAAGAAATTGAGAAGATTTTGCTGGAAATTGAGGTGATGATTCAATACCAGCCCCATAAATCTTTTTTAATGTAAATCTCTAATGTGGAAGAAGGTAGCCACAAGCGGGGCTACCTTTCGTAATTGAGATTAATCGCGATCAGGGCTATTGATCATTTGAAAGGCGACTTGGGATAACCGAATGATGATTTCATCATGTACGCTGCCTTGTATGCCAACTTCGTCCATGGCTTCTTCCATACATTTAAGCCATGCTTTTGCACGTCTCGGAGTGACTACAAACGGTAAGTGACGGGCCCTCATAGCTGGTGGGCCAAACTCTTCACTATAGAGTATGGGTCCGCCTAAAAATTGGGTTAAAAATAATTTTTGTTTTCTCATAATCTCGTCTATACCGTCTACGAATAGTGGACTTAAATCCGGGTCTTTCAAGACTCGGGGGTAAAATGCTTGGACAAGTTGGTTAACCCGTGCCGAACCGCCCAGTTGATCGTAGAGAGTTTGTGCTGAAGAATAGGACAAGCCTATCACCACCTGTACTTACTTTCGTATTAATGTGAGTATAGTACAGGAAGATACTTTTGGGTGTGATCGATCTCACAAGAGTTTTTTTTCCATTAGGATCGTGGGAGCTTGAGGTGGAGTGGGTATAGGGTAAAATCCAAAACGCTTATATAATTCATAAGCCTCATTATTTTGCTTGTCTACGTAAAATTGAAGAGTGTTGAACTTTCGCCCAAGAGCATATTTCTCAAGCCGCTTAAGATAAGAAGTGGCAATACCCTTCCCTTGATATCGTTCCTCTAAGACGCAAAGCTCAAGGAATAGGATGTTTTCCTTTTCGGTCCAACTTAAGAATCCCACTCTTTCCCCGCTAGGAGTTGTAAACAGGATCACTCGTGTATATTCATCCATGAGCTCAAGGATCCTCTTGTTGCTAAGGCCCTGGGCTGAAGGATAGTGACCGAGATTGCGCCTGATCAGGCGGAGTAGGTATCTGTTGTCTTTTTTACGAATCCGATTTCGGAAGTTTAACTTTATGATCATTTATGATTCACCCCTTCAATCACAACCCGATTTATTCTATGTCAGGGGCTCGAGAGGGGTTCTCTCAAGCAAACATAAAGTCTAGATGCTGCATAGTTTGTATTGGGAGCCTTAATGCTTCAGAAGGGGTGAATATGTGCAGGAAAGAAAGCACTCTTCCTATATTGCCGTGCCGAAGTCCGCGCTTTGGAGTTTGTTTACTCGTGCTTTAGGGTGGATAAAGACCAAAACCGAGAAAAAGTGAGAAGAACTCCTATGGGAGAATCTTCTCACTTCTAATGGAATGACTTACTTTATTGGTTTAGGATCTTCCTTCTTTTCATCATCTTCCATGATACCCTTAGTGGAATCTTTAAACTCCTTTAATGTACGTCCTACTGCTCGTCCTAATTCAGGCAGCTTGCTTGGGCCAAAGATAACCAGGGCAATAATGAGGATAAGGATTAAACCGGGTACGCCGATGTTCGAGAACATATCATCATACCTTTCTAGGTGAGTAATGTAATGTAACATCCTTAGTTTAGCTAAAAAAAGATAACTTAACAATGTCTCTTTTTTCTATACTTCTGAAAAGAATGTGACAGAAAAAAAGCATGAAACATGAGACAAACTCTAGTAGACATGTTATAGTATAAATATACCAATTTTTGAGAGTTAAAGGGGGGTAATGACACCATTGCTAGAACATATGTATACGCCCATCAGCTTAATCAAAAAGACATTCAAAACAGGTGAGAGATCTTTATCCCGCGATGAGATATTACATCGTCTGCGGTCCATGGCACAAGTTGAGGATCAAGCTGCTGAACCCTTAATTCAGCTTGCGTTAGATCAACCTTCCTCTCCATTCCGTGAAGGAAGTTCTCGTGCTGTCATTGAATATGTCCAAGAATCCCAACCCTTATCTCAACATGTGTTGAGAATTCTACAAGAGACGGGGAGTCCACTTTCTGAAGAACAGATTCTTCGTAAATTAAGAAGCCTAAACTTAATCTCTTGGAGTTTTTCTTTTGAACGATTAGGTTTGATGGGAGACCACCGCTTTTCCCAACTCAGCGATGGTCGTTGGATCATGAGTGAGTGGGAGATAGTTAACGATGAAATTTTTGAACTAATCCTAAGAAAGGAAACAAAAGAAATCCTTATGAAGGATATCCCTTATATCGTCCAGATGGTGAAGGGAATGTCTAAGAGGAAGAATTTGTTCCTTCCTGAGCTAGATGTTCGATTTAGAATAGTTGAAGATAAGATTTTACTACAAGTTGATACACAGCCTATGGCAGAAGAGCAAGCAAGCGAGTCTAATAACAATCTAATCTTGGAATCTCAACATACATCAATAATGGAGGTGGCGGCAGCCATGAATCAGGAAACCTTAGAATTAGTAGAAGTTGCAGGGGAGAAGACCGTTGTAGATCAAGTAGTGGAAGATTTAATGGGTGCGCTAATTAAATTAGAGAAGAGATCTGCTGAAATGAAAGACGAAGTAATCACTCATTTCACAGCTAATAATTTAGATGCGATTAAGTCCTTAATGTCTGAAAAGGAAAAAAATGAAAAAGTCCTTCTCAAGATTAAAGATATCGTAAACGATTTGTCTTAGATCGAGGAAGGGATCCCCGTGGAGACGGAAGTTTTCCTCGCAAGAAGATTTGATCGCCTTCGTCAGATCATTCAACTAAGAAATGATAAGATTCAACAATTGGACAAGCAAGTTCTTGTTTATTTTGAAGAGGGTAACTTACAAGGCATAGAAGCTCTCATGAGGCAGAAGACCACCATCTTGTCGACCAACGAACAACTGTGTTGTTTTATAGACAAGTGGGAGTCTAGAGCTTCTAGTAGGATCGATGAACAACTTTATACGTCTATATAATAATGTAATCAAGAGAGGAGATGCGACGTTAAGCTACTGCTGGACTTATGGCAGTGTCTGACATCGCTCTTTTTTTTATTCGTATTCTTCATCTTTTCTCTTCTGTAGATAGTCAGAATACAATCCTAAAAAAATGTATGCGATTTCAAAAAATAGGAACTGGAATTTGTAATCATATGTCAAAATATTCTTATTATATAATGAAGATAAGTGAGAGGAGATAGGAAGAGATTTTGCAGAGTTGGAACAGGAAGGTAACCCTTAACAGATGAAAGGAGAATCCGCATGGCTAAACTTTCAAAAGAACAGATTGCGTTTAATATGTCTAAGATTCCAGGGTGGAGATTAAATGAAGATCGTATAGAGAGGTCTTTTGAGTTCGAGGGATTTAGGCAGGCTCTTTCTTTTATTAACCAGATAGCTGAGTATGCCGATCAGATGAATCATCATCCGGATTTTACTTTGCGCTTTAATAGGGTTATGCTTACTTTAACTACTCATGATGACAGAGGACTCACAGGAAAGGATTTTGCTTTAGCCCAACGAATCAATAAATTACTTCCAAGTAAAGGAAAAGCCGTATAGTAAATGAAAGTTGAGAATCTGTACTATCCACAGGTTCTCTTTTGTTCATTTAATTAAAAATTCAAGCATTTATTTATAACATAATTCCCTCTTCTTAAACCTTCTGTAATTTGCTAGAATAGATATAAATCAAAAGTTGGAGGGTATACAATGCCTGAGATTCAAGTTAAGGAACTTTGTGAAGAATCCTACCACCATCTTAAGAAGACGGCCTTAGACATTGAGAATTTCCTTAATTCAACCACACTGCAGGATCTCGTTAAGCAAAGTGGAGATCAAGAGGAATATCAAGCCTATTACCGAGCTTATTTATCCGATCTTCGAACTTTATTAGTTAATTGTGAAAAAGTTTATGAAAACATAGGTGTTTGTCTACGAAGATCTGAGTTTAATAAGGAATTTGCAGAGGAAGCACTCTATCACCTGTATCACACTTGTGTAAACCTGTTTTACTATCCGAAGGGTGAAGTGTATGAAGAAGATGGAAGACACAGCTACACGGGCAGAGACGCCATCATATTCCGTAAGGAAGTTACTCCCGAACTCAAGGTGTTAACTTTGTCTCTTTCTAAGACCTTCGAATATCTTCGAGATGAACTGCAGTATTATGAGACCGATTATATAACAATGAAGAAGATGAATAAACAGAAGAAAGCAACCCTCTAGGGTTGCTTTTTTCTTGTGTTCTCCTGGTTTAGAAAGCCAAATCGTTCTTGAAACGAACCAAACCTTAGCCTAAGAAAAAAGCGATCACCCCACTTCACTGTTGTAGGCGGTTCTTCTACTGTAGCAGGGGGATCTAGGTCGCTCTGCTGATTGGTTGCTAACTCAAGTGCTTGGGCAACATTGATCATGCCGTGACCATATTGAGGATCCCACCCTTTGGTCCCAAGGTCTTCTGATGTCTGTTGGATAATCTTCCGTACATCTTCTACTCCAAGATCAGGATTCGTGGATAGGATTAACCCTGCTAGTCCGGCAACATGAGGACAAGCCATAGAAGTACCAGAGAGTGCAGCATATTCGTTATTCAGATAGGTGCTAGGGATATCCACCCCAGGTGCAGCAACTTCAACATAGCTGCCGTAATTAGAGAAATTGGCCCTCTGGGCACGTGAGTCAACGGCGGCAACACTAATGACTTCAGGATAAGCGGCCGGATAGCTGGATTGATCTGTGTTATCGTTCCCTGAAGCGGCCACAAGAACGACCCCTTTGTTGTAGGCATACCGCACAGCCTCCTGAAGCATAGCAGAGGGGTGGTAATTTCCCACGCTCATGTTAATAACATGAGCCCCATGATCCGCTGCCCATTTAATCCCTTTGGCGATATCAAAGGATGAACCCGTCCCTTCCGGAGTCATGGCTTTGATCGGCATAATTTTGTTGTGCCAGGAAACTCCAGCAATTCCTACTGTATTATTGGTTTTTGCTGAAATAATACCAGCTACATGTGTACCATGTCCATTATCATCATCTGCGTAGTTGTTGTCAGAAATGACATTATAGCCTGTAACTAATTTATCTTGAAAATCTTGGTGCTCTAAATCCACGCCCGTATCAATGACCGCAATGACGATATCTTCTTTGCCCGGCGTAATCCTCCAGGCTTCATCTGCATGAATGAGAGGCAAATTCCATTGATAACGGGTATACAACGGATCATTGGGCATTTCATTTGGGAGTAAGAGGTAGTTCGGTTCAGCGAATTCAACCATATAAGTTTTTTCTTCAAAGTAATCAATTAACTCTTCTGTACTTTTGGTTGAAGATTTAAAAATGTGGTAAGGATCCCAATTTCTTTTTACTTTGGCGTCTAGGTCTTTGCAAATTTGGGCTAGTTCATCCTTAGTAGGATGTTTTTTGAATTTGACAGTGACCTCTCGTTTTACGGCATGACTCTTATCCTGTTTATTGTGATGAATGGTCATGATGTGTGGGCTGTGATTTAGAGTCTCAACGGTATTTTTGACCCGCCCTATATAATTAATTCTCTGTGGACCCTGATCTGTAATACCTGCAGTAGGATCAGGATAAGGTATTCGGTTAGAAAAAGGGGTAATGACCAAAGCAAAAAGAAAACCAATTAGCGAAAAAGTTAAGAAATAGCGGATTAGCATGGCTCACCTCAAGATTTTAGTCCTTAAGGTTATCATGAGTAAAATGTCGCTATATCATGATGGAGATTCATACCAATTAAAAAATAAGGGTAATTTAAAAAAGACCATCCCACTAAGGGTGATCTATTTGTGTTATGAGATATTCTTATAGGAAGAGGTTAACGTATGAAGAGTGATCTCTGGTCTGGATCTCAATCGGATGTTAAATCCTGTTTGCCCTAATCCCTCACTAATATAAAAAGCTTTTTCATCATGGAAATGCAGGCCTTTAATCATGTTCATCCGTGGGAGTTTGCCCATCTTAGCCAAGTGGAACGCACGCGGGTAGTGAATCTGCCCTCCGTGAAAATGACCGCTTAATAGGTAGTCATAATGGTATTTCTTCATGTTCAAGACAATGTTAGGATCATGGGTGAGTACGAGTACTACACCATCTGTGACTTCATTGTAAGCTTCTTCAATATCACTGCGGCGAGTGAAGTGATCGTCGATTCCTACGATGTTAATTGTTTTTCCAGCATGTTTAATTTTTCTTGTTTCATTAATGAGAACATGAATTCCTTCTTGGATCATAGCTTCTTTCATACGTTCGAAATCTGGCTTCTTCAATACATAATCATGATTTCCGAAAACGGCATAAATGCCATGTTTAACAGGGAGGCGCTTCAACACTTTAATATATTCCATAAATTTAGGGATGCTTCTTGCTCGATCAAGGTAATCCCCTGTTAGAGCAATCAAGTCAATCTCTTCATTTTTCAAATCGTTGTAAAGTTGTTCTGGACTAATGGATAAGTTCTCCATATGCAGGTCTGAAAGATGAAGGACTTTCATCTCACCATTCCAAGCTTGATTAACAGGAAGGGTAATACGGGTAAATACCGCTCTCTTCGTATTCGTGTAAGCATAGAAGAGGATAACGGCAAAGACGCACAATACAATAATCCACAACATGATCTATCACTCTTTCTATACTCTAAGTTATATTCGATTATACATGAATTCTTGCAGGTTTTGGGGTTAAAAATGTTGGTATTGCTGCCATGTGAAGTTTTTAAATTTTTTAAAAAGTGCAGCAGGATTTGTCTTTACAAAAGAGAATTGTTATACAACATATAGATATAAATTAGAACACGACAGGGAGAGAGTTGCGATGACAAAGTTCAAAGAGGAAATTTTACTTCTTGATGAAAGCGCAAATCTAACAAATTATGATGAAGCCGTTGCTACAATGGATTGGAGTAAGGTGATAGAGCATTTCACCTGGTCTCGAACAGGCCGAGTCAACATAGTTTATGAGGCGATAGATCGACATGTCGATGAGGGAAGAGGTAGTAAGACGGCACTCTTTTATACCGACGGAATAAGAGAAGAAGAGTATTCCTATACTGAACTGAGAGACTTGTCTTGTCAATTTGCTAATGGATTAAAGCATTTAGGGATTTCAAAAGGTGAAAGGGTTTTCATCTTTATGCCTAGAAGTCCTGAATTATATATAGCCTTATTGGGCTTTGTTCGCATCGGAGCTATTGCAGGTCCTCTATTTGAGGCTTTTATGGAGGACGCCGTTCGTGATCGCCTATTAGATAGTCAATCTGTAGCCATAGTAACAACCCCTCAATTATTAAAGCGTATTCCAACAACGGATCTTCCTGACTTGAAACATGTCATACTTGTTGGAGCACATGAAGAAGAAGTTTGTGAGGGTCAGATCCGGTTCGAGGAGCTCATGCAAGTTTCTAAAGATTATGTTGTTGAATGGGTAGACAGAGAATCAGGTATGCTTCTTCACTACACTTCTGGTTCTACAGGTAAGCCGAAGGGGGTGTTCCAGGTCCATGATGCTATGGTTCATCAGCTCATGTCCGGGAAGTGGGTATACGACCTGCGAGAAGAAGACATCTATTGGTGTACAGCGGATCCTGGATGGGTTACAGGAACCTCTGCAGGCATGTGGGCTCCCTGGTTGAATGGGGTTACTATCGTTCTTCGTGGCGGTCGATTTAAGCCAGAAGATTGGTATGCGACGCTAGAGAAGTATAAGGTGACCGTTTGGTTTAGTGCCCCTACAGCTTTTCGTATGTTGATGGGAGAAGGGGATGAATTACCAAGGGCAGCGGACCTTAGCTCGCTCCGACATATCTTATCTGCAGGAGAACCATTGAATCCGGAAGTCATTCGTTGGGGACAAGAGGTTTTGGGAAGACGTATCCATGACAATTGGTGGATGACGGAGACAGGTTCAACCATATGCGCGAACTATCGAAGCCTGCCGATTCGACCAGGTTCAATGGGCAAACCTCTACCGGGAATACGTCTCGCTATTGTTGATGATGAAGGCAATGAACTTCCGCCTAATACGATGGGGAATCTAGCTATTAAGCCACCATGGCCGGCTATGATGAGACAGATTTGGGGGAATCCTTTTAAATACCAAGAGTATTTCATAACGGGATGGTATGTCAGCGGCGATTCGGCTTATATGGATGAGGACGGATACTTTTGGTTCGAGGGTCGAGTGGATGATGTCATTAATACTTCCGGAGAGAGAGTAGGACCTTTTGAAGTGGAGAGTAAGCTCGTTGAGCATCCAGCTGTGGCTGAGGCAGGCGTTATCGGTGTTCCAGATGCCATACGTGGAGAAGTGATTAAGGCCTTCATTACGCTTCGCGCAGGCTACGAAGAAAGCGACCAATTAAAAGCAGAGATTACTCAATATGTTAAAGACAGACTAGCCGCACATGCTGCGCCTCGACTCATTGAATTCAAGGAGAAGCTTCCGAAGACACGCTCTGGGAAGATCATGCGCCGGGTATTGAAAGCGTGGGAGCTTGGCCTTCCAACCGGTGATTTATCGACTATGGAAGACTAAGAAAAAATAAGTCTTGTCAGCTCAAGAGTAATCTGAGCTGGCAAGACTTCTCTTTAATCTGATGAAAATAAATCACTTGATAAATAACGCTCTCCCGTATCGGGAGCAATGCATACAACCCGCTTGCCTTTTCCAAGACGTCTAGCGACTAGCAATGCGGCATATACAGCAGCTCCAGCCGATGTACCTACAAGAATGCCCTCCTTTGAAGCTAGTTCACGAGTGATGTGGATGGCATCTTCATCTGCAATGGCAAAGATCTCATCATAAACTTGGACGTTCAAGATATTAGGGATAAATCCGGGACTGGTTCCCACAAGCTTGTGAGGTCCTGGTTGGCCGCCCGAGAGAACAGGAGATCCTTTGGGCTCAACGACATATACCTTCAATCCTGGAATCTTTTCTTTTAAGGTCTCCCCTGTTCCTGTAATTGTACCGCCTGTTCCTGCTGTTGCCACGAAGGCATCTAAATTTCCATCTGTTTGTGATATAATTTCAAGGGCTGTTGTAGTTCGGTGAATATCAGGATTAGCATGGTTTTCAAATTGTTGAGGGATAAAGCTGTTTGGGATTTGTTTTTGTAGTTCTTGAGCCTTGCGAATGGCTCCTGGCATTTTTTCGTCCCCAGGGGTCAAGACGACTTTTGCGCCGTAGGCTTTTAGAATATTAATACGCTCTTTCGTCATCGTATCCGGCATAACAAGGATGGCCTTGTATCCTCGAGCTGCGGCATTCATAGCGAGTCCGATTCCAGTATTCCCGCTAGTGGGTTCAATGATGGTAGATCCCGCCGTTAACAATCCAGCCTTTTCGGCTTCGATAATCATGTTAAAGGCCGCCCTGTCCTTGACACTTCCGCTTGGATTGAACTTTTCCAGCTTTACAAGGACCTCGGCATCTTCGGGACCTGTGAGCCGATTCAACCTCACCATTGGAGTAAGGCCAATGAGTTCGGACATATTTTGCACCACACGCATATTACTCCTCCTTCCAGTCTCTGGTATAATTAAATAAATCCCATTAGGATTCTTGGTTTTTTGAGTTTATAATAGGTGCTTCTGTTCAAGTTGTCAATGTTCATAAACGGATCATGAATTGTCGGAACCTGTAATAGGGCACAGGAATCGAGGGGAATCTACAGACTTTGATGGCAGAACGTGCATGGTTTTTCGTGATTTTAGGGTATACATGCATATAATAATTAAGTTGGTAATAAAATGTTCACGTAAGGATTCACGTAGATAAAGGATATTTTGGGAGGAGAGGAAGAATGTCTGATATGGATAAACTCCAGAATGATAAGCTTGGAGGTCTGGCTGCAAGAAAGAACTTGCTGATTCCTTGCTTATTACTTCTGCTACGGGATCTGAGAGTCCATGGTTATCAGTTAATCCAGGAATTGGTTTCCTTCGGATTTGATTCTATCGATCAAGGCTACGTCTATCGGACATTAAGGCAAATGGAAAAGGAGAACCTAGTCCACTCTCAATGGGATACGACTTCAGGTGGACCAGCCAAGCGCATATATTCCATTACCCAGCAAGGAGAAGACTACTTAAGTGCCTGGGCTACAACACTTGAACAATATCAGAAAACACTTGATCATTTTTTTGCCATGTATGAACGGCTATTATTCTCATCTTCTAAAAATAAATCAGAATAAAAGATACCAAAGAAGGAATTTATATAAATAAGAAGAATTTATAATGCTAGAAGACAAAACCTATTAGAAGGTGGTATTAAGTTTAAAATGGTAGATAAAGATAGCAGGCTTTCTTCTGATTTACATATGATGATTAATGTTGTCCGTGCTATGTATAAAACATTGGAGGAGGATTGGACAAGACAGGCAAAGCAACACGACTTGACCTCTCCCCAACAGCATTTATTATGGATCCTGCATTTTCGTGATGGAAGCACGATTACTGAAGTAGCTAACTTGGGGCTATGGCATATATCCACGGCCATGCATTTGATCGATAAGCTAGAAGAGAAAAACTTAGTACGCAAAGAGAGACTTCGTAATGATAAGCGAGCCTCTCGTGTTTACCTAACAGAAAAAGGACGAGCCCTGCGCGAAAAAATGTCTCAGGAAGATGATTTCTCTATCTATAAGTTGCATTCGGTCATTGAGAAGAAGAGAGAGGTCCTCGGTGTAGAGTATGGACAACTTCTTCAATTTGGTCTTGCGGTTACCCAGGAACTGTACGGTAAGGAGTACACTGATTTTCTTGAATCTTCAGCGAAGATGGTTCACGCTGAGGTAGAGCAGAACGAGAAAGAACAGATAAACCAATAAGATAAACTTATAAGGAGTATCCGCATAAGGGATACTCCTTTAAATTGTTGTTGTGATAATTAAGCTGTTTT
This sequence comes from Ammoniphilus sp. CFH 90114, assembly GCF_004123195.1. Classification (NCBI taxonomy): domain Bacteria; kingdom Bacillati; phylum Bacillota; class Bacilli; order Caryophanales; family Paenibacillaceae; genus Ammoniphilus; species Ammoniphilus sp. CFH 90114. The sequence goes on from NZ_SDLI01000002.1 coordinate 185,103, forward strand.
TTTCAATTGGCCTATTCTCTTATCAATTTCAGGGAGAATGAAATAAATAGAGGTATGCGATTTGCGACCTTTGGCCTGATGGAGCAATTGAACGGCTTTTTGTATATTTCCTTTTGCAGCTTCGATTTCTGCTTCACAGGAGAGTAATACGATAGGGTTGACTCTTTTGATAGCACTTAATTTAGCCATCACTTCAATGGCTTGACCAATCTCCCCAATACGGGCAAAATTACAGGAGATTAACGCAAGGATATTCGGAGTCGAAGGCACTTTCTCATAAAGTCGAATGGAAATCTCAAGAGATTCTTTATACTGGCCACGATAATAGAGAATCCAGGATAAATGGTTATAAAATAACGTACGGATGAGTCGATTGCGAAGTCCGCGCAATTGAATAACCTTCTGGACTCCTTCCAAGACGTACTTTTCGGCCTCATCGTACCGCTCATCTAGTATTTCTTTCGTTGCTCGATCGAGTAAGCCAACCGACGAACGATTCTTGTGATAGGAACGATTAAGGATCCGTTTCACCCAATAGGGCGAGCGACGAAACAAGATGCAGATATATTGATATCGAAATGGAAAATGAAATCTAAAAAGGGCGATAAACAGGACCATTACCAATCCAACGGTAAAGGAAAGGGGGGTGGGTTCTATTACGTTCATGTTAGACCTCTCTCTTTTAATCTTCTCCATAGTATAGCATATTAAAATAATCTATGAGAATGCTAGTAAAGAACAGTTAATCTGTAAAAAATGAGTTAGTTGAGGCATGCGATGATACTTCGTAGTATGAATACTGTTCCATCTTTAGGGTTTGAGCTATAATAAGAAAGGAAACTCACATTAAATTGAGATAATTGTTGAATAGGGGTTGAGGAGTTGAAACATTTAAAAGAAAGTATTTATCAATTGATTGTTGAAACATCTACGAATCTTCCTCCCGATGTTCGTCGGGCCATCCTCAAGGCGAAGCAAATGGAGGATGCAGGAACAAGGGCAGCTCTTTCCTTGGCGACCATTACAGGAAATATTGAAAGTGCAGAAGTGAATCAATCTCCGATCTGCCAAGATACAGGAATGCCGACGTTTGAGATAAAGACACCTGCTGGAACCAATCAGGTAGAAATGAAAAAGATCATTAAAGAAGCTATCGCATTAGCCACCAAAAATGGAAAGCTTCGTCCAAACTCTGTTGATTCCTTAACGGGAGAGAACTCCGGGGATAACTTAGGACCTGGTACTCCCGTATTTCACTTTGAACAGTGGGAGAAGGATGAAATTGAAGTGAGCCTGATTCTTAAGGGCGGCGGATGTGAGAATAAGAATATTCAGTATAGCTTACCTTGCGAGCTAGAAGGACTAGGAAAAGCAGGGCGTGACTTAGATGGTATTCGCAAGTGTATCGTGCACAGTGTGTATCAAGCACAAGGACAAGGCTGTTCCGCAGGCTTCATTGGAGTTGGGATTGGTGGAGACCGTACTTCAGGGTATGCGCTAGCTAAAGAGCAATTGTTTAGAAAAGTGGATGACGTGAATCAAAACGAAACCCTTGCAAAACTTGAAGATTACGTGATGGAAGCTGCTAATAAGCTGGGTATTGGAACGATGGGATTTGGCGGACAAGCTACATTGCTTGGCTGTAAGATCGGCGTTATGAACCGTCTTCCTGCAAGCTTCTTTGTTTCCGTTGCCTACAACTGTTGGGCATTCCGCCGTCAAGGCGTGACCATTCATCCAGAGTCAGGAGAGATTAGTGGTTGGTTATATAAAGATGAAGAAGTAAAGGTTACCGGTGATGGGCAAGGTCAAGATCAACAGGACGGGAAAGAAGTAGTGGTGCTTGAAGCTCCGATCTCCGAAGAGCAGATCCGCTCCCTGAAGGTAGGAGATGTAGTGGTGATTAATGGCTTAATGCACACCGGTCGTGATGCCTTGCATAGTTATTTAATGAACAATGATTGTCCGGTGGATTTAGATGGAGGAATTATCTACCACTGCGGACCTGTTATGCTAAAGGACGAGCAGGGAGAATGGCATGTAAAAGCGGCTGGTCCGACGACGAGTATTCGAGAGGAACCTTACCAAGCCGATATTATCAAGAAATTTGGAATTCGCGCTGTCATCGGGAAAGGCGGCATGGGGCCAAAGACGCTTGCTGGGCTTGAGGAGCATGGAGCTGTCTACTTAAATGCCATCGGTGGAGCTGCTCAATACTATGCCCAATGTATTGAAAAAGTAGAAGGTGTTGACTTTATGGAATTTGGAATTCCTGAAGCGATGTGGCATCTTCAAGTAAAGGGCTTTACAGCCATCGTAACGATGGACTCCCACGGAAACAGCTTACATGCGGATGTAGATAAGAGTTCATTCGAGAAATTAGCCGAGCTTAAAGAACCTGTATTTAAATAATCGTATGGATAGAAAAGAAGCCTAGGAATAGGCTTCTTTTCTTCTTATGTGTAGAAGGATTTCCCTTAAATTTCTAGAAATTATAGATGAAACACATGGATATGGAGGGAACTTCGCTTGAATCGATTAACCATTGCTTTACTCCAAATGGATGTCCGATATGGTGAACCTAAAGCGAATCGAAACCGGGTAGATAAACTTTTCTCACAGCTTACGCGCGACAAGAAAATCGATGTTGTCGTGTTACCCGAGCTCTGGGATACAGGGTATGATCTGCAGCGACTTGAAGAAATAGCTGACTCTGAGGGCCAGGAAGCCAAAGAGCTATTTTCCCAACTAGCGAAAACCTATGGCGTACATATTATCGGTGGATCAGTTGCTCAGAAAAAAGAGCAGGGAGTATACAATTCGACATTCGTATTCAATCGGCAAGGTCAACTTATACATGAATATAGCAAGGTCCACCTTTTTCGGCTCATGCAAGAAGAAAAATTTCTCTTGCCTGGTGAGCATATTAGAGGGTTTGAGCTCGAGGGTCAACCTGCCCTTTGTCAGATTTGTTATGATATACGCTTCCCAGAAGGGATCCGTACAGCCGCTGCGAACGGAGCCAAGATACTTTTTGTCAGTGCACAATGGCCACATCCTAGACTCCATCACTGGCGCCAATTGCTTATATCCAGAGCGATTGAGAATCAGATGTTTGTCATTGCTTGCAACCGGGTAGGGGATGATCCCAATAATATATTTTGTGGGCATTCTATGGTTATAGATCCTTGGGGAGAGATTGTGGTGGAGGGTATGCAGAAGGAAGAAACTATTATTGGGGAAATTGATCTGACGATGGTTGACGAGATCAGGAGGATGATCCCTATATTTGAGGATCGAAGACTTGACTTATATATTAAGACAGGAGATTAAGGGGATGAAGAGTTTAGATTATATTGTAGAACAGCTTGTCACCATCTTAAATATTCCTAGTCCCTCTGGGAATACCGAACAGGTAATACGTTATATTGAACAAGAGCTGACTCAGCTTGGAGTTCCTCATGTACGAAATCATAAAGGTGGAGTGATTGCGACCCTTGAAGGAAAAAAGGATCGTCCAGCACGGATGCTTACCGCTCATGTGGATACATTGGGTGCGATGGTGAAGGAGATCCATGCTAACGGGACCCTTCGTTTAACCAGTATTGGCGGATTCCGATGGCATTCCGTTAAGGGCGAATATTGCTGGATTGAAACCGCAGAAGGCAAAGTATACACAGGAACGATTCTAAGTAAGCAACCTTCCGTCCACGTGTATAGAGAGATGGAGAAATTGCCGAGAACAGAAGAAAACATGATTGTTCGTTTAGATGAAGTGACAAGGTCCGCGGAGGAAACTCGTAAGCTTGGCATTGAAGTTGGTGATTTTGTCAGTTTTGACCCTCGCGTACAAGTTACGGATAGCGGATTCATAAAGTCGCGGCACCTAGACGATAAGGCGAGTGTAGCCATTCTTTTAGGGGTAATTAAGCAAATCGTTGAGAGTGGAGTAAAGCTTCCGTATACGACTTACTTTTTGATTAGCAACAATGAAGAGATTGGGTATGGAGGCAACTCGAATATTCCTCTTGAAGTCAAAGAGTATCTAGCTGTAGATATGGGGGCTATAGGTGAAGGGCAAACAACAGACGAGTACTGTGTCTCCATCTGCGCGAAGGATAGTTCAGGGCCGTATCATAAAGAATTCAGACAAAAGCTAGTTAAGCTTGCCCAAGAAGTAGAGGCCTATTATAAGGTGGATATCTATCCTTATTATGGCTCGGATGCAAGTGCCGCACTGCGAGCGGGGCATGATATCATCCATGGACTCATAGGCCCTGGAATTGATGCTTCTCATTCTCATGAGAGAACACATAAAGAGGCATTAGAGAATACAGCAAAATTAATTCGAGCTTACCTAGAGAGTGAGTAAGGAAGAAGGAGAAGACCCTTTTGAGGGTCTTTTTCTGTTAGTTGGTTGGGGTGGTTGCCGATAATAACCGGAAGAATTTATTTCCTTAATTGCTCCTGTGCCATGCGTATCATTTCTTTGACCATATTGCCCCCGATTTTACCGCCAATGCTTCCTGCGTCTTTTGCTTCTAAATGTCCGTTATAACCTTTTTGCAGTGGGATGCCAAGTTCCTTTGCCACTTCAAATTTGACATCATCTGCCTGATTGACTTGGTAGCCTTCATTCTTCATAACATCTTGCTTTAACTTTTGAAGTCCAGCACGTGCCTCAGGAATGAGTAAACGGTTTCGTTTTGCCAAGGATCTCTCCCTCCTTTCTAGTATAGGATGTGCATGGATGACTTTACTAACCAAGAAGAAGACTTATAATGTAGGTTGGAGGTGTGGAGAAAGAGATGACTTATTGGAGGTCGGTTTCCTTTGTATTAGTGGGAGCATCCTGTTATGGTGTGTTATCAACGATTGTGAAGACGGCCTATAGCCATGGCTTTACTACTGCAGGAGTAACGGGAAGTCAGATGCTGTTTGGTGTCCTGCTGTTACTCCTCTTAACGATAGCAACAGGTAATTTCAGAAGAATCCCGCTGAGCAAATGGGGTTTATTAACTTTAGCAGGTATGTTTGTGGGTTTAACAGGTATCTTATATTATGGATCACTTCAAACCATTCCTGCTTCCTTGGCTATCGTGCTTTTGTTCCAGTTTACTTGGATCGGAGTCTTGATGGAGGCATGGATGGAACGGAAATGGCCTCAGTGGCCCAGGTTGATTTCCTTGATCCTTCTGTTCTTTGGAACCTTATTAGCGGGAAACGTTTGGCATATGGATTTTCAAGAGATCCCGGTGCAGGGTCTCGTGTTCGGCCTGTTAGCCGCCTTCTGTTATGCTGGTTTTATCTTTACAAGTGGAAGGCTAGCTGTAGATGTAAACCCTTGGTTAAGAAGCTTCTTTCTCAGTTTGGGTTCTCTTATTATTGTATTTATTGTGTTTCCCCCAACCTTTATAATTAACGGATCTTTAGGAGAGGGGCTATGGTTGTGGGGGTTGCTGCTAGCTGTATTAGGAATTGTCCTTCCGAATCTCCTGTTTACCTATGGAGTTCCTCAGGTTGGATCCGGAATGGCGACGATTCTAAGTTCAGTTGAGCTTCCAATGGCCGTTTTTATGTCCCATCTCATTCTTAAAGAGCAGGTAAGTCTGATCCAATGGTTAGGTGTCTTGACGATTGTTTTTGGGATTGTCGTTGCCGAAACACCGATGAAGAAGCGGGCTTGGCGTGTGCAAGAAGATTGAAATTACAGGAAATGAATGGGATACTATAGAGGAAGAAGTTTATGATAAAGGAGATTACTCTTATGAGTTGGCAGATGGACCTTTTTAAAGCATTAACCGAAGCCCCTGGACCGTCGGGATTCGAAGGGCCTGTGCGTCAGATCATGAAACAGTATCTAACCCCCTATTCGGAGGAGATTGTCCAGGACAACCTGGGAAGCATCTTTGGAAAGAAGATCGGAAATCCTGAAGGCCCAACCATTATGGTGGCTGGTCATATGGATGAAGTAGGGTTTATGGTCACTAGGATTGCGGACAATGGGTTTATACAATTTCAGACTTTAGGTGGTTGGTGGAGCCAAGTCTTATTGGCTCAACGCGTGGAGATCATAACAGACAACGGTTCTGTAACGGGAGTTATTAGTTCGATCCCTCCCCATGTCCTAAGTGATGAAGCAAGAAATAAGCCTATGCAGATTAAAAATATGTTTATTGATGTTGGCGCAGATGATAAAGCAGATGCTGAACGAATCGGGATTAAGCCTGGGCAACCTATTGTACCGGTATGTCCTTTTACGATTATGGCAAATGACCAGAAGCTCATGGCGAAAGCCTGGGATAACCGTTATGGTTGTGCCTTAAGCATTGAACTCTTGAAGGAAATCGGGTCAGAGGTTCATCCGAATATTCTTTATTCAGGCGCCACGGTTCAAGAGGAAGTAGGATTACGTGGTGCAGCAACGGCTGCCCAGATGATTGAGCCAGATTTATTTTTTGCCTTGGACGCAAGTCCGGCAGGAGACATTCCTGGAGTACAGGATGGCATGGGTAAACTCGGTGGTGGATTGCTGATGAGAATACTGGACAGAACGATGGTGACTCATCCTGGATTGCGGGATTACGTGATTGATGTATGTGATGCTGAAGATATTAAATATCAGTTCTTCGTTTCTCAGGGAGGAACAGATGCAGGGAGAGTTCATACGTCAGGGAAGGGTGTACCGTCTATTGTCATCGGCATTCCAGCCCGCTATATTCACAGCCATGCGGCCATTATCCACAGGGAGGACTACGAAGCGGCGAAGAAGCTTTTAATCTCTCTGGTAAAGAAGATGGATCGTGCTACATTAGAGGAAATTAAGAAGCGTTAAAAGAGGGATAATTTATGCATCATCTTTACTTAAGAAGACAAAAACAAGATGATCAAAGAGTCCAATATACTTACCAATTCGATGATCATGGTCTCTCGCCGGCGAATCAAATCCTAACACGCTTGTTTAGGCAGATGATTCTAGCCGTGGAGGAGAGTTTAACTACGATAGAGGTGGAGTATGTTGATGTGTTTCTAGCTAAACAACTCGGATCAGAGCGCGCTAAGCAGCTATTAAGCTTATTAGGGGCGAAGAAAGAAAACATTGTTGAAAATAAAAAAGGGGAAGTCGTCCTCAGTCGGATTTTCCAGGCTCCGTTGACGGAGGAAGCCCTCCATTATTTTAAACGAATTCAAGATCTCGAAGAGCTCTCGGCATACGCGCTATGTTCTGTGGAAGAGAAGAAAGTAGAGGTTTACTTTGCTAAATTTATGAGGGTGAATGTGAATCCTATGGAAGAAGAGCGCTTCTTTCAATTGTTAGATGAGGATAGAATTCGGTATAAGGTTGTCTGATTTATACTAAAATCTTCCTTATTACATCCATTTTTCTTAAAAAATATGCAAAATAGGATTGTATTGTGTCATATTTTGTTATATGCTAGATCATGAACCATTCGGTGAGAACCAAATGGTTGAGAGTTATGTAATTGACCCAGGTGAGATTATTCATCTGGGTCATTTTTTTTACTTTACTTCAAACTGTTGAATTCCTTTTATCGGTTCATTCCGATTACTACCGTCAGCAAACAGAAGATGGACAGGGCCTTCTTGACGGATCGGCTTCCCATCACGGGCAAAGCATAATATACTATCCATGGCTGTTTGAAGGTCTAATTCGACATGTTCTCCAGATTCTAAATGGCAGATTACGGCACTAGCTCCTTCTATGGGTTGCGCATTTTGCAGAAAAGGTTTAAAAGGAACGGCCCAATCTCCTGATATATCTTTCTTCTGCACAAACAGCTGCTTTTCTTTTTCAGGGTTAGGCAATGCTGCCCCTTCACTTAGTTCCTTGTCCCACTGCTGTCCGATACTTCTCTGATAAGCGGTATCCTCGTCTTCTTTCACATCGAGCACGAAAAATTCATCAAGCCGTTTCTTTCGATCATCAAAAATCCAAACACTTGGATCTAGGGTTATACCATGTTGTACTTTACCTTTAATAAGTATGATGTCTGACATAGGTTCTCTTATCCTCCATAACTAGTCTATCCCCTATCTTATCATAATACGCTTGGTGTATAGTAGGATTTGGTAGCGCGTTTCGTCGTATTTTTTATCTTCCCAATCATGCAGATTGTGATACACTAATAGTTAAAGATTAATTTTGGACAGGAGGGAAGGAGATTGCCTACAGTCACAGCTATAGAGATTCAGCAGAAGGCTATCCAGATGTTACAGGCTGATGCGGAGAAAATTTTGAAGCTCATTGAGGTGCAGATGAAGAACTTTACCATGCCTCAATGTCCTCTATATGAAGAAGTATTGGATACACAGATGTTCGGATTATCACGAGAGATCGATTTTGCCGTGAGACTGAAGCTGATTCAAGAAGATACAGGCAAACGAATTCTCCAGGAGCTAGAGAGAAAGCTAAACGAACTTAACGAGTTGTACCGGGAAAACAAGAATACGAGCGAATAATCCCTTTTATCTAAGAGGGATATTTTTTTTGTAGCATAAAAAAAAAGGGGATTGCTCCCCTGAGTGCTGAAGGTATATAAAGTAGCAGAAAAAAGTGGTAGGTGTTTGTTTATTCTCTTTATCCTATGTAGGAATAGTAAAAGAAGTGAAAAATGGAAAGAATAAACAAAAAGGAACACAGAGGAGGCAACACCATGAGTCATCCTTACCTTTGCCCGAATTGTAAGACGAATCGTTCGCGCTTTAATATTATTCAGCAAGTTTCGAAGTCCATTAAAATGGACGCACAAACGGGAAATGTTATGGAAGTTTATCAAGAAGATATTCCACCTTTTCATCTTCCTTATGGTGGACCTGCGTATCGGGTGCAATGTGCCGCTTGCAGTATTATTGAAGATGAAGAACAGTTTATCAAGGCTGCAAAAAACTATACAACGATGAGATAAAATTAACAGAATTATTAAAGGATTTTCTTTTTGTCATATAGAAATACATAGATACAAAAGAATTATTACTGGATCATGTTCCGGGAGCCCAGGTTTCGGAATAAGATAGAGAGAACCAAAGAAGGAGGGATTTTCTTGGCTGAGAGGATTGAGAAGGGCATTGTGAAAATTGCGGATGATGTGGTAGCAGTTATTGCCGCCATTGCGGCAGCTGAGACCGACGGAGTAGCAAGCATGTCTGGGGGAATTGTAGAAGGATTTGCTCGCAGAGTAAGCGGTAAGAATGTGCATAAGGGAGTTCATGTTGAAGTAGGCGAGGTGGAAGCAGCGATTGACCTACGCGTCATTTTACATTATGGAGTAAAGATTGATGAAGTATGTAAACAGCTTCAATTCCAGGTTAAAGATGCAGTTGAAACGATGACAGGGCTAAAGGTGATTGAAGTAAACGTGAAAGTGGAAGGTGTTGAGTTTAAGGACGCCAAACCCCCTGCAGTCGAGGAAGTATATAAAATAAGATAGGTTTCCACAAAAAAACTCTTACACCCAAAAGTTAAAGCTGGGAATAAGAGTTTTTTTCATTTACACATCTGCGAGCTTTCTATTTCAGCTTATCCTTAACAGAGTTCAGCTTCTTCTTAGCTGCCTCAGAAATCGAAGAAGGAACAACGGCTTGATAATCGATTCCATGAGGGAATAGATGTTTTCCAATATACGGTTCTTCTAGCTTCAAGATTGTATCGTGATCTAGCGAGTCCCCTTTCACTACATGAGCTTGTACACGTAGATAGAAAGTGGCTTTAGTTGCTCTATCCTCAAGTTTATAATCATATGTAGCGTGTTCATAATCCCATGCCCAACGAACAAATCCGGCATCAAGAAGGATATGATCCAATTCACCTAAGCTTGTTTCTAACCCATTAAAACCCACATTAATTAGCACGGTGGAAAGCCCTCCTTAGTCTTTATATAGTAATAAACGCTTTTACCATGATATTATGTTTTCCTGAAACGCGCAATCCAAAAGTAGGATCTAATTGGTGACGAATTCGTGTATGATCCTTGGAAGTTTTGGGAAACTTACAACTGATCAAGATTTAAAGGAGGGTTTTTGAATGGCTAATTCACTTCGTGAGATTATGACAACAGATGTCGAAACAGTTACTTTACTAGATAATGTGTATGAAGTGGCTTGTAAAATGAGAGATCATAACGTGGGCGTTATCCCTGTTGTTGATGAAAATCAACACTGTATTGGAGTCATAACTGACCGCGATATCGTTGTTCGAGGATTGGCTGAGAAGAGAGAAGGATCTGCTAAGGTAGAGCAGGTGATGAGTACAGAACTAATCACATGTTCTCCTGATACGAGCATTGATGAGGCAGCTAAAAAGATGGCAAAAGAACAAATCCGTCGTGTGCCTGTTGTAGAGAATGGACGCCTTGTTGGAATTGTAGCTATGGCTGACCTTGCTACTCATAGCAGATATGTTAATGAAGCGGGCTATGCTCTTAGTGAGATCTCTGAGCCAACTGGACAGCATTCTCAAGGTGTACAATAATACGAACGTTTTTTCGAAAAAGTCCCATGAAGTGGGGCTTTTTTGTTTTTGACTTGATTTTAAATGATGGTGCAAGTACACTTTTGTTATCTATATTCGTCCGGTTGCCTGAAAAAGGAGTTAAGCCATCTTGAGTCGAAAACCAAAGAAAAAGAAAGAACGAAAAAAAAATCAGATTTTTACTCGCTGGGCATTAGTTATATCCATTTGGACATTTTTTACAGCTATAGGTATTAGTATGATTAGCCAGTTATTGTTAAGGGAATCTTCCTTATTGCTCGCCCTTATTACCTTACTAAGTATTGTCGTTATCGGTACCGTATCTGATATTATTGCAGTTGCCATTACAGCGGCTGATATTAGCCCATTTAATGCGATGGCTTCTCGTAAGATTTATGGGGCCCGCAAGGGCATTCAAATGATTCAAAACGCGGAGAAATACGCGAACTTCTTTGCAGACGTTGTTGGAGATGTTCTTGGTTACATTGCCGGGTTTGCGGGGGCGACATTAGTTCTTCAGATTGTTCGACTAACGGATCAGTTGACTGTTTATGAATCGGTTGTATCTATTATTGTGGCAGGCTTATCTAGCTCGGCTATTGTAGGAAGCAAGGCCATCGGGAAGAATATTGCGATCCATAATAGTACGAAGATTGTTCTTGGTTTTGGGAAGATATTAACATTTTTATCTGAACTTAAGCCTAGCTACAGTAGAGTAAGAAAGTAATAGAATATTTCTCAAGAGTGGTGTACATGGAAAAGAAATATGATGTAATTGTCATTGGAGCAGGTGCAGCGGGTGTATCGGCTGCCATATGGTGCAAGCGTTTGGATCTTACTATTTTATTAATTGAGAAGCAAGCCAAAGTAGGGGGACAGTTGCATCGGGTAGGGAATCCTATCATTGATTATCCAGGCATTATGGCTAGTCATGGTATACAGCTGGCTGAGACACTGCAAGAGCATATCCAAGCCCTTCATATTCCCGTTCTACAAGCGGAGGTATTACAGATTCATGAGGGTCGAAGAGAGGTTATAACTGAAAAAGGATCCTTCCATTGTGAATATCTCATTGTTGCTACAGGAGTGAAAGATAGACTTCTTCGCATCCCAGGTGAAAAAGAAATGCTGGATCGAGGGGAACAGTATTCCACAACGAAAGAGAAACATCGTTTTGAGGGGCAGAAAGTCCTTGTGGTAGGTGGAGGGGATCGAGCTATAGAAGGGGTTCTTAATGTGGCTGATATAGCAGAACATACTTGGCTTGTACATCGTGGGTCCCATTTTAGAGCACAACAAAGATTTGTAGAGGCTGTACATAAGCATCCTAACATTACGATCTTCATGCAGTCAGAGCTTACGGAAATTGTAGATCAACACACATTAAAGGCAGTTCGGTTGCGGGTGCAAGGAAGAGAACAACTGGTCCATGTGGACCGAGTGCTGGTGCGGATAGGGATGGAACCGGAAAATCAACTGCTTCAAGGAATGGTTCTTCATAAATCGGATGGATCCATAACAGTAGATGAATTCTATCGAACGTCAGTGCCTTGGATTTTTGCAGTGGGGGATCTTGTTACGGCTCCAGAGCTGCGGAGTGTTTCTTGGGCCGCTGGACAGGGGATGGTGGCAAGTAAGTCTATTTTATTGGATCGTATGAGAGAGAAGGGGTAGTTTAAGGTTTACCTTAGAACTACTCCTTTGCTATTCTTAGTCGATCTTCAAAAGCTTTAAGAGCATTATACCCTTGTTGTTGGAGCCTCCAATTTTTGGCGGCAACTTCAATTAATCCAGCAATATCACGACCTGGGCGAACAGGGATCTCGATGTGTCGGATGGTGACATCCAAATAAGTGACAACGTTTTGTTCCACGCCTAGTGCATCGTAGTGATGTTTTTCTTTCCAAGGAGACAATAGAATGTCTAAATTAACTTGTGTCTCCTGTTGGAATGAACCGGACCCATACAACCTTGGAATGTCTACCAATCCGATGCCTCGTAAAGACAAGAAGTCCCGGTTACTTTGGTTATGAGTACCGAGAAGTGTGACAGGATCAATCTGTTTCAATATCACCAAGTCATCTGATACTAGGCGATGTCCTCTCTCAACGAGAGCAAGTGCTGCCTCACTTTTACCGATTCCACTCTCCCCACGGAGGAGGATCCCCACTCCAAATACATTTAAACATACTCCATGGATCCCAATTTCCTTTGCTAAAGCTTTTTCTAGAAAATTATTTAATTTGGAGAGAAACTTGGTGGTCTTCTCTGGTGTTCGCAAGAGAGGAACCTGCTCCTTGGTGCAATGCTTCTCAAAATAGGTCAAGTCCTCTTGGCCTCTCGTAATGATAAAACAAGGAGGGTGCTTGGCGACGACTGCGCCAATTCTACTGTCCCGTTCTACGTGGGATAAAGAGTGGAGGTAGGTAATCTCTTGTCTTCCCAGAATTTGAATTCTCTCCATAGGGAAATGTTCGAGAAAACCAGTGAACTCAATTCCAGGGCGATGAATGTCATCATGAATGACGTCTCGAGATAATCCTTCATGACCAGCTAGAACCTCTAGATGCATGGTTTCAACGATTTCTTTTATCGATATCTTTTTCACCTCTACACCCCCTTGTAAACCGTATAAGGGTAGGTTTCCTCGAAGATTTACGTTTGATAAATAGAAAGAAGGCCCAGTTATCCGGGCCTTCAATAAGAGAGGTTAATTAAAGTAAAAACATGGCTACCACCGTTGTAACCGCAAGACCGATTACGACAGGTACAAGATTTCTTCTGGCTAAGTCAAAAGGACTTACGTTACAGATGGCAGCCGCGGGGATAAGCGCCCAAGGAATCAGTGTCCCTCCTCCAACCCAGATAGCAGCGATTTGCCCTAGGGCTGTAAGGGTAGCAATACCCGTTCCTATGGCCGCGCTAAAAAGCTGGGCAATGGAACCTGTGAGAGCGATACCCGAGAATCCTGAACCATCTAAGCCCGTAATGGCACCAACAGCCGTTAACGTGATAGCACTAACGGGAGCATTGAGTGGGACAACAGAAGCAAGGGCAACCCCCAAGTCATTGACAATCCCATGAGAGCTGGCGGGAAGCACATCTCCAATGATTTTCGTGATCCCGGAATCTCCGAGATAAAAGAAGGCAGCAATAGGAATGACGGGGCCGAAGACTTTAAAACCAAATTGAAATCCTTCAATAAAATAATCCGTTATTTTTTCCATTCGTTTCTCTTTATAGTGGAGGAGAGTGGCCATAATCAAGATGATAATGGCCGTCCCACCTACTAACGCCGTGGCATCTCCTCCTTGCAAGTCTAACATGACCATGGCTGCGACATCTAAAGCAAAGAAAAGGGGGATGACGAGGGCCATAAGCTTGATCCAACGGCTAGGGGTCGTGGTGCGTCGCTTACTTTGTAAACTTCGTAACTGGTCTTTGTCTACGGTAAGCAGTCCCTTCTTCATATCTCTACGAAGAAACCAAAAAGCCGTCACGGTGGTAACTACACCCATAACTAACACAAGGGGAACGCTTGCACTCACAACATCACCTACAGGAATACCTGCAGCCCCTGCAGTTAGAGTAGGAGCGCCTTGGATAACAAAATCTCCTGACAAAGCGATACCGTGCCCAAAGAGATTCATAGCCATGGCGACGCCAAGTGCTGGTAAGCCGACTCGAAGGGCAACCGGGAGTAGGACAGCACCGATGAGAGCTACGGCCGGGGATGGCCAGAAAAACCAAGAAATAAGCATCATAACAATACCAATGACCCAATAGGCCAATCCCGGTGATTTAATCAGTCCTGCCACTGGACTAATCATGATCTCATTAATGCCTGAGTCCGTCAGAATCTTACTCATGGCTACGATTATACTGATTACGAGGATGGTACCTAGCAGCTCCGTAATGGCAAAGACAAAGCTGTTAAACACAGTACCCACAGATTGACTAATGGTACCTGTAGCAAGAAAACCGATAGTTAGAATTCCAACTATACAAGTTAACGTGGTATCTCGCCGCATAATCATGACTCCAATGATTAGCAAGACAAACAGGAGGTATACCCAGTGTAAAGGCAATAATTCGACACCCATAAAAAAGCCTCCTAAGATAGAAATGATACATACCTATTGAAAGGTTGTTATCAGCCTATGCTTAGGAGGAAAAAGAGTTCTTATTTTTTACTTTTTACTTTGACCGGTAAGTCCGTTTTTGTCATTTTCACAACGGTCACAGGGTAGGTAATGACGGAAGCCGCCATTCCCTGTGGCTTTTTCTCCTCATAAGTAATGACGAGTTTTCCATCACTATGTTGGACGTTGTCAATGATAACAGAGTAACCTGCTGATGGGCGCTGTCCCAAAGCAATGACAACATAGGTATGCCCATTTTTATGAATGACCTTAGATCCACCCTTCTGTTTCATTGATTTTGCGACATCATCCACAAACGCGGGGTACGGAGCTTTGAGTAACTCGAAGTTCACAGTAGCGTCCTTCCTTTCTTGTGTACCAGGTCCTGCAGCTTGGACGGTGCAGCCTGTAACAATGGCTAATGATAAGAGTAGACAAAAAATGACCTGCCAATTTATGTCTATGCCGAAACGCTTCATGAGAAACACATCCTTCCAATGATTCATTAAGTTTAGTATGAATTTTTTTCTTATAGGGTATCCGTGTTATAGTAGGAACAGTGAGGTGTTGAGGGTCATGTTATGGACAGAAACGGTTGGAATGCTTTCAGACCGAGTGAAAAAGCAAATTATACAAGAACATGGAGAATCAGGAGAAGATTTAAGCTTCGTCCTAGAGCCTGAATATATAGACCGGTGTTGGAAGGGACTTGCGGCGGACGAGCAAGATGTTATTCGATATTTTATAAGTGAAAAGGGGGAGGACTTTTTAACTTATCGCGAGATGGAGCAAGGGGATCCTCGTATCTCCACTGCAAGATTTCGCGTCGCGCTCACCCGTCTTCGACGATTAGGATTCATATTTACATTAAGACGATTGTGGGGAGAATTGGCCTATGTGATGCCACGC
The DNA here is from genome assembly GCF_004123195.1 of Ammoniphilus sp. CFH 90114. Lineage (NCBI taxonomy): Bacteria > Bacillati > Bacillota > Bacilli > Caryophanales > Paenibacillaceae > Ammoniphilus > Ammoniphilus sp. CFH 90114. Next base: position 200,643 of record NZ_SDLI01000002.1, read on the forward strand.
GAACTGTTAACCTTATTCCGGAGACAGATGGTTTCTGAAAACCTATCTTGGAAAAGGGGACGAACGCTTCCCGCCCCGACATCATATCACATTCTACAGGACATATTGCAAGCGTTAAATAATGTCAGATATCATCCGTTGGAGCTCACCAAAAAAGGTACAGTAAGCAAGAAAAGTATACGGCAGTTGTTTACTGGATTACAGATGGACAAGGAAATGTTCCCCTCATCCCTAAACCTCCCTCCCTGTCTTCCACCGTATGACAAGCATGAAGCGATTTTATTAGATTTGTTGTCTAGGTGGGAGCTTCTCGAAGTGAGAGAGGATGGGCTCCATTTGGGAAATGTTGATCGTTGGATTCAGAGAACCCATCGTGAAAATCTGATTCAATTTTGTGATCTGCTTTATGCCTATTTGGACTTGTCTCCACGCATGCAGTTTTATTGGGATATTACCTTCGGGTTAGAACGGAACCAAGTGTTCTCGGTAAGAAGCATCCTAGCTTCAATGAAGGAAGATGCTCCAACCTACGAATCTGTAGTTTCTCAGTGGATAAAGCCTCTAAGTCAAATGGGGATTATTCATTCCGTACAAATAAAGGATGACTCGTTATGGATGTGGAGAGAAGAGAACGAATGGCCGAATTCGCCTATATACGTGCAACCGAATTTTGAGATACTTCTTCCTGCTTTTTCATCTTTAAAGATCAAATGGGAGCTTCTTTCTTTTTGTTCCCTAGAAAAAAAGGAAGAAATGTGGAGTCTTGTTCTTACTCGCCAGTCTGTTCAGCCCTACTTTAGTGCAGGGAATACGGCGAACGAGTTACTAGCTCTACTGGAGCAGTACTCTGCTATTCCTTTGACTGACGCTATGAAGGAAGTCGTTTCTCAATGGGAGAAGGACTTTCAGCAAGTGTCTATCTTTGACTGCCGAATCATGCAGGTTAGCCATGCTGATTTAGCCCTAGAAATGGAGAGAATTCCAGCCATTTCTAGATTTATTCGGGCTAGGCTTGGAGAACGGGCCTTCATGATTCATGCGGTTGAGTTCGATCAGTTAAAGGATGAACTTGAAAAACGAGGATATCCGATTGGCTCTGTACAAGACCTTCTTGTCCATCAGCAGGAGCAGGAGATGTTGTCCTTACAAGTGTTTAAAACAGGTTTTCCTATATCCGTTGATTATAAGGTGGAAAGTGTTTTTCCCGAGCTCGAAGATGCCATACCAGGGTTACGTCAACTTCCCAAGATGTGGTTATCGAATTATTCAAGCTATCATGAGTCGACTCTCAGAGAACTGATACAGAAAGCAGCTCAGCTAAAGATGGAACTTCGGATGCAATGGAAAGGAAAAGAATATCGCCTGCACCCGGTTCAAGTGGTGAATAAAAATGGATATTGGCATGTACAAGGATTAGGCAACAGTAAGGAAGAGCAGGATATTAGACTCCAAGATATAGGTAATATTCAGATCCTATGGCCCTGAAGAAAATTGGAAGCGGCTGAGAAAGAGGCAAAGTGTCATTTTTTAAGGTATAATAGAAGAGAGATGAGGTGACTAATGACCGATGATTGCTCAAGAGCTTAACATCGTTGAAGTGCTGGGGACAGCGCAGGATATAGCAGATATGATTATGGCCTCTGAGGAGATGAAAGAATATCTAGAAGCCAAGAAGGCTCTAGCTCAAGATCAGGAGGCTCAAAATAAAATGGCCGGGTTTCAGCGGTTGAAAGAGGACTACGAAGAAGTTCAGCGCTTTGGGAAGTATCATCCCGACTATGATCGGGTAAATCGACAAGTTCGGGAGATGCGTCGAGAGCTTAAGTCTATTGCTACCATTGAAGCCTTCAAGAAGGCAGAGAGTATCTTAGATGATCTACTCTATCACGTGTGCCGCACCATTGCTGATGGGGTCTCGGAAGCCATTAAAGTCCCAAGTGATAATCCGCTCTACAATCTCGGTGGAGGCGGATGCAGCACAGGAGGCTGTGGGACAGGTGGGGCCTGCGGTTGCGGTTAAACCTGTGGAGGATTTCGGAGCACGCAGTCTTCCCCGCATTGTTTACCACAACAGAAGCTTTTGGCTAATGGGTACAGAAAACGAAAGCGATAGACATGGTTGTGCTTAAAGGTTCTAACATAGATTAATTCATAATGAAGTGATGTATCCATTACAAGTCGATCGGCCGTCTGAGTGATCAGGCGGCTTATTTCTTGCCATGTTTGAATGGATTGTACATATAAGAAAGGAATACCCGCAAGAAATCGCTGATCCACGCTAAGGATCAAAGGATGACTGCGTAAATCTTCCATAAATCGCTTTATCACTGTAGAACCCTCCCTTCTTTGGGAACTATAAGACGAATCATTATGCATTAGGTATTGCGCAAAATGATAATTCTGTCATAGGATGTAGTTAAAACGCTTGCGCAGAGATTGGGGACATGATACCATTTTTCTAGCGTGATTTCCAAGAGAAAACATTTTATCCCTGAATATGGGTATAAGGGGGTAGCTATGAGAGAGAGGCGAGTAGGTCTTGCCGTTTGGGTCAAGAGTAATAAGGCGGCCCGAAACTTGCGACGATACGGGAACATACACTATGTATCCCGACGATTGAACTATGTAAGTATGTACGTCAAGGCGGATGAAGTAAACCAGCTGTTGGAAAAAATTCAGCGACTAGACTTTGTAGTGAGGGTTGAACGTTCGCACCGCCATGAAATCCCAACAGAATACAAGAATTCCAAGCCGGATAAGGCGAAGGAATATGACTATAAGTTGGAGGAAAAGCGGATCGGACTCGTTGAAGAGATCGACCCAGCTAGAGTATTACAAATAAAATAATCTTTACTTTATGAAAAAACTCCTTTCTCGAGGAGTTTTCTTCTACTATTAGGGTAATTGGTTCCGTACGTTATACATATTCCAATGCAAATATTATGAAAAGTATTCTTCATAAATAGGATTTTGAGAGGAGATCTTTTTCGTGAAGCCATCAAGAAGACTACAGGCGCTTTCATCTGCTATTTTTACGGAAATGAATAAGAGAAAGCGAAAGCTTGAACAACAAGGAATGAAAGTGATTGATCTTGGGATCGGCAGTCCAGATCAACCCCCGGCTGCCCACCTCATTGAAGCGTTAGTGAATGGGGTTCAGAATCCCGATAACTACCGGTATCCTACCTCAGAAGGGAGTTTAGAGTTTCGTCGTACAGTAACCGATTGGTATGCTTATCGGTTCGGGGTTCAATTAAATGCCGATGATGAAGTTCTCTCTTTGATGGGATCTCAAGATGGACTAGCGCACTTAGCGTTGGCATGGATCGATGAAGGAGATGTTGTTCTCGTTCCGGATCCTGGTTATCCGATTTATGCGGCGAGTGTAACACTGGCAGGAGGAGAAATCTATACGATGCCACTCACTGCACAGAACGGTTATTTGCCCGACTTAGAAGCTATTCCTACAGAAATTAGGCAACGGGCAAAGATGATGGTCTTAAATTATCCTAACAATCCTCTAGCAGCTACAGCGGATGTTGACTTTTTCCGTCAAGTTGTGGAGTTCGCTAAAGAGTATGAGATCATCGTTGCTCATGATATGGCCTATTCTGAACTCGCCTTCGATCTGTATAAACCGGTGAGCTTCTTAGAAGTGGAAGGCGCTAAGGAAATAGGAATTGAATTTAACTCCCTCTCTAAGAGCTTTAACTTAGCGGGATGCCGTATTGCTTATGTTGTAGGAAATGCAGAGATCATCCGGCCGCTCGCCGTGGTGAAGAGTAATATTGACTATGGTGTATTCCTTGCCGTTCAACAGGTAGCGATAGAAGCCATGAGATCTGATATCAATGGTCATTTTGGCAACTCCATTGCGAAGACGTACGAGAGCCGCCGAGATGTGCTTGTGGATGGACTTAGCGAAATCGGATGGAACGTAGACAAGCCTAGGGCAACGATGTTCGTCTGGGCTAAGATTCCCGAAGGTTGGTCATCAGAAGACTTTGCTTTTACTTTGCTAGAACGTGCGGGGATCGTGGTGATACCAGGCAACGCCTTTGGCGTGGAGGGAGAAGGCTACGTCCGAATCGCATTAGTTGAAGAAGAGAATGTCCTGCGGGAAGTGGTTCAGCGGATCAAGGAATCGGGCATTGTAGGGTAAGCTGGGAGAGTTAAGGAGTTAGGCTGGGGCGCTAGGCAGGGCTTAGTCCAACTCTCGTACTAACAATAACAAATTGATGGACTTTTGATATGTGTGTAGCACCCCTATGTCTGGGGTGTTTTTTGTTGGAAGGCGGGTATTTGTTTTTTTTGACTTTTCAAGCTGAAACATCTACTATTCCTAAGGGGCAGGATTTCATCACTCCCTAAACGAATAATACGGGTGAAACGAAATAAAAGGAGTGATGCCAGTGAATGATGTTTCTTCTTATCTCTCTTATTTGTTAGAGGAAGCCGTGAAGAGAAGGGCGAGTGATATTCATTTAGAGCCCATGCCAGAAGGAATTCAGGTTCGATTGAGAATTGATGGCATAATGACTTTTCTTGAACAGAAAGAAGAGGCGTTAGGGCCACCGCTCATCTCAAGGTTAAAGTTAATGTCACATCTAGATATCGGGGAAAGAAGGATTCCGCAAGATGGAGGATTCTCCTGTCGCTTATACGATTCCGATATGGATATACGAGTTTCCACTCTTCCTACCATCTACGGAGAGAAAATGGTGCTTCGTCTTCTCACTCGAAAGCTCCCATTCGACGACTTGCCCTCCTTGGGGCTTGATGATTCACAGTGTCGAACCATTCGAAAAATTATTTGTTCTTCTCAAGGACTACTCCTCGCCACAGGTCCTACAGGTTCAGGTAAGACAACCACTTTATATACCATCCTTAAAGAAATCCACAATCAAGAACGTAATATTATTGCACTAGAAGATCCCGTCGAGTATCAAGTTCCAGGTATCAACCAAGTTCAGGTAAATGTTAAAGCAGGACTAACCTTTTCCTCTGGATTGCGCGCTAGCTTGCGACAAGATCCTGATGTTATCTTTGTCGGAGAAATCCGGGACAAGGAAACGGCTGAAATAGCAGTTAGAGCAGCTCTCACCGGCCATCTCGTCCTATCCACACTCCATACGAACGATGCCGCCAGTGCAATCACGCGTCTTCTCGACATGGGGATTGAACCTTATTTGCTCGCATCTGCTATGCGAGGTATTATTGCGCAACGTCTTATTAGACAGGTATGTTCTTGCTCTATGACTGAAGTTGGCTCGTGTTCCCTTTGCCATGGAACACGGTACTTTGGCAGGCAAGCCATTTATGAGGTGCTGCCAATTCAGGATGAGCTGTATCCTCTTATGATGAAGCGGGTTTCAGCCGCAGAGATTCGTGATTTTCTTCGTGTGCGAGGCTTTTGTAACCTGAATATGAAACTACGAGAAATGGTGAGGCAAGGGCTAACTACCATAAATGAATACCAAAGGGTCCTACTCGCAGATGTGGAATAACTATTGGTCGGATCGTCACATCGCGTTGTTAAGTCATAAGCTTCATCAGCTGCTTGATGCTGGTCTACCTTTAATCGATGCGCTTAAAATAGTTCAGTATCATTGGCCAAAGAAAAGGAAAAAGGATCTTGATCTCTTATTTGAAAGCTTACAAGCCGGCCATCCTCTTTCTTATAGTTTGCAGCGGATTCGATATCCTCCCTTTTTTATTTTTCTAGTTCAGGCAGCAGAACAACATGGTCAATTGGTGCCCGCACTTACGATGGCTGGAGAGTTCTATAGAAAAAGACACCATCGTCGTAAAAAACAAATCAAAGCCTTGTTTTATCCTTCCCTCATCCTTCTATCGTCTACAGGAACATTATTGATCTTGATTAATGGTTTATTTCCTCAGTTTATCTCCTTATATCAAAGTTTTGACGCCCCGCTGCCTCCTTTGACTCAAATTTTAATCGAATGGAGTAATCTTGGCAGAATGTACTTCTTCTGGATTCTACTGACCATGTTCTTATTAATTGGGGTAGCGTGGCATTGGCTAAGGTTGAGATGGAGAGAGTGGATTTTAAGGTTGCCGGGAATTTCAAAGTACTATCGTCTTCAGCAAACCTATTTAGTTTGTAGTCAGGTTGGGCTACTTCTTGAATCAGGAGTCTCTATTCTTCAAGTGTGTTCGCTCTTTGCCGAGAAGGGTCCAAATGGGATGGTACAGAAATCCTTTACAGTCGTTAGGGAGAGATTGTTAGAGGGGGCTCGGATCAGTGAAGCTTTTTGGCCATGTCCCTACTTTCTTCCGGTTCTCCACGAAATGCTATTTATCGCAGAACAGTCAGGAACCCTTGGGCTATCGCTTCTTCGTTTAGGAGAACAGCTCGAACAAGAATTAGATGATCTGACGGAACAACTGGCTTCTATCGGTGAATCGCTCGTGACTATTGGTGCAGGAGGGATCGTGTTTATTCTCATGCTTTTGTTATTTGTACCTTTATTTCATCTGATTAATCAATTATAGAGGAGAGTTGCCTGTGTTAAAGCTAATGAAAGATCAAAAAGGATTCACGTTCTTGGAAATGAGTATAGTCGTAGCCATCATCGCGATTATCATGCTGATTGCAATGCCGAACTATAAAAGTACAGCAGAAAAAGCGCAAGCAAAGAGTTGTGAGGCAAATCGAAAGCTGATAGAGGCTCAGGTTGTTTCTTATATGATTGATAAAGGAGATGCGCCGGAAATTGTTAAGGATTTGTATACGGAAGGTTATCTAAGGGATGAACCAGCTTGCCCAATTGGTGGGGCCTATACGTTTAATGTTGAGCCCGCAACTGAAACAACCCTAAGCAAAATCGAGGTCTCTTGTTCAAAACACCAATGAGAAACCCCTCTGCCTACACCCTCCTTGAACTTACCCTTGTCCTCTCCTTGCTTAGCCTGTTCTTTATTGCAGCAATGCCGGTTACTCTTCAAATTCTTAATCAACAAAAAACAAAAGCGTTTGTTCAATTGCTTGCGAGTGACATGTACTTAGCTTCCAACGCTGCGAGAACGAGGCAAGTAGAGACAGTCATTGATATCTTCCCGAGTTATTCGTTTTATATTTTAAAAATTGATGGTAAGCAAGTTAGGAAAGTGGAGATACCAAAGGGAAATAAAATAAAGACTAATTATCCTAACCAACGAGTCACATTTTATGGGGATGGTCAGGTCTCTCGAGCAGGAACAATTGAAATTGTAGATACAAGGGGGAAGGTTTATCAATTGGTCGTTCAAATGTCGAGTGGAAGGTTTTGGATAAGGTATGTATGAGAAGGGTTCCTCCTATTTAAGTGTAGTTTTTTCCATTTTGCTTTTCTCTATGACCTTATTACCCATGTTATCTGTGTTTTATGAGCTATCTTCAGATATGTCAGAGTCTTCCACGAGAAGTCGCGCCTATTGGCGATTGTATGAAGTAACAGAACAATGGAAAAAAGGGTTTGGTGCCAGTCCTGTTGAAGGCGAAACAGAGTTTCAGGTAGAGGTAATTGAGCGGTACATATCCCCAAGAGTAATGGAAGGAGAGATCAGGGTGTCTTGGAACAGCAGAAAAGGCGTCAAAGAATGGAAAGGGTTTGCCTACAGAATGGTTTCACCCTAATTGAGCTGACGTTGGGTATAACGTTGAGTATTATTTTAATATCGATGAGTCTTCAGATTTCCTTACATATCCAGGAACGGTTGGAGAAGGGGAAATCGGCTCAACTCATGCAGATGGAAGCTTCTTCCTTTTTTCATTATCTAGAAAGGGAGATGAGCTGTACAGATAAGGTGTACATTTCGAAAAAACGGATGTTTTTTTATTGTGATCAAGTCCGTTATGATTATAAACTTAATGGAAACTACATCGTTCGAGAAGTGGACAGCAAGGGCTGGATCGAGGTGTGTCTTTATGTGAAGGAATTTGACATTTCACCTACCCCAGGAGGGATAAAAATCAAACTAATCATGCAAAGGGGTACGACGAAATGGCAAGCCCAGACTATATTGGCTTACTCCCTGTAAGGGAAAGAAAAAGGGTGGTATAATGGTCAAAAATGAAAAGGGGACAGTACTGTTCTTTGTCCTGTTTCTCTCGACTTTGATCATGATCCAGTTAACTGGCAGTATGACTTTTCTCGTGAACACACGCACCGTGATGGTTAATGATATGAAAAAACTCCAAGCCAGATCTTGTGCAGAAGCGGGAGTTTGGTTAGCTATAGAGAAGTGGGAAAACGAAGCAGATGGTCAACTTGGTTTCATAGCAAGTCTAAGTGAGGGGATAACTTCTGTTTCTCTAAGGGTAAGGGACGATCAATATTTAGAGATTCGTTCTGAAGGAAGGGTGCCTCCTTATTATCGAGATCGATTGTTAGTTTATTACGATATAGAAAACCAAAAAATAACGAAGTGGAACAGGGAGAGAGGAAATTTCTAATGGCGAGAAACTTGATATTAGTTGGATTAATGGGAACCGGCAAAACGACAGTAGGACGAGCCTTAGGAGCCAAACTAGGATGGGAGCAAATGGATTCAGATCAGTGGGTTGAGGAGAAGACAGGGAGTCCTATACCAACGATTTTTAAGGATAAAGGTGAGAGCTACTTCAGAGATCTCGAAGCTGAAGCGCTTCAAGAGATCTGTGAACGGGAGAATCAAATTGTCACAACCGGGGGAGGTGCCCCAATTCGAGAACAGAATAGGCGGTTGATGAAGGAAAAAGGAATGGTGGTTGCCCTAACAGCTGATTATGAAACGATTCTTAAACGAGTACGTGGTGATGAGAATCGACCGTTGTTACAAGGGAACCTGGAGGAAAGAGTCGCTCATCTGATGGAACAGCGGAAAGGATTATATGATTTTGCTGATTTGATAGTGGATACAACGGGGAAAGATGTCGAAAAAATCGTTGAAGAGATTCTCGATGGGGTAAGGCACCAATAGGGTTGGCAAAGAGGAATTTAGGCAAGAATAAGGTTATAATCCTTTATTTAAAGGAGGCCAGCCCTTATGAAATCGAATGATATGGTAAAATACCTGACCCAAGAATTTGTAAAGTATATCGATACACCGAAAACGGAACGAAAGAAAAGGCCTAAGGAGCAATGGTCCTCACGATGGTTTGGCATGATTCCTATGGCGATACGGATGTTTATCCGACGTATGAGATAAACTAGGGTAGGGAGGTGAGTGGAATGCCCACTATCGCTATCGAACAGTCTCTGCGTGAAGTGGAAAAGTATTTGCGCAGTAACGGAATGAACGTCGTTGGAATTGGGACCAACGCGGCAAGTGATGCGGACGCTTTTGTCATTTCAGGGATGGACCAAAACGTAATGGGATTCGCTGAAGCTGCAACAGGCTCTCCAGTAATTAATGCAGAGGGAAAGACGCCTGAACAGATTCTACGTCAGATAAATCACGCGATCCCTCATCATTAGGCTAGACGGTTTTTAAATAGAGCAGAAGGGTTCTCTACGCTTCTAGGAGAGCCCTTCTTCTGTTTCTTACTCATAAAAATGTCCCATTTGAAGAGCGTATTGGAAAGGAATATACCGACTTCCATAATCATCTAGTTCTATGAACAGCTGATCTTCCCAGTGATGGTATCCAACTACTTTGAATGGAGCGGTAACTGTATTTTGAAATAAGCGAGCGATATAAGCTACTTCCCCTTGGGACATTTTGTCGATAAACTCAACATCCTGCTTGATGACTTCCCCAGGTTTTATCCAGCCTTCTTCGTAAGGAATAGACTCGTGATTAACGGCCGTATGCAGAAGAGCCCCTTTACGAACGGCAGAGGAGATGTCTGTCTTCGGTATGCCAGCTTCTAATGGGTACCTCTCTCCTGATTTGGCATCATAGATCCTCTCCTCATCCAACCAAACGGATTCAAGCCCCGAATAGTGCATGCTTATCTTTTGCTGGTTCGACTGAAGCTCGTCCAACGTTTCTTGATCAAATAGAGTATATTCCCCAAGACCGTACTCCAGTAAGGCGAAGCCATTGGGATCTTCCTCCACCACCATATATCCTATATGCTTGTTGTCAGCTGAAAAGGTGACCAACCACTGTTTGGAGTTTGGACCTAAGCCCTGATGGTTCAGTGAAGCTTCCAATAAAGGGGAAAAACGAGGATCTTGGAGAGCAAGCTCTTGAGCCCATTGCGTAACTTGGTATTGAAAAGCCTCTCTCCATGTCTCGGCTTGTCCGGTCCAAGGAATGGCGAGTAATGCCCATAATAGACTGATTCCGAGCCATCGTTTCATCTCTAATTCCCCCTAACTACTTAAGATATGTTCATCATACAGGAAGAGAATTACAAAATTTGCCACTCCTTGTCGGGGGGATTGGCGAAAATAAACAAATTTTCCGCCCCTTTCCGACACAAAACTACCCATCAATAGGCGTTCTAAGGTAAAAGAGTCCTGCGTTCACAACGGACACCTCGATCCGAGGGGTAAACTGCCATTCTAGTTCTTTTAACCGCGTGTCCTTTTCCGCTTCCAGTCTTAACTTTTTTTCTGCTTGTTTTTCTTGTTCCTCTTCCGTGATCTTTTGACGTGTAGCTTCTTCCGAATAGAAGGATTCAATAAGCAATTTCTCCTCATCTAGACGTTCATTCGCCTGCTGGGCCCAGAGGGTGTCTTCTTGATCTAAGTATGCTTGAATATATTGCTCTAGACGTGATATGGCAGAATCTACCCCGAAAATGGGTTGCATAGTAAATGAGTAATCCGGGAGTTTGGGTGTTAATTCTAATTGTTTGGCAGTTTGGTAGAAGGAATGGACAATTGCCCCGGAAATGAGATTAATCCCAAGAGGCAATAATATGTCCTTCTTCTGATCACATATAAATTCCACTTTATAATTTACTCCAAGCCATGGAACGAGCGGTACGGATGAAATAGAGCTTAAGAGGGAGTTAGTCCTTGAGGATTCGTATAAGCGGACAAACTTTCCATGTTTCTTTGATGAGTCAAAGATCTGGTGAAGACGCCTTGATCCAAAGATAATCTCTTCTCCGCGTATTCCCTCAGGCACTTGCTCTCGGTCAAAGATGAAGGTTAAGTGCAGAGGAGTGGGTTCCATGCCAATTTTCTCGACATAAGTCCAATAGAATGGCCGGTTCCCTAGATCTTTATCTACCTCAATAGGGAGTTGGACGGAGAAGTAGGCAGGGGACTCCTCCGTAAAAGGACTTTGAAAGGCTTTGAAATATTCTTCAATATATTGTCGGATTTCCTGTTGGTTCATCACGGCATTAATCCCTCGCTTACAGGAGAAGGTTCCTTGTTCATTTTCATGACTTCCCCGATGTTGTTAATCTTGATTTCCATCTCACGGAAAGAGTCGGATTCAAGGAAGATATTGACCAGATTATTTTCAATGGACTGATTCAATTTCAATCTTTCCACGATCGTATCCAACTCACCTATCACCATTTCGAAGAGATTAATTTTCTCATATAGCAAATGTAAAATATGTTCTTCTATCGTACCTTGGGTGGATAGGTTGTAGATAAACACGTCTCTCGTTTGCCCAAGACGGTGGACGCGTCCAATTCGCTGTTCAACACGCATGGGATTCCAAGGTAAATCAAAGTTGATAATTCGATTACAGAACTGTAGGTTGATCCCCTCACCACCTGCCTCGGTAGCAATTAGAACCTGAGCTCGATTCTGGAATAATTCGGTCATCCAATCCTTTTTATTTCGCTTAAAGCCTCCTCGAAACAGCACGGAGGTAATCCCGTTCTCGGCTAGGTAGTGATGCAAATACTCTTGTGTTTTACGGTACTCTGTAAAAATAATAACCTTATCTCCACACTCTTGAATCAACTCTAGTGTTTTTTCTGCTTTCGCATTTTTCTTTATGCTTCGAATTAACTCCGCTAATCTTAAAATCTCCTGCCTAGCTGGAGAGTCTTCAGTCAACTTATTGTGCATATTAACCAAGGTGTCAAAGGCTGCAAATCGACTGCTGCATACTTCTCGTTGAAGGGTAATAAGAGCCAAAGGATTCTTGAATACAGAGTTTTGGTACTGTTCCTTGACAAAACGAGTGACCCCGTCATAAAGCTCCCACTCTTCCGCTGATAGGGTTACCGGGATCGCTTCGACGATCCGTTTCGTAAAGAACAAGCCTCCATCACTTCGTTTGTTGCGAATCATGATATCTTTAAGTTCCTCTTGCAGTACCTCATGATTTCTAGCTTGTCTCTTACTCTCGACATAATTCTTCTGAAAATCTGTTGTCTGCCCTAAATACCCAGGTTTGAGTAGGGTGATGAGGTTATAGAGTTCATCTAAATCATTTTGAATAGGGGTTGCTGTTAAAAGTAAGCAGTACTTCTTTTTAATTTCTTTTATAAACTGGTAGTTTTTTGTGTTTTTATTTTTAAGCTTGTGAGCCTCATCAATGATCAGCATATCGTATTCTTGGGAAAGAACATGATCGCGATGGGGATCTCTTTTGGCTGTATCGATAGAGGCAATGACAACGTCGTATTGCTTCCACATATACTCTTTTTTCTGAGCTACTGCTGGTATTCCGAATTTTTGGTTTAATTCCCTTGCCCATTGAACGACCAAGGAAGCGGGAACAAGGATCAATATTTTTTTTGCGAGAGATCTGACCATGTATTCTTTAATAATTAGACCTGCCTCAATAGTTTTTCCAAGGCCGACTTCATCCGCCAAGATGGCCCTGCCGTGCATTTCTGTTATCACTTTTTTGGCCGTTTCTAACTGATGAGGAAATGGTTCAAGTTGAGGAAGGTGTTTAAGACATTGCAGTTCATCAAAGTTCGCGACAGAAGTCACTTCTTCAGCTTGGTAAGCTAATTGAAAAAGCTCCCACTTATGCCATGGGCCATCTTCCTTGAGCTTAGATTTTAGATCCGTAATCCATTCACGGTTGAAGTTGACGGGAATTTTAAACATAAGATACGTCCTTTCCTAAGTCAGAAAGTTGTAGCTGATTATTCCCTTTTTGGTAAAACTATGATAGGATTAAAAGGGTTATAATATAGCATTTAACAAATGATCGGGTTTCATACTAAGATATTGCAATTTCTGTTAAAGAAAAGTTGAATAGGCGAATGAAGATAGAGGGAGAGACTGTGCATGCAGCGCCGAAGGAGCAAGCCTTGTTATGAGGTGAATCTCTCAGGCAAAAGTACTTCTATCCGACGCGGCTCTGGAGAGCGCCTCCAAGATTGTAGAGGCCACCAAAGGGGAAAATCTCTCAGGTACCAAGGACAGAGTAGGCTAATAATGATTAGCCTACGTCTGTCCTTTTTTGTTCTGTCTAAACCTTATGCTTTGTAGAATAAAGTGGGATAGTACATTTGAACTCTTGTCTATGATTGGGTCTAAAGGAAACACTTGAGGTAAATATAAAAATTCCTGGAGGTGTACATAAGTGAGTGAACTGAAGAGAACTCCTTTATTTTCTGTCTATGCAAAATATGGAGCGAAAACGATTGACTTTGGGGGTTGGGAGCTGCCAGTCCAGTTTTCTAGCATCAAGGAGGAGCATGAAGCTGTTCGTGAGCGGGCTGGACTGTTTGATGTTTCTCATATGGGAGAAGTGGACGTTATAGGACCAGACGCACTAGCGTTTGTTCAGAAGATGACGACCAATGATGCTTCAAAATTAGTAGTCAACCAGGCTCAATACGCTATCATGTGTTACCCAGACGGCGGTACGGTGGATGATCTCCTTGTTTATAAAAGAGCGGACGATCATTATTTGCTAGTGATCAATGCAGGCAATATTGATAAAGACGTCTCCTGGTTAAAAGAGCATGAAGAAGGCAACATCACGGTTTCAAATATCTCAAGTGAAATGGCTCAACTAGCTTTACAAGGTCCACTGGCTGAACAAGTATTAGCTAAGCTTACAGATACGGACCTTGGGGAGATTGGTTTTTTTCGCTTCCTGCCTGAAGTGAATCTAGGAGGATATAAAGCTTTAGTTTCTCGCACGGGATATACGGGAGAAGATGGATTTGAGATCTATTGTCATGCTGATGTTGCTGCATCGCTTTGGGAGAAAATTCTTGAAGTAGGCAAAGAAGAAGGAGTCCTCCCTTGTGGACTTGGCGCAAGGGATACCCTTCGATTTGAAGCGAAGCTTCCCCTTTACGGACAGGAATTGACGCGAGAGATTTCCCCATTAGAGGCGGGATTAGGATTTGCTGTGAAATTAGATAAGGAAGCCGATTTTATAGGCAAAGCAGCACTTCAAGAACAAAAAGACCAAGGGGTCCCTCGGAAATTAATAGGAATCGAAATGATTGATCGAGGCATCCCAAGGACACATTACCCTGTTTATTCTGGCGATGAGCTAATTGGGGAAGTCACAACGGGAACACAGTCCCCTACCTTAAAGAAGAACGTGGGTCTAGCACTGATTCGTACAGAGTATGCCACCCTAGATGCAGAGGTTGATGTGGAGATCCGTGGAAAGCGCGTCAAAGCCCAAATTGTTAAGACGCCCTTCTATAAGCGGAGTAAATAGGGCTATGACTTACCTACATCCTGACTACTTTTATACCCGTGATCACGTATGGGTACAAGATATCGGGCAGGATCGGATACGAATCGGCATTACCTCATTCGCTGCGGAGAAGCTAGGGACGGTTATTCATGTCGAACTTCCTTTAGAGGAAACGACAGGGAAGTCGGGGCAACCTATAGGTACGATCGAATCCTCTAAAACGGTGAGTGATCTCTACTCCCCCATTCTCGGAGGCATTTTAGAGGTCAATTGGACCTTAGAGGAATCACCGGAACGGATTAATGAAGATCCATATGGTGAAGGCTGGATTGCGGTGATGGATTCTCCTTCTACCGTAGATGTTCGTTTGTTTATGACTGCAGAAGAATATGATGTATATATAAAGGAGGAGTAACAGTGATCTATCGATACCTTCCCATGACAACGGAAGATAAGAAAGAAATGCTATCTTTCTTGGGAATTCAAGATGTAAACGAACTGTTTTCAGATATTCCAGCAAATGTACGTTTTCAAGGTAAATTAAACATTCCAGAAGCTCTATCTGAACCGGAAATTGTTCGATATTTTTCTCAGCTAGCTTCCCAAAATGTAAACAGTAATGAGTATTCCTATTTCCTTGGGGCAGGAATCTATGATCATTACATCCCGAGTACAGTGAATCATGTGCTTCTACGCGGAGAATTTTATACAGCATACACTCCCTATCAACCCGAGATCAGTCAAGGCGAATTACAGGCTATTTTTGAGTTTCAGACGATGGTTGCTGAATTAACAGGGATGGACGTAGCCAATTCTTCTATGTATGATGGTCCGACTGCGTTGGCTGAGGCAGCGAATCTAGCTGTCGGTGGGGCTAAAGGCAAGAAAGTGATCGTCTCTAAAACCGTACATCCAGAGGCTCGTTCCATTTTGAAGGTGAATGGTAAGGGACAGGGATACGAAGTCGTGGAAGTGGATCATAAGGATGGGGTTACGGATCTCGAGGCACTTGAACTTGGGTGCGACGAAAATACAGCAGCGGTTATCGTCCAATACCCAAACTTCTTTGGGAGTGTTGAGGATTTAGCTGCTATAGAAAAAATTGCTCATCAACATAAAGGATTGTTTGTTGTATCTTCCAACCCGTTGGCGCTTGGTGTGCTAGAACCACCTGGAGCCTTTGGAGCTGATATTGTAGTAGGAGATATGCAGCCTTTTGGTATACCCATGCAATTGGGTGGGCCAACATGTGGATACTTCGCTGTGAAAGAAAAATGGATGCGCAAGATTCCAGGAAGAATCGTTGGACAGACGACAGATACCAATGGAAAACGTGGATTCGTGTTGACGCTTCAAGCACGGGAACAACATATCCGCCGTGAAAAAGCTACTTCTAACATCTGTTCTAATCAGGCATTGAATGCCTTGGCTGCATCGGTGGCGATGACAGCGTTAGGCAAGCGCGGAGTGCAGGAAATGGCCATGTTGAACGTCCAAAAGACCCAATATGCTAAGAGCCAAATAGATAAAATTCCTGGGTACGAGGTAGCTTCCCCAGGCCCAGTCTTTAATGAATTCGTCGTGAAAGTCCCTGGGAATGTGGGAGATATTAACCGCTCTTTGCTTCAACACAAAATTGTTGGGGGATATGACTTGGGACGTGACTATCCAGAGTTAAATGGATATATGTTGCTAGCGGTTACCGAGATTCGTACGAAGCAAGAAATTGATGCACTTGTGAATGGATTGGAGGCGATCACTCGTGGTTAAGGATCAAGATAAAGCACTCATTTTTGAGATTAGTAAAGCGGGTCGTCATGCCTATTCTTTGCCAGCTTGCGATGTGCCTGAAGTAGATATAACGTCCGTCTTGCCTGGACAGTTTATCCGCCAAGAGCCGGCTGAACTTCCTGAGGTGTCCGAGTTAGAGCTTGTTCGCCACTACACGGAACTGTCTAATCGCAATCACGGGATTGACAATGGATTCTATCCGTTAGGTTCTTGTACGATGAAATATAACCCTAAGATAAACGAAGACGTGGCTCGTTACGCTGGATTTGCCAAGATTCATCCTTATCAGGCAGAAGAGACGATCCAAGGTGCATTAAAAGTGATGTATGACCTTCAGACAGAACTCGCCGAGATCACGGGGATGGATGAAGTTACTCTTCAGCCAGCTGCCGGAGCCCAAGGCGAGTGGACGGCGTTAATGATGATTCGCGCTTACCATGAGAGCCGTGGAGAGAATCGAACGAAGGTCATTGTTCCGGACACCGCTCATGGTACGAACCCAGCAAGTGCTTCTGTCGCCGGCTTAGATACAGTGACTATTTCCTCTGATGAAAATGGCCTTGTCAATGTAGAAGAGCTACGTAAAGCTGTCGGTCCGGATACAGCAGCCCTTATGTTGACTAACCCTAATACACTAGGTTTATTTGAAGAACATATTCTGGAAATTGCCGAAATCGTACATGAGGCAGGCGGACTGCTATATTATGATGGAGCAAATGCGAATGCCATTCTTGGTATTGCTCGACCTGGGGATATGGGATTTGACGTCGTTCACCTAAACTTGCACAAAACATTTACTGGCCCACACGGAGGTGGGGGACCGGGCTCTGGTCCAATCGGTTGTAAGAAGGAGCTATCTCCGTTTATTCCTAGACCGCAGGTGGTCAAAGATGGCGAACAATATCGCTTAAATTATGATATTCCTGAGTCCATCGGACGAGTGAAAGGGTACTACGGGAACTTCGGGATCAACTTGCGTGCATTCGTCTATATACGCTCCAATGGACCAGAAGGGTTGCTTCGTGTTTCCCAAGAGGCTGTATTAAATGCAAACTATATGATGAGAAAGCTTGCCCCTTATTATGATCTACCTTATGATCGAGTGTGTAAGCATGAGTTTGTGTTATCTGGTCGCCGTCAGAAAAAGCTGGGCGTAAGAACGTTGGATATAGCGAAAAGATTGCTAGACTTCGGCTACCACCCGCCAACCATTTACTTCCCGTTAATTGTGGAAGAGTGTATGATGTTTGAACCGACTGAAACCGAATCGAAAGAAACCATCGATCAGTTTATCGATGTGATGATTCAAATTGCGAAGGAAGCCGAAGAGAATCCTTCGGTCGTTCAGGAAGCTCCACATCACACCGTCGTGACTCGTTTGGACGAAGTGACAGCTGCAAGAAAGCCGGTACTCCGTTATAAGAAACAGTAGGATTCAACTCTTCGACATTTGGAAACCCTAAAACTGATTTTATCAAGAAGGAGGGGTTTTCATGAAGGAGCGTCAAGACCAGGGGAAAACGGATATCCGTACGAAGACATCCTGGGACGAAGTAAATGATACACGTGGGAAAACGGAAATCAAGGATCCAAACAAAGGTCCAAAGCATAAAAGAAAGTAATGTCGTGTGAAGAATAACCGGAAGTCACCTGAGTGGGTGTTTCCGGTTATTTTTTGAGGGAACAGCTATAACATACTCTCAGGAGACTACAAGATTGTTTCATTCATGTTACACTATATGTTACTGGTGAAAGAGGAGGGGAGGGCAAGTTAGATGAGAGAAAAAGCAAAATGGAGATTTATCGATTCTGGCCCCATGTCGCCAGCCATGAACATGGCGATCGATGAAGCCATCCTCACTATACATAGTCAAGGAAAAACGCCGCCAACTGTAAGATTCTATACATGGGAGCCGTCTACTTTATCGATCGGATACTTCCAAAAGGCAGAGAAGGAGATTGATCACGAGGCAGTTCGTAAGTATGGTTTGGGATTCGTTCGCCGCCAGACGGGGGGAAGGGCGGTTCTTCATGATCAAGAACTTACATACAGTGTGGTTGTGTCAGAGTCTTATCCAGGTATGCCAACTCAAGTGAATGAAGCTTATCGTGTGATAAGCAATGGCCTATTGGAAGGATTTCAAACCCTTGGTTTTCATGCAGAGATGGTATCCCTAGCATCAGAGGAAGAAAAAGCGAAATATGCATCCATGGGTTCTTCAGCCTGCTTTGATTCTCCTTCATGGTATGAGCTGGTTGTCGAGGGGAAGAAGGTTGCCGGAAGTGCACAAACAAGACAAAAGGGAACGATTCTTCAGCATGGCTCGATCTTACTTGATTTTGATGTGGATAAGCTGTTTAATGTCTTAAGATTTCCCTCCGAGCGTGTAAAGGAGAGAATGAAAGCATCATTTCTAGAGAAGGCGGTTGCCATTAATCACCTAAGCTCGAGAATAGTGACTTTAGTCGAGGCACATGAAGCTTTTTATCAGGGGTTCGAGGCTGGTCTTGGAATGGAGCTGATACCAAGCGTTCTGACGGAGGAAGAATTGGAGTTGGCCGAACACCTGGCAAGGGATCGATATAGCCATAAGGATTGGAATTTCAAGAGGTAAAGTTCGGCAAAATTTTCTCTTTATGAAGAGGAATTTGCAGGAATGGTGTCGAAAGGTAAAAAGAGGGAGAAAGGCAAAAGCCCTCTTTTTTTCATGTCACCTTATAAGGAAAATTTTACATAAAGGGAGAGGAGACAACAGCATGAGTAGAAAGTTCAGACAAACTATTTCCAGTATTTTATCTTTATTGCTTGTCGTTGGTTTAATACTTACTAACCCGATCACAGTCGGGGCCCAAGGAAAGACATTTAGTGACGTGGATGCAAGACATGGTTGGGCACTGCAGAGCATCACCAAGATGTCACTAAAGGGACTAATTGAGGGGACCAATGATGGAAGATTCCTTCCAGATCAGAAGGTGAGCAAGGAACAGGCTGTGGCTATGGCTCTTCGTACCATGGGACTTAAAACCGAAGCAGAAGCTTATTCCGGTACGGATTACTCCAGCCTTTATCGCGATGTCTCGGATTGGGCGAAGGGGTATGTATCCGTGGCTCATAGAGAAGGTCTGCTTCAGCTTGAGGATGGAGAAGAATTTAGAGGGAAATATGAAGCGTCTCGCCAATGGGTTGCACAGCTTCTCGTTCGGATGATCGAGAAGGAAGCAGAAGCGAAACTATATGAGAATGTTGCAGGTACCTTCTCTGACAACGATGATATTAGCCAATGGGCTAGTAATTATGTGAAATTAGCAGCTTCCAATGAATTTGATTTAATCAAGGGATTCGAGAACACGAACGGAAGCTTTAGCTTTAGACCTAAGCAAGCTGTTACTAGAGCTCAGTT
This sequence comes from Ammoniphilus sp. CFH 90114, assembly GCF_004123195.1. NCBI lineage: Bacteria > Bacillati > Bacillota > Bacilli > Caryophanales > Paenibacillaceae > Ammoniphilus > Ammoniphilus sp. CFH 90114. The sequence continues at coordinate 220,364 of NZ_SDLI01000002.1, forward strand.
CGCTGTTCTAGTCAACCGAGCAGAGAAGCATCTTGCCACTCGCGTAGGGAATGAAGTCCAAGGACAGATCTTGTCTTATATGGGTGATGAGATGCTGTTAGAGACAAAGAGCGGCCAGATGAAGGTCACTTTAAGTTCAGACACACAAGTATTTAAGGATAATCAGAAGGTAAGCTTTTCTTCGATCGCCCGCTACCAGCCTGTGAATGTATTGCTAGGAGCTACCAGTTCTAGCACGGCGGCCATGATCGAGATACTAGATGAAGCGGCAGCACAAGAAACAATCACGGGTACCCTATCGAAGGTCGTAAAGGAATTCAAGACCATTGCCGTAACGACGCCGGAAGGACTCAAGAATTACCAGTTAGTGGATCAAGTAAGCTTTGGTTCAAAGGATGGTACGGTTCAATCTATTGATGATCTAGCGGTTGATGACACGATAGAAATTACAGTCATCGGCGGTAAGGTTATTAAGATTTACCGTGTTATCGGACAAGCCGACCTCTCAAGTAGTGGACTTATCTATGAAGTAGATGCAACGAAGGGACTGCTGACACTTCAAAAAGGGACTTCCGTTAAAGTTTATTCGATTTCACCCAACGCTGCGGTGTCTTATCCCGATCATCGAACAGCGGGTTTTAATGGCTTGCGTAAGGGAATGGAAGTCGAAGTCAAATTAGATAGCTCCTTAGTGACAGAGATTAAAGTTATTACGATTATTGAAGAAGGAACCGTTATTTCCGTTTCTCAAGACCAGGCGTATCTCACTGTTCAAGGGAAGGAGAATACGCGTCCAAGCGTTTATAAATTGTCCCCGACTGCGACAATTAAGCTTCAAGGGCAAACCGCTTCAGGCGCCTCCGATATTCAAGCTGGCGATAATATTGACATCCTTATTGGATCCGATGGAACGATTACTTCCTTAGATATCACGAATCGATCCCAGTCTAGCGTGAAGGTAGAAGATAGTGATCTCATCTCTGGTAAGGTATTCTCGCTGGATAAAACGAACAAGACGATCATTCTTGAATTTGATAAGGATGGTAAGAAATCTTATCAGCCGTATGAGTTTGATACGACGTATGAACTATATATCAATGGCAGCTATCGCAACTCCCTAGATGACATTAAGAAAGATATGCGAGCTAAGCTCCAGTTGTATGAAGATAAAATCGTTTATTTAGAAGTAGACAATCGACTTGATGGAACGGTTGTGAGAGTAGATGCAGATCGTCGAATCGTCACCTTAGCTTTGGCTACTGGGGAACAGAAGCCATACTATGTGGATAGCAGCTATGATGTGACCATCCGCCACGAGAGTGGAGAAGATCTATCTGATTTAGAGAGAAATGACTTTGTTCGTGTAAAATTAGACAATGCGAATAAAATTACCGAAATTGATGTGCGAAGAGATTACATCTATGTCGTAACAGACCTCTATGAGAGCAGCAAGAAGTTCTACGCCGAGGATGAAGACGAAGATGAATACAGCTTCTATTTGAATGCTGGCGTTGATTTGAAGATCCCAGGAAAAGATAGACCGAAGTTCGCTGATATTAAGGAAGGTGATACGGTCAAAGCGACTTATATCGGAGATGAATTAGAGAAAGTCGAAGTTCTTCCTAGTTACAAAGCGATGGTCACGAATATCAATACCGATAAGAAAGAGTATACGGTCTTGAAAAATGATGGAACCACGTTAACCTTGACCTTCGGAACTGGAGATGTTATCAAATACAAGTCATATGAATATACCCAATTAAGCAGTCTATCAGTCAATGATAGAATTCAAGTGAGCGATTGGGCTGGAGGGAAGAAGCGTCTAATTAAGATGGAGAAGATCACGGGAGACTATTATTATAAGGATAGTAACTATATCTATGTAGTGGAAGGTGTACGCAGCTACAAGTATGCTCCAGAATTATTTGTTCGCTCAGGAAATAAGGGAGTCACTCTAGATAGCTTGAAGCGCAATGACAAAATAGAAATCTATCGCCTAGACGATCTTGTTTATGAAGTAAATAAATTAAATTAATTTTCACCATTGGGGTTGGTCGAGTAGTTCGGACCAACCCTTACATGTTATAGGATCTTCAGCGGAGTGGAAAGAAAAAAAAGCTTGGCATAGGCCAAGCTTTTTTGTTAGAAGCCAATTAAGGCACTGAACGCTTCTTGTAGTTGTTTGGTTACGGCACCTGGTGTTCCGTTTTTTACGGGTTTTCCGTCTAATGTAACAATAGGCATGACCTCAGAGGTCGTACTCGTTAAGAAGAGTTCGTCAGCCTGATGCAATTCTTCTAGGCTAAATGGCGCCTCAATAACTTCGATATTTAGCTTCGCAGCTAGCTCAAGTACGACGATTCTTGAGATACCGCCTAAGATAAGATTACCGAGAGGGTGCGTATAGAGCTTGTTGTCCCGAACCATGAATAAGTTGGATGCACTTCCCTCAGTCACGGTGCCGTTACGATGCTGGATGGCTTCAAAAGCGCCTTGTTCCGCTGCTTTTTGTTTTGCAAGTACACTGCCAAGCAAGTTCAGACTCTTGATGTCACAACGAAGCCAGCGCAGATCTTCTGTAATGATGGCAGCTACTCCATTCTTCATGGACTCTACAGGCCGTGGTCTACGAGTCACATAGCCCGTTAATACGGGGTGAGACTCTTCAGGGAAAGGATGATTTCGTGGGGCATATCCACGAGTGACTTGAAAGTAGATTTGTCCGTTAGAAAGTTGATGGTGTTCGATTAGTTTATGTAGATTGTCTTGTAATTTTTCTAGGGTGACGGGCAAGGTAATCCCAATTTGATTTGCACTGTATTCAAACCGAGTAAGGTGCTCTTGGAGGCGGAAGATCTCTCCTTCATAAATGCTAACTACTTCATAGACGCCATCACCAAACTGATATCCTCTGTCTTCAATATCGATGCGTACGTCTTCCCGGTCAACCAACCTATCGTTATACAGTATCATGGGTGGTTCAGCCTTCTTTCATCAATAGAGTATTAAACCATTTTTCTTCACATAATCCACATTATGCACAACATCTAGTAGAAATGCAAAAACACCTTGTCAATATGTTGAATGAAGTTAAGGTGTATGGTATCTTTAACTATACCTGCGTAATCACTACTTTATCAAACATCATAGAGTTAGGTCAATTTAATATATTGGAGGACTAAGGATGGAATTAACGAAGAATACATATCGCTTGGAGGGTCTAAGCGAGAAGATCTTCTTAGACCGATATGCGATGAAAGATCTTGATCCTGATCATGTAACCGAAGGGGATACTGTTATTTGCTTAACGAAGGATGATCCGAAGTTCCCTCAAAAAGAAGTCGGTGTGGTCACCAAGCGTAATGGGAATGACGTTACTGTTAAGTTACGCAGTGGAGAAGAGATCGTTACCATTCCTGAACGAATGATTAGAACTCTCGAAGAGACTCCAGATAAAATGTGGGACAGGCTAGCGAAGACCATGTCCCGTTGCGAACAAACCCCTGATAAACAACAAGAATGGGAAAATAAATTCAGATATCTATTAGACGATTGGAAGCTAGTTCCTGGAGGACGTATTGCTGCAGGAGCCGGAACTAACGATGAACTAACCTTATTTAATTGTTACGTTATCCCGTCTCCTCACGATAGCCGTGGCGGCATCATGACGACCCTCACTGAAATGACGGAGATCATGTCACGAGGCGGTGGTGTAGGAATTAACCTCTCCTCACTCCGTCCTAGAAGAGCCCTTGTAAAGGGCGTGAATGGTTCTTCTAGCGGTTCTGTCAGCTGGGGTGGATTATTTAGTTATACGACAGGATTAATAGAGCAAGGGGGTTCAAGAAGGGGAGCCCTAATGCTAATGCTCTGGGACTGGCACCCGGATGTTCTTGAATTTATCACCATCAAGCAAACAGCAGGTCTAGTAACGAATGCGAACCTTTCTGTTTGTGTAAGTAATGCCTTCATGAAGGCTGTAAAAGAAGATTTGGATTGGGACTTCGTTTTCCCAGACACGAACGATCCTGACTATGATAAGTTATGGGACGGAAATTTAGAGAAGTGGAAAGAGCTTGGGAAAGCGGTTAAGGTTTATAAAACCGTAAAAGCCAGAGAGATCTGGCATACGATTATTGAATCCGCTTGGAAGTCTGCCGAGCCTGGTGTGGTGTTCATGGAATACTATAACCAGATGTCTAATTCTTGGTACTTTAATCCCATTATTGCTACGAATCCATTAAAGGTTGCTTAAATCATATTTCTCATACAAATGGATCTAATATTAATTTTGAGGTGACTTAAAATTAAGATGAATCTGGATAAGTATGACATCGCGAAACAGCTTTTTCTAGAAGGGAATAGTCCATCAAAGATTGCAAAACAACTACAAATTCCACTAACTACGTTACTGTATAACTTGGAAAAAGAAGGATTATATAAAAGAAGAAGAAACGTTACTTTTTCAAAAGAGCAGATCGAGTTAATTAAAAAATTGCGAGAAAAAAGATATGGTGCCAAGCGTATTGCCAGAGAGCTTAATCTTCCCGTTAGTCGATTATTAGAATTTGTTAGAGATGAACTGTCCGTTGTATGTACTATTAAAGAAATAAATCGAAGTAAATCTAGAAGAGTTAAATACTCTTTAAATGTGAATTACTTCAATATAGTTGATAGCGAAGAAAAAGCCTATTGGCTTGGCTTCATTTTTGCAGACGGTCACTTGAATAGAAATCGATTAACGATTAAGCTCGCAACTGAAGATAAAGGACATCTTATTAGGTTTTCTCAAGCGATAGAGTTTACCGGTAATCCTGTAGATAAGAAAGAGGATACGAATTTTATAAAGGGTTCTGACTCTTCTTTACTAGAGGTGAATTCAACCGAACTTGTTAGAGCATTAGAAAAATACATTCCAAGTGGAAAAAAATCTGATAAGATTCGCTTGCCTGAATGGTTAGATGATTCCTTGCTAAGGCACTTTATACGTGGCTATTTTGACGGAGATGGGTATGTAATTTCCACCCGAAAAAAATTGGGGTTTTGTGGGAATATCTTCTTTCTTCAATCTTTAAAAACGAAGTTTTTTAAATACGGAATTGTAGCCGAAAAGGATGGATATTTTCAGAATAGGAAGGGTACATATGCTGAACTGGTGTTTGGTTCTAAGGCATCAGTAAGCATATCGCGGTTCATGTATGAGAATGCATATATATATTTGGAGCGAAAAAAAAATGATTTAAACAAAAACCATAGTGGATGTAAAACCTCTTGAATTGCTGGAAGTTCCTTAGAGTCATATGAACCACAACGTGATTGGAAACGGTGAGCGTGATGGTTCGAAAATCATATGAATTGGATAATCAGCAGCGAAGCGCCTAAGGGAAGTAATTCCTATGGTGAACGTTCAACGACCATCGAAACCGTAAAAAGATTAAAATCTTTTTATAAGGGAGTAGAGTAGGTTACCAAGTGCTTAATGGGTAGCCGAAGTGGGAGGGACGGTAAACGAATGCCGTTATGATATGGTCTGTTCTGTATTGAAAGATACAGCTGTGAATAACACAGGAGGGTTGGTTTAGCACACTAACGCTTTAACGTATAAAGGTGGAGAACAAGGCCTCCCAGGATGGGGTGTCTGCAATCTTTCTGCTATTAATCTATCAAAATTCTACGATGAAGAAAATCATGATGTGGCGTGGGATGAACTAGCGCAATGTGTAAACTATTCTGTTCGTTTCCTAGACAATGTTATCGATACGACACCATATCATTTTGAAGAAAATAAAGAGAATCAACAAAGAGAACGTCGTGTAGGCTTAGGCAGTATGGGTCTGGCTGAATTGTTAATTAAACTTAATATCCGTTATGGCAGTCCCGAATCTCTTGAATTCTTAGATAAACTCTATGGATTTATGGCTCGTGAATCCTACCTTGCATCTGCAGAAATTGCATCTGAAAAAGGATCCTTCCAAGCCTTTGAAGCAGAGAAATTCTTACAAAGCGGATTTATGAAAAACTTGGCTTCTACTTATCCTGAAGTTGGTGTTGCGATCCAAGAGAAGGGAATTCGTAATGTAACAGTGATCACCCAGGCTCCTACTGGTTCAACAGGAACCATGGTTGGCACAAGTACGGGGATAGAACCTTACTTTGCATTCGAATACTTCCGCCAAAGTCGTCTTGGCATGGACAAGCAATATGTTCCTATCGCTCAAAACTGGGTCAATGAAAACCCGGGTCAAGAGTTACCATTCTATTTCGTTACGGCACAAGATCTATCTGCTGAAGATCATGTTCGCGTACAAGCGGTTATTCAGCGTTGGGTAGACAGCTCCATTTCTAAAACAGCAAATGCTCCGAATGACTTTACGGTAGAAGACACGAAGAGACTCTATGAACTTGCATTTGAACTAGGATGTAAGGGAGTAACGATTTATCGTGACGGAAGTCGTGATGTACAGGTTCTATCTACGGAGAAGAAGGATAAACCTGAAGAGAAGAAACAAGTTGCAGAAGTGAAAGTAAAGCCATTAACGGAGAAGGAAAAAGAATACCAGCGCAGACCTCAAATCCTACAAGGTGCAACGTACAAGATGAATACACCTTTAGGAAAGGCGTATATTACGATTAATGATTCCAATCATGCACCATTTGAGGTTATCGTAAACGTAGGAAAAGCAGGTTCAGATGTCTTTGCCATGTCCGAGGCCCTTGGACGCGTAGCTACCCTATTCTTACGATTTGGAGAGCTTCCAGACGGTAATAAAGCTCGTTTATTGATCAAGCACTTAAAGGGGATCGGTGGAACGGGAGCTGTTGGATTTGGACCTAACCGCGTTGAATCCGTTGCCGATGCTGTAGCAAAAGCTATGGAATTGCACTTGGATGGACCAGATACCAATGGTTTGATCGCAGCTACGGAAGCCCCAGTGATCGAAGAAAAAGATATCCATGATGATCATTTTGATTTCGGAGTAAAAGATATTTGCCCGTCATGCGGAGCCGCATCTCTAGTAAACAGTGAAGGTTGCAAGAGTTGTACCAACTGCGGGTATAGTCGTTGTGGGTAGTAGGTTTTAATAGAATATAGATTTGTTTATTGTTGTAAATCGAGTAAATCGTCACCAAGTTTGAGATACACGTCAGATAGTTTGAGACAAAGAACTTAAACAAAGCCTGATGTGTCAAGATTAAAATTCATATAGTTTGAGACAACCACACCAACGATAAAATAAAGGCATCTAGAGGTATATTATAGGCTCTAGGTGCCTTTTATTTTGGGATAAATATTGTCATATAGTTTGAGAAAATTTCTTTCCTAAGGACGTAAATAATTTATTTTCAATTATACAGAATAACGAAAATTAACAACACATGTTATTAATCATACACAATGCCGTTGTGTATGATTGTAAAAACTTTATCGTTTCTATAAGGGGAACCGTACCATAGGTAAATGAGATTTTCTCTTTGGCAAAAAAATTGAAAAGAAAATCTCCAGAGTAGGAATTCCTTTTCCATAATTCTAACTGAATAAATTAGGCTGACATGCTCCTAATAAGTGAAATGTAATCACCCATAAGGTATCAAATGATGGGAAGCCTTTGTTTTTATAATTCTTGTAAGAAACAGCTCTAGTCTTTAAATAGAACTTCTTAATATAGGTGATTTTTTATGAAGTGTCGTGTTAAATTTATATAAAAGATTGTGAAATGATGTACTAACACAACACATTTCTTTAGTTTTGAAAAGGGTATTATTGAACTCTTATCGGAAAAAAACATGCCGAGTCTATTTAGATGACATTAAAACATCTATAAACTTTCATGGGGAGAAGATAGAAATAAATAGAAACACTCTTCTTGATAGGATAATAAGCGACATCGAAAAAGAACAAGTATTGATGGTAACTGGTGTATTGACCGCAATAACTGTAAGAATTATAATTACAGTATTGTATTCCTCTTAGAAAATGGATAAAGTAGATGCTTTAGAAGGGCTTTTGAACAATGTCTTTATAGACTTTAATCTAACTGTAATAATATTTATAACAATAAGTAGAGGCGACTTTTGAAAGAATATAAATAGTAATTGACAAAAGCGGGGAGCAGTTCAGTTGGAAAGATTAACTCTATCATCAACCGTAAACAAAAATATTGACAAGTGACTCCACGGTTGTTTTGTTGGGGAATACTTTATATATAAAGGAGACTTAATAATGTTAGAACAATTGACGTTATTTACTAATCCTAGTGATACCTCTTGCCGGAAAGTAAAAGCCATTTTAAAAGAAAAAGGGGTATCATTTGTAGAACGCCATCTATTTCGTGATCCGCCAACGGAAGTAGAATTGTTAGAAATGTTGAAATTGACCACAAATGGGATTGATGAAATTTTATCCAAGCGCAGCCAAACTTTTAAAAACTTAAACGTGGATATAGAGGAATTGAGATTCTTCGAGGCACTCCATTTACTTAGCGAAGAGCCTAAACTCCTACGCAGGCCACTTCTTATGGATGGAGAGAAACTCATTATTGGATTAAACCGGGAAGCTTTAGAAGACCTATCTGCATAAAAAAATGCTCTGCACCTTACCATGTGATAAGGGACTGACCGTGAGTGGAGTAATAATCTATATCTATGTTTGAAAGGGGATGAATGAAAATAGTTACGGAAGTATTTTTAGATGAAGTTAAATTAAAGGTTACTGACTATCGAGAAAATGTGATTTGCGACCCGATTTCTAAAAAGGAATTGCATCATATAGCTATTGAGTTTAAAGTCACAAGCGAAGAGTACCATAAGGTCACTACATTATTATATGAGCAAAATTTTAACGTGAAGGTTCCTCTGACCAAGCTCGAATTCAGAGGAACGATCGCGAATTACTCGACTTCAATCACAAACCTGTATAAGGAAGATGAAGTGGGTATATTCAAATTAGAGCTTATGGAGATGAGGTAAGTTAGGCAATCGAAGAGTCCCCGGATTCAGGGACTCTTTTTCGGTCTATCAGAATTTATAAATTTGATGGTATCTATTTAGATATAAGGGCAACTAGGGTCTCCTACCTTGACATCAAGATTGGAGACTGCCGCACAACTCAGTTGACATAAAACGTCAAATGGAATTTCTGCGCACAGGCTTGGGGCCAGCCAAGGAATCCTTTATAATTCTTTCAGTAAACGAGTGCTAGGAGGCGAATGAATTGAAACTCAGTATTTTAGACCAATCCCCGATTTCTTCTGGATCGACCGCTCGGCAAGCTTTATACGAATCAATGAATTTGGCCCAACTCGGCGAACAATTAGGATATACTCGCTATTGGATCGCTGAGCATCATGATATTCCTGGACTTGCTTGTTCATCCCCGGAGGTAATGCTAGGCTATGTTGGAGCTAATACAAAACACATTCGACTGGGATCTGGAGCCGTTCTGCTGCCGAACCATAAGCCTTATAAAATAGCTGAAACCTATAACCTGCTGGCCAACCTATTTCCGGGGCGCGTGGATATCGGAATAGGCCGAGCACCAGGAGGATCGGCTGAAGCCAGCATGGCTCTTTCTGACAACTTTTTGGAGCAAGTTCGTAAACTGCCTGAATCTCTAAAAGATCTCCTTCATTTCATTCATGAGGATTTTCCTTCCGATCACCTATTTTCAAAAATTTCTGCATCTCCTCTTCCTCCGATCCCCCCTGAGGTGTGGCTTCTTGGAACAAGTGAAAAGAGCGCCATATTGGCAGCAGAGTATGGAATCGCCTATGCCTTTGGTCAATTCATGAGCGAAAAAGACGGAAGCTTAATCATGAAAACATATATCGAAAATTTCAAAGCAACAAACAGGTTACAGCAACCAATAACCATCGTGGCTGTTTCGGCCATTTGTGCCGATACAACGGAAAGTGCTGAAGAATTGGCTTTAAGCGAACTGACGTGGAAGATGCAGATGGCCAAAGGGGAAGGGAAGACAGGGATCCCTTCCATTGAAGAAGCCAAACAATATCTTGGTCGGAACGGCGAGAAAGAACAACTGAAGGACATGCGAAAGCTGATGGTGATCGGCAATCCGCGGGAAGTCAAAGACCAACTGAGTCAAATCCAGACCCTGTACCAAGCCGACGAAATCATGATTGTAACGATTACCCATCGCTTTGAAGATCGTCTTCGTTCCTATGAGCTTATCGCAAAAGAGTTATGGGGAAATCCTAGGTGATGTATAACCTATATACTCTGAAAAGACATAACCAGAGGTCTCCAAACCCCATTCTTTCCTTTTTGTAAAGAAAAAGGGCTTTTCCAGCCATAATACTTGCCTTTTGTTGCAACAGCCAGGACGTTCGTGAGAATAAAAGCGATCACTGCTGCAAACGGAGCTGCAATATTCTGAAGGGTTGCTCCCATGTAACCGAACACGGCGAGCGATCCGATAACGCTCGATAGGAGCAGGGAGAATGGCTAAAGCTAAAAACAAGATGAAGCGGTTGCTGCTTCAGGTACAGCGGCAAAAGTATTGCCTACTAGGATGATAAATACCCCAACGATTAGAATCAGTGTAGCGGTAAAGAAAATAAGGAACAAAAGCTGGCCACGTTTTCCGAGTTCTCTTCGGACGTGGTCCGTGTTTGAACGCAATTGCATAGGAGGGAACCATTCCCCAAGTCAAATAGGCATTTGTCTATGTTCAGGCGGTTTAAAGTTAGGCTTGTCGTTTCCGATTTCGATACATGAGCCACTGAAAGCGTACATAACAACCGATACAAAAGCCAAGGATCGCAATGAAAGCAGCTAGGGCTACCATAATTGTAAATCCATACGCCAACAACGTCCAATCGGCTAAGTAACCAAGCCACCCTAATAGCAAACAGAGAACAGCGATCTTTTGGTTAAATTGCTGTTGTTCCCATTCTTCTGGAATATATTCAGAAGGATGCTTTTTTAAAAACAGTTTAGCTACCCGCATAATCGGATTAAATCCAAAAATAAGGCCAGAAATGCCAGCGGCAAGTGGAATCAGCAGAAACCAACTCTGATTCGTTAACCAGGTCATGACTACACAAAGAACGATTACCCATTGATTCGTACGTACGAGTGGTCGTGGAATAGAAAGAGGCTTTTCCAACTTTATTTCCCCCCTTACTTAAATAAGTTAAATAGATTTTAACACAAATTTAGCCTTTCTTCACAAGAGAGGATATGTTAAGAACCATTCTAGTTCATTATTTGCAATTGCGGCATCAGTATCGTTTGGAGTTCTATTTTGGAGTTGTATCTATATTCTAGCCTATAAAGACTTGATATGCGCTTCCTGGCAAGTCCCATGTGTAAGGGAAAGAAAATGTTACTGTCCAGTGGCTAAGATCAGTCATTCGGCTTTTTTGGGTGGTTTTTAAACGGAAGGGCTATGAAGATCAAGCAAATGATGGAATGGTGTGACAAAAATCACAGCAAAAACGATCGAATGCTGTTCTTTGTCTAATTCTAGTATTCGCACTATTAATACGTAGAACAATAATGTTAAAGATGATTTTTTATGGTACGAGGTTTCCACGATCGACAACCCATATTTGACTCGCTCTTTCTAAGTTCCCGCATCCGGACAAGTAAGCTAAGCGGTTTCCGTCCGGCGACCAGCTCACAGGGGTGGCAAAGCAATCGGAGACCGCCAGGGTGTTTTTGGTAGACCGGTCCGATGGTCGGTTCCAAGTTGTGATCATTCATATTGCTTAGGGGATTCTCCATCAGCTAGGGGTCTGTCCCCAATTAATAGAAAAGAAAAACTCATTAAGAACCAGGCACTAGAAAAAAGATTAGTCATATATAGGTGATATACTTTCGAATTTGTTGAGGAGGATATTTAGAAACCTATGTTACCTATGGAAAAATATTTCGGTAAGTTTGAACTCGTTTATTCATTCTATGGGGCTATGCCAACAGGTGTTAGTGTTTCAGAAACCGGGCGCATTTTCATTTGTTTCCCGAAATGGGGAGACGATGTTAAATTTACGGTAGCGGAAATTGTTGAAAATAAATTGCGACCTTATCCTAGTCTAGAAACCAATATGGTAAACCCAGGAAATATCACGATGTCTTTCATCAGTGTCCAAAGTGTAGTTGCTGATGGAATGGGAACCCTTTGGGTATTAGATACAGCGGCACCCCATTTCTCTGAACCTATTAAAGGGGGGGCAAAATTAGTCGCTGTTGATCTAAAAACAAATATGATAAGAAAAGTATATACCTTTACAGAAGATGTTGTCCTGCCAACAACTTATCTGAATGATGTCCGATTTGATTTTCGTGTGGGTAAAGCAGGTTATGCTTATATAACGGATTCTTCTTCTAGAGGACCAGGAGCTATTATTGTCGTAGATTTAGAAAATGGAAATGCGTTTAGACGGTTAAATGGAGCAACTTCAACTTCCCCCGATCCCTATATGCTACCAAAAGTAGAAGGTGAAATTTTGATGAATCGCAACCTTGATGGCGGGGCTTCGCCCTTTAGACTGGCGTCTGATGGTATAGCGATTTCCCCTGATGGAAAGATTTTATTTTTTTGTCCACTAACCAGCCGTCATCTCTTCTCGATCTCAACCGAAGCCCTAAGAGACAGAACCATACCGGATATGGATTTACCTCATCATGTGGTGTATTGGGGAGAAAAAGGTGCGTCTGATGGAATGATCACCGATGCAAAAGGAACCGTTTATGCTGGAGACTATGAAAACAACAGTATTCGAAAGATATTGCCGAATGGCACAATGGGAACGATCGCACATGATCCGAGAATTTTATGGCCGGATACGTTTTCGATTGGTCCTGATCAATACTTATATGTCATTGTGAACCAATTACATCGCCAACCAAGATTTCATTATGGAAAAGACCTACGCCAAAAACCGTATACTTTACTTCGTATGAAAATTGATGAATTGCCTGCTCCAACCTTTTCATAAGGAAAAATAGTGGATTCCCACTTCAGGGATACCTCTTAGGGTAAGAGTCTGCGCTCTTATCGATTTGGCTTGCCTTCTCTGCTAAGGAATTCGTGTTTTGGATGGTGCTGTTTGCTTTCGGAGGATTAGGGGCCTGTTTTGGACCGGCTCTATTGCTTACCCTCTATTGGAAAGGTGTCAGTAAGGCCGGAGTACTGTTTGGAATGATAACAGGATTAGTTACGGTTATTCTTGTCAAAAAACAACCTGAGTGGACCTTTACCTTCTTGCCTGATGTAAAAGCATTAATGGGAAAAATTCTATTCGGTATTACTTATGAAGCCGTTCCTGGATTCCTTGTTGCTTTGTTAGTAACTGTTGTTGTCAGTTTATTCACGGAAAAGCCAAAGAACGCCGAAGAATTACTCAATAGCATCAAATAAGGATTTAAGAATATAAGGCGTGTCATTATAACCTAAAAAATAGACCTAAAAAGGCAACTGTCACTTCAGTTGCCTTTTTCTCTATTTACATTTGCATAAAGAGTTTCGTTTTAGTTAGGAATAAATAAGAGAGAACGGTGCTTTTTGCCAACCTGTTGTTGCATGTGCGGAAGGATAAGCTGGGTGCGTTTTAAAGTTTAAGTACTGCTTGCCTTAATCGTACAATTCCTTCCGGAATGGATTCGGTCTCTGCTCGGCCATAGGTAAGTCGGATATGACCGGTTGGGGAACCGAGCAAGCTGCCTGGGACAAATATAACCCCATTTCTCAACGACTCTTCGAGCAATCGATATTCGTTAACCTTATTTGCTAGTTTGCACCAAAGATGGATTCCTCCTTCTGGTATCTGAAACGTGAGGTGATCGGGCAGTTCCTCCTGTAAGGCGGAAACCATGATATTTCTTTTTTCGTGAAGTTTCTGTTTTACATGATGCAGATGGGTTTCAAAGGAGTCCGATTGTAAAAATTCATTGGCTAGCCATTGCGGAAGGATACTATGTCCAAAATCAATTTGTTGCTTGGCATCGGAAAGGCGATGGATTACATTTTGCGGTCCCACGATCCATCCAATTCGAAGTCCTGATGCAACCAATTTGGAGAGGGAGCTAACATAGAGCACGGTTCCGTTTTTGTCCATAGATTTGAGTGTAGTCGTGTTCGTCTGTTCCGAAAAGGAAATTAAACTGTAAGGATCATCCTCGATCACCGCTATCCCAAATTCCGCAGCGATATCTAGAACTCTTTTTCGACTTTCCACCGAAAGAAGTGTTCCCGTCGGATTTTGAAAAATGGGGTTGAGAAAAATCATTTTAATCTTGTGCTTCTTATAAAAATGAATAATATCTTCAGGATTGATGCCTTGCTTACGTATTGGTAACTTGAAGGTTTTAAGACCCGCTGATCGGAATGTAGGCAATGAGTGAGCATAAGATGGATCCTCATAGGCCACGGCATCACCTGGATTCAGTAAGCATTGAATTAAAAGGTGAAGAGCTTGTTGGGCCCCGGAAGTAACTAAGATGGACTGGCTTGTGCATTCAATGTTTTTATACTGTTTTAAATGTCTAGCAATTGTGTTACGAAGGTCAAGGTTTCCTTGAGGATGTTCGTACCCTAGGGATTGCCGAAATTGATGATCGCGAAGAATTTCGCGGAAATTATCATAAGGCATCAAGTCATGCGCCAATTCGCCGCTTGCGAAGTTGATCAAATTTCTTTCGTGTACTTCCTCATGAATGTGCTGATACATAGGGAGGTTAGGCAGAAAAGATCCTCGTTCAACATAAAGATCCCAATTTGGGATGCGGGTACGGGTGAGTCCCCATACGTCACTGCTGACTTTCGTGCCGCTTCCCTTGATCCGTTCTACCATGCCATTAGAATAGAGCTCATCGTAGGCGGCAATAATGGTGCCTCTGTTTACATCGAAGCTTTTCGCCAAAGATCTTTCGGAAGGCAAGCTGCTGCCTGGCGGATATTCTCCATAAGCGATTCTTCTTTGAATATAGTCGGCTATTTGTTTGTATATAGGGATATCTCCCTGTTTGTCTGGTTTCCATTCCATTGCATTCACCATATATTTTGATTGAGATTTTAGGTAAAAAAACAGTCAACCAACCTTATCATTAAAAGGTTTATCTAGTTCGTTGTCAAGTGATTCGTAACGATACGGAAATTGGATGGGTCATTTTTAGATGAATTGGATCGGTTATTCGTTTATAGGAAGCATTATAATCAGTTTGTACTTTAATATTGGAGGATAAAACAATGCTATATACGATCGTTATCATTCTAGGTTGCCTTCTAGCGTTGATAGGGACGCTGCAAGTAGCTAAAAATCCAAAAGATAAAAATTATGGAACGGTGAATCGAAGAGTCAGAAACTTAAGTATTATTTATGGGATTGTGACTTTGATCATGTTATTTGGATTCATTCTTTATATATATTTATAGATAAAATAGGTTAATCACATTAGGATACATCGGGTAATATCAGCCCCATCTTCGTTCTCTACCAAATCCCACATACACGCATGCATGCTGCATCAGATTATCGATGACCTAATAACGAAGCCCAATCCCTTTATTGGATTGGGCTTCTTCCATTCCAGCGTAGCGCTTTGTCATATTGCCTTCTAAAATGGTTTAATCGTTCAGTTTTTTGATGAAATCTTTCATCATTCCGGGAACATCTGGCCACGCATGACCAGAATTAAAGGTTTGCCTTAGTGGATAGCACAGGTAAGCCATACTCCCTTTTAGTGTTGATTACTCCATCACATTGGTCAATGGCTGAATATGTACTTGATAGTCCACGTGGATCTTCATGTGTTCCCATTGGCGTAACCATTCTTCTTCACTGATAGGCTTGGAAAAGGGAGAAAGGGTTAGAGTACCGATTTGCAATGGATCCATTTTCTGTTTCTGTAAATTCTTTATTAATGCTGTCGTTTGAGTTTCGAGATAGGATTCTATATCATTATTGAGATCCGCTAATGGATCACGCTGAAGGATATTCCTATCCCCCCGATATTCCTCAATTCTGCCATTGAGCTGGACCTCGATATTAAGCGCAGAATTGTCCTGATTCAACTCCATGTGAACCTTGGATCGAACTTTGCCTAGAGAGACCGATAGGGACGGAATGGGAAGAATTTTCAGGAAGTGGTTGTTGCTAATCAGTTGGAATATATTATCATCCATGTGCAGGATGGATGTAATGAAACGATCGTTCTGGAATAACGCAGTTCCGTCATAGGTGAAATTATGGCTGTTTACTTTGAAAACAGGCAGGATGGGATCGGCATAAGGCGCATACAGCATCTCCTTGTACTGATGAAGATTAATAGCCGTGATTTCTCCTTCTTTTTCATAATGCCTCAACATGCGGTATAGGAAATAATCTAAGTCTGGTTGTTTATCTAGTTGACTTTTAATGTAATCCTCAACATTTCCTTTCACGATCACAAGAAAAAGTCGTTGAGAAATATCAGGATCTGTCAGTATGGTGTTAATGATAGGGGAGATTCCTTTTTTAGCAAGATTTTCTTCAATAAACAGCATTCTCAGTTGTCCAGATTTCAGTTCTCGGTAATAGATTAAGTTAAATTCCTTTCCGCTCTCCTTCAATAAAGTTACTTCTCGGGTCAGAAGACGCTTTTGTTCTTTAATAAGAGGGGGCGCCAGTGTACTGATTTCTAGCTTCCCCTCTTTACCTTCTCGTATGGACCAGAAAATGACGGGAGCGATTTCTTCGATCGTATTGTTCTCGACAAAAGGGGAGCATCCGGTCATCCATATGATGCTGATTAACGCGCCAACCCAAAATATCCGTTTTATCATGCTTAAAAACGCTCCTTCAGTTTGGTGGATCCTAGAAGGAATGCCGGCACCACAAGGTAGGTGAAAGCGCGTGACCAAATTTCGAGGTTCAGAAACAGGTTTTGCTCTTCACCGGATTTCCATAAGCCCTCGTTCACTACGATAGCCGTGACAACCATCACTAGCCAACTAGTCGTGAAGCCGAAGCGAGTTGCTTGTTTATCCCGTGTTCCTAGGACGATTCGGCCAGTGTAATAAAAAAACAACATGTAGAATGAAATCACAAATACTAGAATAAACAAATGAATGGCGATCAAAATGATATCAATCCGTTCAAAAGCCGGTGATTGCAGGTAGCGGATCATATCAACCGCCGGAAACTTGGTTTTGTTCAAGTAAGCAGAGCCAAAGAAGAATAACGCAGCAATAAAAATAAGCAAATATTCCAGTACCGAGATGGCATTCGCAATGGAAAAGTATTTTAGCATCCTTTGCTGCGGTTTTAGCCAAGGAGCCAAAAATACTAGAAATTCTGGACCTGAAAAAGCTGACCAAATAAACAATAGCCCCTTCCAAGAATGATTCGACCACTCCGTTGGTATTAATGGATACAGATTATGAAGAGAAGCTGTCGATGGAAAGAAAAAAGGAGAAAAAAGGATAAGCATCCAAATCGTACTGAAAAATGCAATCATAACAAACCGTATGGTATTTTCCACTCCTTGAGCGGCTACATAGTAACAGACTAAAAAGATGAAAAGAATCAGCCAGTTCGAATTCATTGATGGGAAGATATACTGATATACCACTTCACCTACTCCCAGTAAAAGGGTAGATATTTTTATCAATAGGAGAATCAATACGAGTACAGCAAGAAAACGTACAATTCGTGACCCAAAAAGCTCTACAAATCCCTGAAAACCTTTTTCGGCAAAATGGGAAGCAAACCATTTAGATAAGATGAACAAGTTGATTTGCGATAATAATCCTATAGCCAAGATTCCCCAGATCATATAGGGATCCACTAATTGACCGGGCATGACTAACAAAAAGTAAAGGACTTGCATGCGATTAATGATGAATACTACATAAATGCCGTCAAAGGTAGTGTTTTTATTAAATAAGGATAAGGATGTCACGCGATCATCTCCCTTTTTTGTAGCGCCATTTCTGTAGTGGACGCAAATAGGCAGGTCGAGCCTTCATCCGTATTAAGGGACCGCGGATGAATAGATCATTCCAGTCTTTCCAAAAGAATGGAGCCACAGGTGCCAAATATGGCTGTTTCAGTGAAGTTAGCGCATTGAGATGAGCGAGGACGACAATAGCTCCAAGGCCGATTCCCACAATCCCAAGAACCCACGCAAGAAGAAGAAACACAAACTGGATCAGCACGTTGGATTTGGTCATGAGATAATTCGGAACTAAAAAGAAGGCGATGGCGGAAATCCCCATTAAAACAATTAATATCTTGCTGGCAAAGCCGGCTTCAACGGCTGCTTGTCCGATGACAATACCGGCGATCACCCCTAATGTCTGACTTGTTTTCGTGGGCATTCGCAGACTGGCTTCTTTGATAATTTCTAGAATAATTAGCATCATGAGGGCTTCCCAAAAGGGGGAAAAAGGCAATTTGCTTCTGGTTTCCAATAAAACATAGAGAAGCTGCAGCGGAATCATCTGGTAATGATGAAACGTTAAGGCCACATAAAGCGGTATCAAAATTAATGAGATAAGAAAGCTTCCATATCTTATCAATCGCAAAAAGCTAGCAATTGGCCAACGCAGAAAATAATCCTCAGGAGATTGAAAAAGATGGAAAAAGGTAATGGGTGCAATTAACGCAAAGGGAGTATTGTTAATTAACATCATAATTTTACCCTCTCCTAACGCATAGGCACAGGCATCCGGCCGGTCGGTTTGGAGAAACTGCGGGAATACGCTATGATGATGGTCTTCCATGAAAGCTGCCACTTGAGAGGAATCTAGAAACTGATCGAAATTAACTTCTGATAATTTTCTTCTGGCGATAGAAATGAATTCGGGATTCGTTAATCCCTCAATATACATCAGGACAACCGTTGTTTTACTTAAATACCCCACATTAAACGTTTCCGCTTTAAGTTCTGTCAGTGGCAATCGTCTGCGAATCAAAGTAATATTGTTTTCGATTTGTTCACTGAAACTGTCCTTTGCCCCATAAATGACTGTTTCCGTTCCAGAGGTTTGGATACCGCGGCTCAGCGGATTTTGAAGTTGAATGGACACCCACTGGTTACGGTTGGAATCATGCAAAACAATGGATCCTTGCATCAGCTGCATTTGGGCTTCCTCTAATGTGGTGATAGGGGAGACTTTAGAGGTCTTGATACATTCCTCTATTTTGTCAGAAGTACATTGGCTTAACGGCTCATGAAGGAATTCATTTAATCTCTCCTGGTCAATTAACGTTCTTAAATAAACCAGTGTAACGGGATGCTCTGTATTGGTTAAGTGTTCAATGATCTCAGCGTCATCCATGTTGGCCAAGCTATTCTGCAGGGCATTCAACGTTACGGTTGTTTCTTTTCGTATGCTCTTCCCCTTCTTATTAAACATCATCATTCCTCGCATGAAATTAAAGTTTTTATTTTTAAATATATTAATAGAATTTAACAATCTGTTTTTATTATGATTCGTGCACCTTAGTTTCATCCAAAACCATTTGTTAAATACTGGTCGGTATATTCGTTCATCTTGTTTGCAAGCCGATTACGAAACGGTGAGGAATTGGATGGGTCATTTTTTGATAAATTGGATCGGTAATTGGCTTACAGGAAGCATTATAATCTGTGTGTTACGATCGACAAGCTGGCTAGGTTTGGTTCAAGGATGGAAGGGAGGGGACCATGATGGTGGAAAAGATACTGGAAGATTTAATAGATGAACAACTTAAGCCTATAGTTAAAAAGATTGATGCAGAAGGCTTCTATTCTCGTGAGTTTCTAGTGGCGCTTGGTAAATTGGGTTTTTTTTCCTCTAAGGGCTTTTCGGAAAAAGAAATTGTTCTTCGAGAAATAAAATTAGTTGAGGGAATTGCAAAAGTTTGCATGACGACAGCTTTTAATGTATGGTGTCATCTGGCTGCCTTAACTTTTGTGAGGAATTGCGACAATTCCTATATAAAAAACGAAGTCTTACCATTACTTGAAAACGGAGAACGGCTTGGGGGGACCGGATTGTCGAATGCGATGAAATACTATGCTGGACTCGAGTCCCTTCATTTAAAGGCAACACGTTTGGAAGGTGGATATATCCTTTCCGGCCAGTTGCCTTCCGTGTCTAACTTGGGGCCTGATCACTGCTTTGGAATCATTGCATCGGTCCATAAGGATCAGCGAATCATGGCTTTAGTACCGTGTCATAGCGAAGGATTAAAACGAAAAGAACAGCAGGAGTATTTAGCCTTGAATGGGAGTGCCACGTTTTCTTGCTTATTTGAGGATGTATTCATCCCAAATGAATGGATTATTGCAAAGCATGCGGATGATTATGTACAAAAAATTCGCTCTACCTTTGTCCTCTATCAAATTTCACTAGGATTGGGTGTGACGGAAGCTTCTATTCAGTGCATTCAGAAAGCAGGTAACAAACCAGGTGGCTGTAATGAATATCTAAACGTTCAACCGGATGAATTGATAGCTGAACTAGAGATGCTCCGAGATCAAACGCTTGCCCTGGTGGATGACTCAGATTCGATAACCCAATGGAGAAGGGTTTTGAAGGCTCGTTTAGATATGGTTCATTTGACTTCGAAAGCGGTACATGAAAGCATGCTGCATCAGGGAGGAACGGCCTATCTTCAGCATAGTGATCCTTCCCGGAGATTGCGAGAATCCTATTTTCTGGCGAATCTTACTCCTACTGTAAAACACCTAGGAAAAATGCTTAAAGTGTAACTTTTTATAACCCTTTTGATCGAATTAACGGCTGTTCTCAAAAAGTTGGTTTACCGACCTTTAAGAACAGTCTCTTCGTTATACTAGGAGGAAACAGTATAATAATTCTTTAAACCTTGTAGATCCATGGCAGTATATAGATATTTACTTAATCAATACAAAAAAGTACTTGATGTTGAAAAGAGTATTGTGGTAGTCTAATAAACAGTAACTATTTATGTTACAGATTAAAATGAACTAAAAAGAACACCTAGGTGTATCTTTATTATATGTAAACTGTAATTATTTCTTTTACATTATTTTAGCTTGTATGCACTGAAGGGAGGATAAGGATTAATGAAAGCAGCAAAAGATACTCGTGTTGTGGTAGGGATGTCAGGTGGCGTTGATTCATCGGTTACGGCTTTGTTGCTTAAAGAACAAGGCTATGATGTAATTGGACTTTTCATGAAAAATTGGGATGATACCGATGAGTATGGTCATTGTACCGCGGAATCGGATTATGAAGATGTCTGGAGGGTAGCAGATCAGATTGGAATTCCCTATTATACGGTGAATTTTGAAAGGCAATACTACGATAAAGTGTTTGCTTATTTTCTGGATGAATATAAGAGAGGAAGAACTCCGAATCCGGATGTATTATGCAATCGCGAAATCAAGTTTGGCGATTTTTTGCAGAAAGCGATGGATATCGGAGCAGACTATGTAGCAACTGGACATTATGCTCGCATCGAGAACGTGGATGGTCAATACCGTCTGCTGCGAGGAGTAGATTCCACGAAAGACCAGTCCTATTTTTTGAACGCCTTGGGACAAGAACAGCTTTCGAAAGCGATGTTTCCACTCGGGCATTTGTCCAAACAAGAAGTTCGCAAAATCGCATCCGAAGCAGGCTTATATACAGCGAAGAAGAAAGATAGCACGGGCATTTGTTTTATTGGCGAGAAAAATTTCAAGGGATTTTTAAGCTCCTATTTGCCTGCCAACCCTGGTGACATTCGCACTCTTTCAGGCGAGCTGAAAGGAAGACATGATGGTTTGATGTACTATACGTTAGGCCAGCGACATGGGCTGGGGCTTGGCGGGGACGGTGAACCTTGGTTTGTGGTAGATAAAGATGTCGAACAAAACATTTTGTATGTTGGACAAGGAGCCAACCATCCTGCTTTGTTCTCTCATGGGTTAACGGCGACCGACGTCCATTGGGTGTCCCCTGCGGAAGCAGGATCCGTTTTTACCTGTACGGCAAAATTCCGATACCGTCAACCGGATCAATCCGTAACGGTTTTTGTTCGGGATGAACAAACCGTGGATGTGTTTTTCGATAACCCGCAAAAAGCCGTGACACCTGGACAAGCTGCTGTGTTTTATATGGGAGAAGTTTGTTTAGGGGGAGCAACGATAGACACGGTTCATAAACCCGTCGCTATAGCAAGCGCAGAAAGTGCATAAGAGTGTATGGAGGAGCTATGATGAAACATTTTGAAAAGCACACAGGATATTCACGAATGTTTCAACAAAATCAATTGACTCTGGGGTTATTCTTTCCCTTGGAATCTTACCAGGGTAGTATCCCTTATATGAATATGGAAAAACAAGTGAAATTGGCCAAAAGAGCAGAGGAGTTAGATTTTGCGGCCTTGTTCGTGCGTGATGTTCCTTTATATGATCCGAGTTTTGGGGATGTCGGTCAAATGTTCGATCCATGGGTTTATCTGGGCTATTTGGCGGCTCATACGAAAAATATCGCCTTGGCTACTGGCAGTATTATTTTGACCTTGCGTCATCCTCTTCACGTGGCGAAAGCTGCCGCTTCAATTGACAAGCTATCGGGCGAGCGCCTGGTTCTGGGAGTGGCGACAGGGGATCGTCCCATTGAATTTCCGGCCTTTTCCGTTGATCCCTCAGAGCGATCCGCCTTGTTTCAAGAATCGATACGGATCATGAAAAAAGCTTGGGAGGAAAATGGCCAGCTGATGAATGGGGACATATTGCCCAAGCCGAGTCTATTTGATATCCCTGTACTGATAACGGGTCACAGCTCCCAGACTCCAGAGTGGATTGCCGAAAACAGTGACGGTTGGCTGTACTATCCGCGCAACCTGGATTACCAGTCGGACATGATCAAGCATTGGCGTTCTTTTTCCGATACATTTAAACCATTTAGCCAGTCTTTGTATGTGGATCTGACCGAGGATCCGAATCAGGCTCCTGTCCCGATTCATCTTGGGTTCCGGATCGGTCGCCATCCTCTAATGGAATTCCTGCAAAGGCTCAAACTGGCCGGTGTCAATCACGTGGCGATCAACTTGAAATATGGCCGGCGTCCGGCTGAAGAAGTAATTGAAGAATTAGGCCAGGAAGTCGTTCCTCACTTCCTGACGAGAACTAGGGATTGAACACCTGTATAGCACATGCAAAAGAAGAACCCAGAATATTATTGGGTTCTTTTTTTGACGAATATATCTGCCTTTCATTTCTTTCTGAACTTTCTGCAAAGAGAGACGGATGCGATTATTAAAAGCATTTTCAATCTCTAGCAGAGAACTTGCTTGCCACACAATGAAAGCTGGTATGAACCGTTCCTCATAAACTAGTGAAAAAGAGTAAGTATAGCAATCCCAATGGTACACATACTGAGCAAAAACCATCCATTATCTCGGGTACCTACTTGAATACTAGACCTTTTCACAAGCGTGCTTACCAATAGGTTTACAGGATTTACCGGACTTAATACCGATGATGTGGCCCAAGCAAGCATAATCACCATAGCCAGTATTTCTTTGGTTGTACCTAATAAAATCGGGTCCATTTGGGTGGCAAGGACAGTCACAACAACGACCTGATGGATTCCCATATAAGTTACAATAACCATGGTAACTAGGATAAACAGGGCAAACAGCAAAAATGAAATCTGTGCCAAATCAATCATAAATATACTAAGTCCTTGACCTAAGCTCGTCCCAATAAGAGACTGTCCAAAAAAACCAGCGCTAATATACATAATGATTTCATTGTTCATGATAGGCACAGATTGATCTCGAAAGTCAAGTAGATATTGCCTCAATGCCTTCCATTGATGAGAGAATAAGCACCACACCAGTGGGAAAAGGATGGCTACAAAACTGACTAACACGAGCATGGACCAATGAGTGATCATTTCCGCGATAATCGTTACCGTCATTAAGGAAAAGATAATCACAGCAAGAACCTTTATCCTTTTTCCATGATCAGGAGAGAAGGATTCTTCATCTTGTTGTTCAGATGGCTCAAGCTTTTGCTTTCCTGCCCATAGACTAAACATGAGGTTACCGATGATTAAAAATAAAATGCCTAAGCCGAGCCCATACGGTACATAATCGGTAATGGACACCTGAAGATACAATAGCGTAATAGCAACAGCTGCATAGTAGGGCGACCATAAGATGGTGGTTGAAAAACCAACCAGGTAAGCCTTGGACAAAAAAGTAGAGTTCAATTTTAATTTCTGAGCGAATTCATGAACAATGCGAATAGCACCAATGTTGAGTATGGGTCCTAGAAAGAAGAGAACGGAAGTAATTCCCATAAATAATTTTCTTGGATGATTCTGAAAGTGTTTGAGATATAACAATATGGAATCAAAAAAACCACCCATCTTCAGTGGAATAGATAGCAAGGGAACGAGAACAAGCAAGGTCAACAAGGGAAGGTTGGCCGTAATTCCTTGTACTACTTCTTCCAATCCGTCGCCTTTTAAGACCGTGAAGATGATTCCAGCCAAAAACATCAGGATACTAAAAAATCGGGGAGTCGGTCTTGCAAGCGTAATACTTCCCAAGAAAGCAATAGCTGCAAATAGGGCTAAGATATATTGAAGCACTTGGGAACCAACAAAATATTGAATAAGAAACAGAAAACACATCGCGAGTATAAAATAACTCCTCAACACAACCACCTCTTACTTTAATGTTTTTTGCTGTACACCTAAAAAGCTGTGGCCATATCTTGGGTGTTTTCTTGAGAAAAATACGGTATACAATATACAATAATATTATAGAATAGAACGGTTTTTCGTCAATGAAATTATTTAAGGTTAGCACATTAGCAATGGTGCTTAATAACAGGTTTTTAAAAGCAAAGAGTCTGGTAAATATTAAAGGAGTAATGAGTACTAACGCTAACTGAAAAGGAGATCATATTATGAATGAACCATGGCAGCAAACGGATCCACAAGTAGTTAATGCAGTGCTTCAATCCAAACAATCCATCGTTCAAGTTTATCAAGATGTATTAAAAGGAGCGCAAGCGGTGCTGAATCAAGCTCAAGCAACAGGGAACAAAGATTCAATCATCAATGCTCAAGAACAATTGACCAAGGCTCAGGATCAATTGCAGCTAGCTCAAGTGAGTCTAGCCCAGGCTACAGAATTTTCGCAAGGTTTAAGTCAATAAGGGGAGGTTTTATTATGCCAAACAATTTTCAAAACCCGGAAACCCATGTAGTCGAAAAACCAGCCCGTGCTGCTCTAGGACAAAGCAATACGATCACAGCCCAATCGTCATCGGCGATCTCCGAAGCGCAGACCGCCCTAAATCAAGCGCTCTTCTCCATTACACAACTTGGAGCAGAACAAAACCCCCAAGTTATTCAACAAGTACAGGAACAATTGATTCTCGCAGAGGAAATGTTAGATCAAGCCCACACCAATGCCATTGCCGCGAATATGCCGCCTCAAGAATAACAGCAAAAAGGAGCGATTCCGTTGGACGCTCCTTTTTTGGATTTTCACTTCATTTTTATTAGCTAAAAGGTACAGGCGGTAGATTTAATGTTGTCTGTGTCATTGTACGATCCACTGCAAACTGCTCAGAAATATCATAGGGATGGTACCAACCTTTATCAACCATGTAGGCAGTCATTCGTTCGTGGACCTCGATTTCATACTCCAATTGTTTATTTAATATTAGTCTAACCTCTTCTGTAGCGGCTTCTGTCAGTGCCATGGCATATTGGATAATCCCGGTTTTAGAAGATAGAAGCAAATCCGAGGCGATCACTTGATCGGTTAAGGTGTCCATTCCAGTTAAGTACTCAATTACACTATTCATCTATCTTCGTATACCTCCCACTTATTGGAAATTAGAGTTTGATAACAACCCCTGCAGCTCTTGGATATGCTCCCTTGTCGTTTCAACATCCGTGCGCATGATGGTTTTCAGTTGTTCGTCTGAAACAAGCGCTTGCATTGTGGTTGCTTTGGTGCAGCAAAGATTTCTAAATTGAAGCAATTCATGCAATTCAAGGGTTTCGTGCAAGGCTAATCCCTGTGGATTCATGATCAACACCTCATTCCCAGAATATATTTTTTCTCGTCCATAGCATGATCAATAAAATTCTAAGATATTCTGATCATTATCTTTTCAGTAGTATACTTCGTAACTCAAAGTAAAAAATATAGTTGTTAAAGAATGGGGGTGAAAAGGATGGAACAACCGACTTTGTCCGCACATGAAAGTATGGAGATTCACGAATTGCTCAATTTTAAAACGGTTTGCTTAACCCGATCAAAATTGATGCAAGGTCTGGTTTTTGACAAGGATTTGAAAGCCTTGATGGAAAAGGATGTAAGACAATCCGTTCAGGCTATCCATGATTTGACTACTCTTTATACCCGAATCCATACCCAATAAGGGAGGTGAAAATATGAACAGCGATTTCTTAGATCCAACTAACGCGAAAGGAATGCCTGAATTGGCCGATTCTATGTTTGCCATGGACTTCTTGCTGACCGCAAAAAATGGCGTGAGGAATTGTGCAGTAGCCTTGACGGAAACCATCACCCCAGAAGTCAGATCCATAGTACGCGCCCAATTGGAAGAAGCTCTTGAACTTCATAATGAAATCTCCAAGCTCATGATTGAAAAAGGATGGTTACACTCTTATAACGTGAATGAACAATTTCTGCTAGATATTAAATCTGCTGATACGACGGTGAAAATTGCGGGTATGAAGTTATTTCCTGACCATACATCCCGTCTGGGTATGTTTGCTGATCTAGATCATTAAAACAAGGAGGTGAAGAAAATGAAAGCTGTTACATATCAAGGCATCAAAGATGTAGAAGTGAAAGAGGTCCAGGACCCTAAAATTGAGAAACCAGATGATATGATTATAAGAGTAACTAGCACTGCAATATGCGGTTCTGACCTGCACTTGATCCATGGGATGATTCCTAATTTCCCTCAAGACTTTATCATTGGGCATGAGCCTATGGGCATTGTGGAAGAAGTGGGTCCAGAGGTGACGAAACTAAAAAAAGGGGACCGAGTGATTATTCCTTTTAACATCTCCTGCGGCTCTTGCTGGTATTGCCAGCATCAGTTGGAAAGCCAATGCGATAATTCCAATCCGCATGGCGACATGGGGGCATATTTCGGCTACTCGGAAACGACGGGTGGTTACGCAGGGGGCCAGGCAGAATACCTCCGGGTACCTTACGCAAACTTTACCTCATTTAAAGTTCCTGAAGACTCTGAGCTGGCGGATGAGCAAATTACTCATTTAGCAGATGCCGTTTGTACGGGCTATTGGAGTGCGGACAATGCAGGAGTGAAACCGGGTGATACAGTCATTGTGCTAGGATGCGGTCCTGTGGGATTGATTGCCCAGAAGGCAGCCTGGTTAAAGGGAGCCACAAGAGTCATAGCGGTAGACTATGTGGATTATAGATTAGAACACGCGAAGAAAACCAACCATGTGGAAATTGTTAATTTTGAACATTTTGAAAATACAGGTATGCACTTAAAAGAAATGACCCAAGGTGGAGCCGATGTGGTGATTGATGCGGTGGGTATGGATGGAAAGATGACCCCATTAGAATTTCTTGCTACTGGTTTGAAGCTTCATGGAGGATCATTGAGTCCTATCGTCATAGCTTCCCAGGCCGTGCGTAAAGGTGGAACCATCCAGATCACGGGGGTTTACGGCGGCAGATATAATGGTTTTCCTTTAGGAGATATCTTTCAGCGAAATGTTAATATTCGAACAGGACAAGCTCCTGTCATCCACTATATGCCCTTCCTTTATAATTTAATAGCTCAGGGAAAACTGGACGCGTCAGATGTGTTTACTCATGTTCTTCCATTAAATGAAGCAAAACGCGGGTATGAGTTAATGGATGCAAAACTCGATGGAGCGATTAAGGTTCTCCTTAGGAATTAAAACCTAAAATGACATTGAATGGTTGAAGTTACAAGGGTAAAAGAGGGGAACTTCAAGGGTAGTTTGTTTGAGTCTTTCGGAGGTACTCTCTTTATCTTTGTTGATTAAGGATAATCTCTTTCATCTTTATATGAGAAGAGGACACAAAGTGGAAATCACATATGAATTATTATGGGAAATAAGAGAACTACAAGATAAAATAGTTCTATTAGATATAGAGCGTTGGTCTTTTTATGCGTTTAGGACATGGAATTGGTGGTTATTGGTCGCTTTCTTGATTGTGCCGTGGATGATATGGATGAAATTATTGGATAAACAAAGAGTAATGGAAATTTTACTTTTTGGCATGATCATCATTCTTCTTACTGTTAATCTCGATTCATTAGGAACTCAGTTAGGTTATTGGATGTATCCAGTGAAGTTAATCCCTATTATTCCAAAAGCGTTACCTTTTGATGCCAGTGTCGTCCCTGTAGCCTATATGCTGATATACCAGTATTTTTATAGCTGGAAATCGTACTCATTAGCTTTGGTTGCGATGGCTGTTATCTATGCCTTTGTCGGGGAACCCCTAGCTCATTGGTTAGATCAGGTTCTTTATGTCAAATGGAACTATATATATTCTTTCTTCTATTATCTTTTAACGGGAATAGCAGTGAAGTGGTTGGTTGACAAAGTGGTCCGAGTAGCAAAGGGAGCGAGATCGTAAGATATTCGGCACACGCTGAGGTAAACGATGGAAGTCGCTCTCCCCTGTTTTGTTTGACTTTTTGAATCGATATAACTATAATGGTTACAACGGTGGTGATTCAATTGAGCCAAATAAGCACCCGCTTTTCTATTGCTGTTCATATCCTTTCCGTGATTGCTGTTAGTTCCAATGATTGTACGGGGGACTTTATTGCGGGCAGCGTAAATACGAACCCTGTTATAATTAGAAGAATTATGGCGAAGCTTAAGAAGGCTGGTTTATTGGACGTAAGGGCTGGAGTAGGCGGTGCCTTTTTACTCAAGAGTCCTGAACAAATTACGCTTCTTGATGTTTATCGGGCTGTGAATGCAACGGAAGGGAATCAATTATTTCGTATTCACGAAGAACCCAATATTCTTTGCCCAGTCGGGCGAAATATTGAATCGGTTCTCCAATTCGAATTAAAAGAAGCCCAATCTGCTATGGAGCATAGGTTGGCACAAACAAATTTGAGCCAACTGACCACAAATTTCAAATAAATAAAAGCTCTTTTTAGAGCTATTATTTTATAAACTAGTTGTAACCATTTGTGTTATAACAATAGTTATTACAACAAAAACCTATTGGAGGAATTACAATGAAAATGCTAGTAACAGGTGCAACAGGAAGATTGGGTTCAAAAGTTGTAGAGACCTTATTAAAAACGGTACCAGCAAAACAACTGGCTGTAAGTGTTCGTAACCCAGAGAAAGCGGAAGGATTAAGTGCCCGTGGAGTAGACGTTAGACACGGAGATTTTGACCAGCCGGAAACATTGGATCGTGCTTTTGCAGGTATAGACCGAATATTAATTATATCCGCTGATGGAGACAACGAAACGAGAATTCGACAGCACACCAATGCAGTAACTGCCGCAGCGCGTGCGGAAGTGAAATTTATTGCTTACACAAGCATTGCGAACGCAAAAGAAAGCAAAAACCTTCTTGCTCCGACGCATAAGGCAACAGAAGAAGCTATCTTGAAAACCGGCATTCCTTACTCCTTCTTACGAAACAACTGGTACTTGGAAAATGAGATTTCAGGCATTCAAGGCGTGATGGCTGGAGCACCTTGGGTAACGTCAGCAGAAAATGGTAAAGTAGGCTGGGCGCCGCAACAAGATTATGCAGAGGCAGCAGCAGCTGTATTAGCAGGGAACGGACACGGGAGAACAATCTACGAACTTTCCGGTAAGTTGATGACACAAGAGGAATTAGCATCTGCCTTGGGAAATGTTTTGGGTAAAGAAGTAATTGTACAACAGGTTGATGATGCTACTTATACCGATATTATGAAAAGTGTGGGAGTACCAGAGTTTCTCCTACCTTTCCTTGTGGGTATCCAAGAAAGCATTCGAGAAGGCACTCTTGAAGTTGAGAGTAATGATTTCGAAAAGTTATTGGGTCGCCCAGTTACACCGATAAAGGAAGCACTGACGCAAATCGTGAACGGAATCTCCCAAACTAAATAATGGAACACTACTCGAAACAGTCCTTTTCGTAAATACGAGGTCGGTTTTTAATTCAAAAGTTTCAAAGCTTGTCATGTATTACGCAACTAGAGTCTATAGCGAAGGAAGGCTGCCTCGGCAGTCTTTTCTTTTTTATTGAAGTAAAGGGCAGTTATCTTCGTTAACATTGGACAAAATAATAAATGAAAATTACTGGAGAGGACCTTGTTTTATGTCAGTTGAACGCACTATTTTGATTGTGGCATGGATTTTAACAATTCTTGCCCTTTTATTGTTGGTTCCAAGAGAAAAATTCCGCGAAGTACAGTTAGCATTTCTAATAAAACAGGTGATTACTTGGTCAGGAGCTATGTTTGTGGTTGAGAAGGGGTGGATTCAATTCCCTGTACGTGAACTTTCCTCATATGGTTCGAGTTTTACTTATGATTTTTTTGTACACCCCGCTCTTTGTGCGATTTTTATTGCTCATTACCCTGAAAAAAGGAGCATGCTTAATAAATTAGGGTACTACGCCCTGTTCTGCTCTGGAATGACATTAATAGAGGTAATGGTTGAAAAGAATACCAACTTAATCAAGTACACAGGTTGGACTTGGTATTGGACTTGGATTGGTTTATTCATTACTTTCGTCATATCACGTTTGTATGTCCGTTGGTACTGTAAGTAAATCCACTGATGAAGAATACAATAGGTCTAAATTTCTGTGCTTATTTAACGGGAGTCTATAGTTGAATAACACATTAAAAAACAAAGGTGACCACATATTAGATATGTCTAACATGTGGTCACCTTTAAATTTCGTGAATTTCTTTTAAATTAGGTCTTGATAACCATAGAGGGGGCGGTCTTTTGTGTCTGAAAAACTATGTTACACTGGATAGTTCATTTTGGAATCTACGACAATATCAGCTTCCTCTGATTCTTTAAATCGTTCTGAAAGCACTCTGTCACTAAGATCGGGAATCAATTTAGATATATCTTTAAACCTCTTTGGGCCGCTCATTAATACACGAATAATTAAACCTGTCCATCTCTTGCCGAGTAATTCAAAGGTAGATTCCATTTAAACAACCTCATTTATTATTTTTTAAAAGCAACTTGACATAAGTAAGTGAGACACGGTATGATACTAACATAAAGTAAGTAATAATAAAAAGTTAGTAAATAACAAAAGGTAAATGAAGGGAGAAACAATGATGGATCTTGGTCTATTAATCATTCGCTTAGTTATCGGGGTAACCTTTATGGGACATGGCGCTCAGAAGTTGTTTGGTTGGTTCGGAGGATATGGCCCGAAAGGAACCGGTGGTTGGATGGAATCCATCGGGATAAAACCCGGCGTTCAAATGGCGATCCTCGCTGGATTGAGTGAATTGGTAGGTGGATTGCTTTTTGCTTCCGGTTTGTTAACGCCCGTAGGAGCTTTCCTGATTGCATCTACCATGGTAGTAGCTATTTTGAAAGTTCATGGTCAAAACGGTTATTGGAGTGATAAGGGAGGATTCGAATATCAATTGGTTTTGATTGCGGTGGTTATCGGTGTGGCCCTGATTGGAGCTGGTTCTTATTCTATTGATGCATGGCTATAAGGCATACTATGGTTGAGAACAATATACATGGGAAAAATAAATGAAAACGCAGGAGGCTAACATGATCAAAGTATATCCAGCAGAATCACGTTTTACAGCAAATCACGGATGGTTAAAATCGTCCCACAGTTTTTCATTCGCTGAGTATCATGACCCGAATAACATGAATTTTGGCCCTCTTCGTGTGTTGAATGATGATTTTGTGGCCGCAGGTAATGGGTTTGGATCACATCCTCATCGTGATATGGAGATTGTGTCTATTGTTTTAAAAGGTCAATTGAAGCATGAAGATAGTACGGGCGGTTCAGAGATTCTTAGACCCGGAGAAATCCAAAGAATGACCGCAGGAACAGGGGTGGTTCACTCGGAATTTAACCCATCCAATACGGAAGAGGTCAACTTTTTGCAGCTTTGGTTTCTACCCGAGAAAAGGGGATTAACACCATCTTATGAACAAAAAGCCTATGACCAAAATGCGCTAAAAAATCAATTGCTTCCTATCGTTTCGAATCATTTTAAATCTGAAAGTGTAGCATCTATCCATCAAGATTTGACTCTATATCTGTCAGATTTAGACGCAGGAAATTCACTCACTTTTAACCAAGAGGCAAATCGCAAAATCTTTTTATTTATGATCGAAGGTGATGTGACCTTAAACGAGAAAACCCAACTGAAAAAACGAGATTCAGTAAGAATCACTGATCTTACCGAATTAAAGATCGCTGGCAATTCTAATGCAAAATTGATGTTAATTGACTTACCTTAAATTCATTAGAGAGAACATTAGGAGGAGAAACAAGATGAACACGAATCAACTAGGAGCATTGATTTTAAGAGTAGTGTTAGGAATTACATTCTTCATTCATGGATTTGTCAAATTCCAAGGGGGCATTGGCAACATCGCTGGTTGGTTCGAAAGCATCGGGCTTCCCGGATCTCTTGCCTTTGCGGTTGCAACGATTGAACTTATAGGTGGTTTAGCACTTATTGTCGGGTTGGGAACAAGATTAGTATCCGCGCTGTTGGCAATCATTATGATTGGAGCCACTTTAAAGGTGAAATTAGCGGTTGGATTTTTGGGGAATGGTCAAATGGCTGGATGGGAGCTGGATCTTGCATTCTTAGCTATGGCACTATATTTAGCTTTGAATGGAAGTTACGCTTTATCCCTAGGAAAGACTCTAGGGCTTTCAAAAAGAGAGGAAGTAGCAGCTAAAAGGTAATAATTCCCCTTTCACTTCCTCTTCACAGGGGTATATAACTTCCATTTGAAGGGAATTGTTGGGATTATATATAGCAAACCATTTAAGGAGGCTGGATCATGTCTGTCAAACTTGCAGTTATTTATTACAGTACCACACAGGAACCAACTATCAACTGGCACAATGGGCGGCTTCTGCCGGTGAGGAAGCTGGAGCAGAGGTTAAAATCTTAAAAGTTCCTGAACTTGCCCCTCAATCGGTGATCGAAGGGAATCCCGCTTGGAAAGCTTATGTAGAGGAAACAGCATGTGTCAACACCGTAACACCTAAAGATATCGAATGGGCAGATGCCATCATATTCAGTACCCCGACTCGATTTGGAAATATAGCAGCACAAATGAAACAATTTTTAGGAAAATTAAAGGCACGCAAGGTGTTAGACAGTAATATCTCTGTACAACAAGAAACGAACGCTGGGCTACATGCCTGGCGTTTTATTTTGTAAGCAGGATCGAGACGGAAACACGGAAACGCTTTACTTCCAATGGAAACCAAGTGGTTCCGTTTTTCTATATACCGTTGCTGAAAGTACAAAAAACGATGCCCAAGTCAGCCATTGGGTGGCATTACGCTGCTGTTACCGAGTGTCATGGACTATAATTTAGTTTCCGCCGTAGAAAAGTACGCTGCAATTGCTGCTGAAGACGATCTACTAACAACGGGAAAGGAGCAAGTTTATGTCCATACATAATCATTCAGAGGGAACTTTCTGCGGTAGCATTTAATTCTACTTTAAGGTCCTGGATGGTCTCCAAATCCTGATCTAACTGCTCATATTCTCTCATAGGAAAATCATCCTCTTGATATCATATTCTTCTCGTATAGGGTTAATTGCAAGGGTTATGCCAATTGGGGAATCCCGTATTATCAATAGGCTAGAGGTCAAAGCGGAACGACATTCGGTCCATCTGTCACCACTGCTGTTCCACATGGAATTTTGCTATAATTCTAAAAGTGAAAGTATTGCTTCCAACCAAATCAACTGTCACCTTTGAACCATAACTTGGCATCATTCTTGCTTCTGGTATGAAAGCGTAAGCAAAAAATATATGAGGAGGGTTACGAGTGAGTGATAACAAGGAAAGGATTATTGAAACGGGTCCAGGCATCATGTCCGGGCTTCGGGATTTGCCCAAGCATTTGAACACCAAATCGGTCACAGCAGGTACACTAGCTGCGATCTTTGGTTGTACAGGTCCTGCTCTGATTGTCATGGGGGCAGCAGAGAAGGGGGGGTTTACACCTGAACAGACGATTTCGTGGCTATTTTCCATTTACTTTTTCGGTGGCCTGTTTAGTATCATTATGGCGTTAAGGTTTAAGACCCCCATTAATGGCGCGTATTCCATCCCCGGGGCTGTTCTCATGGCGACCGCTCTTCTTACCTTCAATATCCATGAAGCGTCCGGGGCTTATATGATGGCAGGGATCCTGGTGTTCATCTTGGGGATCTCGGGTACGATCGGGAAAATCATGAAATGGATTCCTTTGCCGATCATCATGGGAATGATTGCGGGAGCGATGTTTCGATTCGCGCTGAGTATCGTCGACTCTATTCAGGCCGCTCCCTTTATCGCGGGAGCAACGGTGATTTCGTTCTTGATCTTTTACCGTTTATGGAAGCGTTTTCCGCCTATTCTCGGAGCATTGGGCGTCGGAGTGCTCGTGGCTTGGATCACAGGGCAAATCCAGGTTCAATCGATGGATATCGGTTTGGCTCTTCCGCAATTTGTGGCCCCTGTATTCACCCTGGATGCCTTCTTATCGATTGCGCTTCCCCTAGCCGTCCTCGTCATTGGGGCAGAAAATGCCCAAGCGACAGGCGTATTGCTATCCCAAGGCTATAGGGCGCCTGTCAATTACATGACCACGATTTCGGGGATCGGGGGGATGGTAACGTCCCTGTTTGGAGGCCACAATGCGAACATCGCAGGTCCAATGACCGCCCTTTGTTCATCTGAATTGGCAGGAGACAAGAAAGAAGGGCGCTACGCGGCAACCGTCGTGGATGGTGTTCTGTTCGCCGGATTCGGGTTGATCGCGGGGATTGCGGTGCCGGTTCTTCTGGCTCTGCCCCGAACGCTGATTTCAACCGTAGCTGGCCTTGCGATGCTGGCGGTATTAATCTCGGTTTTCCAAGGCGCTTTCTCAGGGAAGAAGTTTCAGTTCGGTGCTTTTGCCGCATTTGTCGTGGCCATGTCCGGGATTACCATCTTTAAGATCAGCGCGCCATTCTGGGCGTTGATCATTGGAGTCGCAGTCTCCTACATCGTGGAACAAAACCATTTCAGTCTGAAAAAAAACGATGCGCCTCTGGAGAATGAAGATAAAATCGTGGTGAATCACTAAGGAAACGAAGAGGGTACCCGAAAAGGCTGTTAAGACCTCCTTCTGGGGTACCCTTTTTTTCTAAGCTTGACCATGAAGTGGAATAATAGTCCGTCCCATCTGCTTAGAAAGGGACGGACTGTTGCACGATACAATGGAAATGCCCTCTTTCCATTAGCACTACATTCTTTCCAATTTTTATGAGCAAAAGTTATGAATTTTCCATCTTAATATAATGTTGTCTATATTCCAAACCCATTACATGACACTTTTCTTTGTGCTTATTTCCAATTGTACAGGTTGCGGTCTTTTTCTAGTTGTTAGGAACACGCCATAGGCTACGAACAGACCGCCTATCACCTGGCTTAGGGTGATCCATTCCCGCAAAACGATGGTAGAAACAAGAGCGGTGATGACGGGAACTAGATAGAGATACATGGAAGCAGTATTGGTTCCTAGGGCATTCATGCCGTAATTCCACCATAAGAAGGCGAGCACCGAAGCGCTAATGGCTAAATAGATGATCCCGCTTACCATTTCCCACGTCATTCCGGTCACTGGATGCTCGATGATCGTCCAAAGGAAGGCTGGCACTAACAGCACCACTCCGATGAGGCTGGTAATCGAGATGGTCGTAAGCAGGGGGAACAGCTGCATGAGCTCCTTTGACAAAATGGAATAGGCAGCCCAGGCCAGTACGGCACCTACCATAATCAGATCTCCCGTATTGAAATCAAGGGAAAGCAGGGCTTCTAATTTTCCTTGGGAAAGGACGATGCACACCCCTGCGGTGGCCAAAACCATACCGAGTACTTGGATTCTATGAAGGACCTCCTTTCGGAAAATATAATAGAAACAAGCGATCAGAATGGGGGTGGCCGTATTGATGAGCATGGTGTTGGTTGGACTGGTGAACTTGACGGCAATATAGGTGCAGGTCTGAAATAGGGTGACCCCAAACAGGGCGGTGAAGAAAAAGAGCTTCCAGTGCGCCAGGACCTTCCTAAAATCGATCTTCTCTCTCCATAGGGTCAATGGGATGAGGATTAGGAGAGCAGTTAACCATCGAAGGGTAGATAGGGCAACGGGATGAAGTGATTCATTCAGTATTTTTCCAATGACAGGGTTTACGCCCCAACAAATACAGGCACCTAACAATAGTAGGTGTGGCATTATAACTTTTTTCATTCTGGTCTGTCCTCCTTTTAAATATAATTGATGCAATACTAATGCCAAATACAAACCAAAACAGTAGAGAAGGAGAGTTGAGAAAAGGGAATAGCACATTTAATAGAAACAACTATCGAGTGGAGACTGGGACCTTAAAAATACTTACGACCCAGTACGCTAGAGGAAGCACTCAAGCTTCTCGATGAGCTTGGAGAAGAAGCCAATGTCTTTGCCGCTAGTTGTATCTATGAAAAAAAGAAAAAATAATTAGTTTCAAATCAAACATTTTCCTATAAAAGTGAGCTACAGCTTTGCAAAAAGCCGTCTATAAGATGAATGGAAACCCAATGGAAACCTTTTGTTTCCATTGGGTTTCCATTTTGGAAGTACACTATTTCCAACGGGAGTAACAAAAACAAGAAACTCTTCAACTAAATGAGCTTTTGAAGAGCCAAACATACTATATGTTGCTGGAATTGATTAAGGGCACACGATTTATTGTGGTTGTGGATTTTATCTTAAGAAAATTTGTAAAATTGGCATGAATCTTGCTTTTATAGATTAGTGTATTACAAAAGTTAGGGGGAATTTCATGTTAACAAAAGCAGCAATAACTCATGGTAAAGGGGAACCATTTCAAATCGAGGAAATTACAATTGACGATCCTAAAGCAGGGGAAGTTTTAATCCGCATTCATGCTACAGGTGTTTGCCACACGGACTTGATTGTTAGAGACCAGTATTATCCGGTTCCTTTGCCTGCAGTTTTAGGACATGAGGGTGCCGGAATCGTTGAAAAAGTAGGAGAAGGGGTCACAAGTGTTAAAGAAGGGGATCATGTTGTACTTTCATTTAGCTCGTGTGGAGACTGCACAAATTGCAGGAGTGGGAATCCGTATGCCTGCTCTCAATTTTTTGAGTTGAATTTTACTGGAAAAATGAAGGATGGAACTTGCAGATTACACAAAGATGGACAGGATATTTCGAATTTTTTTGGTCAAGCCAGTTTTGCGTATTATTCTGTTGCTTCTGAAAGGAATGTGGTTAAAGTTCCAAAGGATGTACCGCTTGATATCTTAGGACCCTTAGGTTGTGGCATTCAGACAGGCAGTGGGGCTGTTCTTAATAAACTAAAGCCAAATGCTGGATCAAGTATCGTTATTTTTGGGTGTGGCTCAGTGGGGCTAAGTGCAGTCATGGCTGCTAAAGTAGCCAGTTGTACCACTATTATTGGGGTTGATGTTCAAGATAGTCGATTGGAATTAGCGAAAGAACTTGGCGCAACCCACACCATCAATCCTAAGGAAACAAATACAGTGGAAGAAATTTTGAAAATAACAGGAATGGGAGTCAATTATTCTATCGAAACTACAAGTCGCCCTGAAGTATTGCGCCAAGCAGTTGATTGCCTGGCTACTCTAGGCCGTGCCGTTGTTATTGGGGCACCTCCTATTGGTACGGAAGTTAGCTTGGATGTAAATACCGTTTTATTTGAAAGATCCGTAACCGGTGTTTTACTTGGTTCTGCAGTACCACAACTATTTATCCCAAAATTAATTGAGCTCTATAAACAAGGGAAATTCCCATTTGATAAATTAATTACATTCTATAGCTTAGAAGAAATAAACCAGGCAGGCGCGGATTCGGAATCTGGTGTTACAATCAAGCCAGTACTCAGAATCGGGTAAATGAAAGGGGGAAATAGAATGTCAGTTAAAACTTATAGATACTCAGAATGGAGTAAAATGTTCATTAATGGTTCTTGGAGAGAAGGGTCTAGCGATAAATATTGCAAGGTTACGAATCCTTATAACCATGAGGTATTAACACAATTCAAATATGCAAGCAAGAACGATATTGATGAAGCTTACCAAACAGCTGAAAAGGCCCAAGCCTATTGGAAAAATGTATCCGCTTACGAAAGAATAAGCGTTCTAGAAAGAGCAGCACAAATTGTTCAAAACAAAAAAGAAGAGCTTGTACAGCTTCTTGTAGAAGAGACAGGGAGTTCTCAATTGAAGGCGAGTATTGAAGTCGATTGTTCCATAGCAGATATAAAAGCTGCGTTTTCTTACCCCATGATGATGGAGGGGTCGATTCGCCCTTCTGCCATACCAGGAAAAGAAAATCGAGTATATCGCGACCCCGTAGGAGTGGTTGGTGCGATAACCCCCTGGAACTGGCCATTATACTTAACAATACGCGTCGTTGCACCAGCCATTGCTACAGGCAATAGCGTGGTTCTTAAACCAGATTCGCAAACGCCGATCTCCGGTGGACTTGTCATTGCCAAAATTTTTGAAGAAGCTGGACTTCCTAATGGCATATTGAACGTGACGGTTGCGGATCTTGAGGAGATTGGAGATTCATTTGTCGAACACTCCGTTCCAAGTGTGATTTCCTTTACAGGTTCAACAGCAGCAGGAAGACATGTTGGTTCATTAGCTGTGAAGCATCTTAAGAAACCAGCGCTAGAATTAGGAGGGAATAATGCTTTTATTGTGCTAGACGATGCGGATATCGACCAAGCCGTTTCTGCTGCATCATTTGGTAAATTCCTACACTCCGGTCAGATTTGTATTGCGATGAACCGCATTATTGTGGATCGAAAAATATATGATCCTTTTGTAGAGAAATTCTTAAATTCAGCCTCCCAAATCAAGGTCGGCAACCCAGCAGATCCTGAAACTATAATAGGACCGCTTATTAACCGCAAACAAGTCGATAGGGCATTGAACTTAGTTGAACAGAGCGTCGCAGAGGGAGCTAAGTTGATTAGAAGAGGTCATGTTGAAGGGAATCTGATGGAACCTTTCGTTCTTGTGGATGCTACTAATGAAATGTCCATTGCCCAAAATGAAGCTTTTGCCCCTATTGCATGCATCATCCCGGTCGATAGTGAAGAAGAGGCTGTTCGGGTGGCAAATGATACTCCATTTGGATTAAGTGGAGCGGTTTTCTCCGGTTCTATTGAAAGAGGGATAAACGTAGCGCTACAGGTTAAGACAGGAATGATCCATGTTAATGATCAGACGGTTAACGTAGAACCCAATGTTCCGTTCGGCGGGGAGAAGAGTTCCGGTATAGGCCGATATTGCGGGGAATGGGCACTCGAAGAGTTTACAACAGTGAAATGGGTTTCTGTTCAAAAGCAACCTAGACAATATCCATTTTCGTAAACTATATAGCTCACTATCTTGAA
Source organism: Ammoniphilus sp. CFH 90114 (assembly GCF_004123195.1). Lineage (NCBI taxonomy): Bacteria > Bacillati > Bacillota > Bacilli > Caryophanales > Paenibacillaceae > Ammoniphilus > Ammoniphilus sp. CFH 90114. The sequence goes on from NZ_SDLI01000002.1 coordinate 260,019, forward strand.
CCATGAGATGAATGCTCATGGTTCATTTTTTATTGCATCGAGATAGAGAGAGCAGGATATCGGATATTGTATACGAATGGGTTAACTTCATCAAACATGGGATTGTGAAGCCAGAATTAGCAGACTTGGAAGCGCATCCATTCCAGTGGAAACCATGTGTTTCCGTTTTTCTCGGATTTAGACGTGAATGAGATAAGTAAAAGGAGCTCCTGCATTGGTATGATACTTGCTTAATTTATTTGTTAAATCAAAATAGGGAGCTTGGAAAGAAGAGGTGAAGATAGAACTGAATTTGTAAGCGCAAACAGAGATATTTCGCGATATAGGGACCGCTAATATCTTTGGATGGACGCTGGCGATTGAACGAGTTCCGCAAAGGATCGCAGAAGGGATTTTAGTTCAGAAATGAACGATATGATAAATCTTTCATCTAATTGTAATGTTATAATGTTGGTTATATTCCAAACTCATTACATGTCGCTTTTCTTTGTGCTCATTTACATTATCACAGGCTGAGGTCTTTGTTCTTGTGGTTAAAACAGGGTTTACCCCCAGCATATACAAGCACCTAACAATCATACATGCGGCATTAAAACTTTTTTTCATTCGGGTCTTTCCTCCTTTTACATGTAACTGATGCAATACTAATGCCAAATGCAAGTGAACATAGAGTAGAGAAGGAGTGTTGAGAATGGGAATTGCACATTTAGTAGAAACCTCTGTCCCAACGATCCAAAGCCAATCGCTGGTCAGGCATGCTATTGAAATTATAAAACACTACGATGTGGAAGGTATTCCTGTTTTAGAAGGGGAGAAATACATGGGGATGGTATACGCCAGGAAGCTCTTGGGTGCTGAACTTGATGAGCCGGTCGCCATGCACATCATTGCAGATCATGTGACGGTAACGGAAGAAATCACACTGCAAGCATTCCCAGGTTTATCCGAACGATATGTACCTATCGTGGAGGCAGGAATATATAAAGGATGCATGGATAGGAAACATCTTTTTGCCTTAATCCGCGATCAGTTCCAACAGCAGCAGTCCGTAATCGATCAGTCTTACGACGGGATCCTGATTGCGGATGCACAGGGATACATCTTGTATATCAACAAGGCACTCGAACAAATGACTATGCTCAAAAAAACAGAGCTAGAGGGCATGCATATGACAGATCTGGTCAGCAAGGGATTGTTTCGTAACGAGTCCGTGGTGATGAAAACGCTACAGACGGGAAAGTCCTATACCAATGTGCAATCCTATAAAAACACAGGCCTTGACACCTTAGTCACTGCAGCTCCTGTCCATGATGAGCACGGCGAATTAAAGTTTGTCCTGGCTAACGTTCGAGATATTTCTGAGCTTACCCGATTGCAGAAGCAGTTGGAAAAGTCTCAAGAGATTACCAACCGCTATCAAACCGAACTCAAGCAGTTGCGTTTTGAAAATATGAAATCCACGGGAAAGCTGATTGCCTATAGCCAAGAGATGGATGATGTTCTTGATTTGGTGTATCATGTGGCTTCGTCAGATTCTACTGTACTGCTTCTGGGGGAATCCGGAGTTGGAAAAGAAGTCATGGCGAAGATATTACATGAAAACAGTTCCCGGGTTGAGACGGGGACCTTCATGAAGGTCAACTGCGGAGCCATTCCTCCCAATTTATTGGAGTCAGAGTTATTCGGATATGATCAGGGTGCTTTTACTGGAGCGAAGAAGGGAGGAAAGCCTGGCATTTTTGAGCTGGCGCACAATGGGACCCTATTTCTCGACGAAATCGGAGAGCTGCCGCTAGACATGCAGGTTAAATTACTTAGAGTCCTTCAGGAGCAAGAAATCATGCGCGTAGGGGGCGTAACGCCCGTTAAGATCAATGTTCGCATCATTGCTGCAACCAATCGCGATTTGGAAGAAATGATAAGACAGGGAACGTTCCGTCAGGACCTATATTACCGCTTAAACGTCGTACCGATTAAAATCCCACCGATTAGAGAACGCAAGGCGGATATTGTTCCTCTACTCGGGCATTTCCTCAAGTTTTTTAATGAAAAATATCATTATTCGAAGAAGTTTTCCAGTGAAGCGGTTGATCAGCTCATGATGTACGGCTTTCCGGGGAATGTCAGAGAGTTGTCCAACCTCGTGGAGCGGCTGGTTTTGACTTGCCGGGAGGATATTATGGATGTCCACCATTTGCCAAGCAATGTCGTTCAGGATATCAGCCAAACAGAATCCCGCTTAAAAGTAGCCGAGCCTCGAGCGGAGGAAGATATCCTGATGCTAGGATGGGACGATCCCCTGCAGGAGGAAAACCGATTTGAACAGCTGGAAAAGGAAGCCTTGGTCAAGGCTTTAAAAAGATACGGATCGGTTCGCAAAACCGGGAAAGCGATGGGGGTATCCCATACCACGGTACTCAAAAAAATGAAGAAATTTGGCCTTACAGCGGGTCAGATCCCATAGGGGGTCGAGACAAGGACAGAGTTGATCTGTCTTTTTTTTTGCGAAATGGGAGGTTCGGATCATCTTTTGATAAACACTGGAAACGCTCACATTCCATATGGAAATGGAGGGGTTCCACTTCGGTGCTCATGACGGCTGGTTTTAGATATGAAAAGTTGGCATCAATCTTGCTTTATAAATAACTGAGAAGCTTCCTTAGGAGAAAGAAAGAAGCAGGAGGGATGAACATGCAGACGGAAATGCAAATTACGGTTCGATCAACCGAAATTGACGGAAATGGTCATGTGAACAATGCCAAATATCTGGAGTATTTAGAGTGGGCAAGACAGGAATGGAACACTGAGGTGGGTCTGACTCCTGAAGCCCTAGATCAATACGGAATCAAGCTGGTTACCGTCAATATCAACATTAATTATAAAAAGGAATCACGGCACGGGCAAAAGCTTGTCGTTATGACCAAGGTGGAAAAAGTCGGCCGTTCTAGCTTTGCTCTATCACAAACGATTCATAATGAAGCGGGCGAATTAGTCGCCGAGGCAGTAACGACTCGTGTAGCTGTTCAAAAAGCGGATGCGAAAAGCTGCGCGATTCCAGACGAGCTGAAGGAGAAGTTTGTCATTCAAGTGGGAGGCTAAATTCCATGTCTAATATCATGAAGGAACTGCTCAGATGCAAAAGGGAAGGGCGATCCGGTGTCCTGGCCACCATTATTCAGGTTGAAGGCTCGGCTTATCAAAAGGAAGGGACGAAATGCTTCTATTCCGAGGATGGCATATTAACAGGAATTCTTAGCGGCGGCTGTGTGGAGCAAGACATCGAAGAACATGCTAAGGACGTTTTGCAGCAGCGCAAGCCCAAAACGATTATCTATGATTTTCGCGGAGAAGCAAGTGACCTTTGGGGATTGGGCGTCGGCTGCAATGGGGCTATTCAGATTTTTTTAGAGCTCTACAATCCCATTCAACAGCCTGATCGCTCCGAACTGATAGAAATGTCAGTGACCCGGCTGATTCAGGAAACCCAAACGGTCGTCACTATCATCGATGGTCCTCATCCCGACAGGATTGGGGAGAAGTGGTTGGCAACGGAGCGAAGGGACCTATCGCTTGCGGTGTGGAAGCTTTTTCATGATCGCATCACACCGGTTCCCAAGCTGCTCGTGTTTGGCGCTGGGCCAGACGCTGTTCCTGTGGTGAAGGGAGCCAAGGACTTGGGGTGGCATGTGACCGTGGCGGACCATCGCCCAGGCTATCTCCACCAGCCTCCCTTCGGCAGTGCGGATCAGCTCGTTTATACGCCAGCGGGGAAGGCGCCTGCCGTGGAGCTCGATGCCCATACCTATGTCGTGATCATGAGCCATCACTTCGAGCAGGATCAATTGATGCTGACTCATGCGCTCCCGTCGGATGTGCCTTATATTGGGGTATTGGGTCCAAGGCATCGTACGCAAAGGCTGCTGGAACATATGGAATGTCAATGGGAGGCTACAAAATTAAAACGCATTCATAGCCCTATCGGATTGGATATCGGCTCGAAAACGCCGGAGGAAATTGCCCTTAGCATTCTAAGCGAACTGACCGCTTGCTATCGGGGAGCCATGGCCTCCTCCTCGCTTAAAGAAAAGGCAGGAGAGTTTCATTGGTATGCATCCGTCATCTAAGCCGACAAGAACCATTTGGGGATTAGTCTTGGCTGCAGGGCTTTCCCGGCGAATGGGTTCTCCCAAGCTGATCCTCCCTTTTAAAGGAAGGCCAATGATCCAGCATATGATCCATTCAGCCGTGCAATCCAAGCTGGATGGGGTCGCTGTGGTGATCAACCCGCAGTGGAAGGAGCTGGAGGAGGCCGTTCAAGCTTCAGGTGCGGATCGTATGGTCCGAAATGAGGAGGCCGAGCAAGGGATGTCGACATCTTTAATCGAAGGATTGAAGTCGCTCCCGCTAGAGGCGGATGCGGTGATGGTTCTACTAGGCGATCAGCCGCACATGCAGTCGGCAATCATCGATCAATTAGTAGAACGGTTTTATCGAGTTGAAAACCCGATCATTCAAGCGACTTACAGAGGCCAGAAAAGTCACCCGGTGATCTTTACTAGAGATCTTTTTCCTCAGCTCCTAAAGGTGAAGGGGGATCAGGGCGGAAAGGACATCATTCGAAGCTTGTCCGATCAGATAGAGTGGGTCGAGTTTGATGACGAACCCATAAATGACATCGATACGATGGAAGATTATGCAAGATTAATAGGCGAGGAGGTTCGTAGATGAGTTCGCTAGGAAAGCCCATGAATCGGGTGGAAGATGCCCGACTTTTGACCGGCAAGGGGACCTATATTGATGATTTGCCGGTTTTTCCGAACACGAAGCAAGTGATGATCATGCGCAGCACGCTTCCGCATGCCCGGATTAAAAGCATTGATGTTAGCGAAGCGCTTAAAATGGCAGGCGTAGAGGGCATCCTGACAGGCCAGGATCTGCGCCAGGATCTCGATTATCTGCCAGTGGGGGTAACGGCCCCGGTGGAATATTACCCGATCGCCATCGAGAAGGTTCGATATGTCGGGGAGCCCATTGCGGTGATTGTGGCAAAGAATCGCTATATCGCTGAGGATGCCATGGAAAAAATCAAGGTGGAATATGATCCGCTTCCCGCTGTAGTGGATGTGGAACAGGCCGCGGAACCCGATGCCCCCATCCTGCATGAACAGGTTGGATCCAATGTAGCCAACCATCGCTATTTCCATTATGGGAATGCCGATCAGGCTTTTGCGGAAGCCGACCATATCATCAAGCACAAGTTTAAATTTCCTAAATATAGCGCAACCCCGGTAGAAACCTATGGCGTCCTGGCCAGTTATGATCACGCTTCGGAAGTCCATACGGTGCACGCTAATTTTCACGGCCCGTTTATTCTTCATTCCTTGATGGCGAAGGCCTTGAAAGTGCCAAGCAGCCACTTGCGGCTCATTACACCGAAGGATAACGGAGGAAGCTACGGGATTAAAGCCGGCTTGGTTCCGTATATCGTCCTGATGTCTGCCGTAAGCAAGAAGCTGGGGCTCCCTGTGAAGTGGATTGAGGACAGACAAGAGCACTTGATGAGCAGCTCCAGCGGGACGGACCGGGTCACGTATATTGAAGCCGCGGTCAAGAAGGATGGCAAGGTCACCGGATTTCGGATGAAGTTTATCGATAACGTAGGAGCGTATATCCGCGCCCCGGAACCGGCTTGTCTTTACCGGAATCATGGGAATACGACGGGTGCCTATGATGTTGCGAACCTAGAGCTCGAAACGATGGCCGTGATGAGCAACAAATGTCCGACGGGATTAATCCGCGGCTATGGCGGCCAGCAAACCTATTTTCCTCTAGAACGCATGATGCACATCATCGCTCAGGAGCTTCAGCTGGATCCGGTTGACGTAATACGTAAAAACCTGATCGCGACGGAAAAGTTTCCGTTTCGCACGGCTACTGGCGGTGTGTACGACAGCGGAGATTATGTTAAAGCGTTTAACCTGGTGGTGGAAACGGGGAAATATCAGGAATTGCGACAACGTCAGGAAGAGGCGAGAAAAGAAGGCCGACACCTGGGAATCGGGTTCGCTTGTATCGTAGAACCGTCCGGCTCCAACATGGGCTATGTCACCATCGCCCTCACGCCGGAGGAACGGGCGAAATCCTTGCCTAAATCCGGGTGTCCGGAAGCGGCAACGGTGTCCATTGATCCGATGGGAAATGTCACCGTACGAATCAGTACAACACCGTCCGGCCAGGGGCATGAAACGGTCACCGCACAGATCGTATCGGATGTACTGGGCATTCCCGCTGAACGAATCCGTGTAATCGCTGAACTTGATACCAATACGAGCGCCTGGTCGATTGCATCGGGTAGCTACTCCAGCCGATTTGCCGCTCTTGGATCCAGTGCCGTGTACCATGCCGCAGGCAAAGTAAAAGCGAAGCTGATCAAGATTGCCTCGTCTTTGCTCCACACGTCAGAAGACGAATTAGAGCTGCAAGAGGGCAAAGTGTTTGTGAAGGAGCAGCCGGAAAAGCAGGTTCCCTTAAGGAGGCTGACGGGACTGGCACACTGGAATCCAGCAGACCTGCCAGCTGACATGGAGGCCGGTATCTATGAAACCGCGTATTTCTCGCTGCCTCAAGCGATCCAGCCGGATGAGAACGATTTGATCAATTCTTCAGCAACCTATGGTTTTGTCGCGGACTTGGTGCTGGTGGAAGTGATGCCGGATACGGGAGAGGTGAGGATCGAAGATTACTTCACCGTACATGATGCCGGAACGCTATTAAATCCGAAGATTGTAGATGGCCAAATCTATGGCGGTCTAGCGCATGGCATAGGTGGAGCGCTATATGAAGAGCTGATGTATGATCATCGCGGGCAGTTCCTGACCGGTTCGTTCATGGATTACTTATGTCCGACGGCTCCTGAGATTCCGCGTGTGACCCTGAAGCATATCGAGACCCCGTCACCACTAACCCCGCTGGGGGCGAAGGGACTGGGGGAGGGCAATACGATGAGCGCGCCGGCAGCGGTGGCGAACGCCGTGAGCGATGCCCTGGAAGGTTTTGGTGTGAAGATTGATACGTTGCCTTTGAGCCCGAATTATATTTGGAAATTACTTCGATAGAATCCTACTTAATTAAAATGGTGAGGTGCATGAGCATGAATGGAAAGGGAAGTATCACATTAGAAGCTGGAGTGGAGCAAGCATGGGATGTCCTGCTGAACCCGGAGGTTTTGGCCAAGTGCATTATGGGCTGCAATAAGCTGGAGCTGGTGGAAGAAGGCAAGTATAAAGCGGATTTGTCCGTCGGGATCGCAGCGGTAAAAGGAAGCTATTCCTCTACGATCGAATTGGCGGATCTGGAGAAACCGAAGCGCTATAAGCTGATTGTGAAAGGGGAAGGCGGCCCGGGACATGTGGAAGCGACCGGGGTGGTCGACCTGTCAGCCGTGGATGCGAATACCACCACTTTGAATTATGAGTATGAGGCAGAGGTTGGCGGAAAAGTGGCCATGATCGGCCAGCGCATGCTCGGTGGTGTGGCGAAGCTGATTATTAATGACTTTTTCAAAAAGTTCAGCAAAGAGGTTAAACAAGCCGTAGGTTCATAACGGGGAAGGGGGAACGATGGAATGAAACCGGCTGCATTCGATTATCTGCGACCCAGCACGCTGGAAGAAGCCCTCAAGCTTCTCGATGAGCTTGGAGATGAAGCCAAGGTCATTGCAGGGGGGCAAAGCCTCGTGCCGATTATGAACATGCGGTTAGCCACACCGAAGTGCTTAATTGATATTAATCAAATTCCGGAGCTTCGCTATATCGAAGCGGATGGCCCTATTCTGCGGATTGGTGCCTTAACCCGCCAAAGCGAACTGGAGCATTCCCCCGTCATTCGGGAGCGAGTGGGGTTGATGAGCGAGGCAATTCCTTATATTGGCCACGTACAAACGAGAAATCGGGGTACCGTGGGGGGAAGCTTGGTGCATGCTGACCCGACGGCAGAACTGCCGATGACGCTTTTAACTTTAGGCGGTTCAGTTCAGATCTCCTCGCTTGAGGAAACGAGAGAAGTGAAGGCAGAGGAGTTTTTTATCACGTACCTGACCACGGATATCCTGCCCAACGAGCTGCTCACCCAGGTGCAGATTCCCTGGAGCGTGGAACGCCAGGGCTATGCCTTTACCGAATTTAGCCGGCGCCATGGCGATTTTGCTCTTGTAGCGGGTGCTTGTCACATGGTATTGGATCAACAGGACCGGATTGCTGCAGGAAGATTGGTTCTTGGCGGGGTGGATGCGGTTCCGCTGTGGATTGAAGAAGCGTTCGACCTGCTCGTGGGTGAGAAGCTGAGCGATTCCATCATCGCACGCATTCAAGACATCGTAGAAGAACGAGTGGACCCGGAGACCGACCTTCATGCCAGCGCCGATTACCGCAGGCATCTGGCGAAGGTGATGGCGGGTGATGTTCTTCGTCAAGCCTACACAAAAGCAAAGGGGTGAGCAAAAGTGGATCATCACGTTCATACCATTGAAGTCAAAATTAATGGAAAGAAGTACCGCGAAACGGTGGAGTCTCGCCTGCTGCTCAGCGACTTTCTCCGCGAGAACTGCGGGCTAACGGGAACCCATGTGGGATGCGAGCATGGCGTATGCGGGGCATGTACGGTTCAAGTCAATGGATCGGCGGTCCGAAGCTGCTTGCTCTTCGCGGTTCAAACCGATGGCCAGGAAATCAAGACGGTGGAGGGATTAGCCCAACCGGGTAGCCTGACGCCGCTTCAGCAGAATTTCTCCGAATGCCATGGCTTGCAATGCGGATTCTGTACGCCGGGAATTCTGATGTCTACCGATGATTTCTTAAGGCAGCACGCATGTCCCTCCACGAAAGAAATTAAAGAGATGCTGTCCGGTCACCTCTGCCGGTGTACTGGATATGACGGCATTGTAAAAGCCATAGAAAAAACGGTAAAAGAAAAGAATGTCGACGAAGACAAGGAGATGAAGCTATGTACCTAGGAACCCTGTTTGATTTTAGCGTGGAGAGATTCCCCGACCGAATCGCTCTCGTACAGGGAAAACAGCGCTATACTTACCAGCAGTTGAGCAATGAAGTCACTCGAGTCGCCTCCTCACTCCAGAAGCATGGAGTGGGGAAGCAGGACCGTGTCATGATCATTCTCAAGAATCGCCTTGAAACCGTGATCCTGTATTGGGCAGTGCAGAAGCTTGGAGCGGTATTTACGCCGATTAACTTCCGATTATCAGGTGAAGAAGTGGAGTACTGCGTTAATGACGCGGGTGCTAAGGTGGTCGTCTATGAGGGAGCAAGCAAGGATGCGGTAAAAATGGCGAGGTTCCAGAACAGCCCTCTTCTTGTTGGGCTAGAGGATGACTGTGAAGCAGAGGTTACGTACAAGGAGCTAGTAGATAAAGGGGCAGATGGATACGAGAGGCCCGATGTCAAAGAGACGGATGTCGCGCTCATGCTGTATACATCGGGAACAACGGGCAGACCAAAGGGAGTACCGCGCACGCACATGAACGAGTACTCAGCAGCCTTGGCCCATACCATACAAAACCAGTATGCCGATGGTGAGAGCACACTTGGCGTAATGCCATTATATCACACGATGGGGATGCGTTCATTACTTTCCATGCTGGTTCTCAATGGAAAATTCGCGATCCTGCCTGATTTCGATTCCGAGGACGCGCTAAAAGTGTTGAGCGAAGAGAAGATTAGCTGTGTCTATCTGGTACCGACCCTCTATCATGATATTCTCCATCATCCTCGCTTTGGCGAATACAATTTGTCGCATCTGAAAAAGATTGGCTATGCCGGAGCGGCAATGACGACCGCTTTGGCTGAAAAGTGCAAGGCCATGCTTCAGCCCAACATTTTTGTGAACCATTACGGGAGCACTGAAGTGTATACCTTTACGATTTGTCCAGATGTCGCCGCCAAGCCAGGCTCTGCCGGAAAGCCCGGGATTCATCAGAATATCCGGCTGGTGGTGGCTGATCCGGATGGCAAATCGACGGCGAATGATGTCGTAGGAATCGGAGAAGTGGGTGAAATTATCGCCAACACGGAATCAGGAGAAGCCTTCAAAGGGTATTGGAATCGCCCGGATGCAACAGCCAAGGCGATTAGAGAGGGGTGGTACTTTACGGGAGATTTGGGCGTGCTCGATCAAGACGGGGATCTGTTTGTCGTCGGCCGCGTGGATGACATGATTATCTCCGGAGGGGAAAACATTCATCCCTTGGAGGTCGAAGATCTCCTAGCCAAGCATCCGAAGGTATCTGAAGTAGCGATTGTCGGGGAGCCGGATGAACGATGGGGACAGATTGTCACCGCCTATGTGGTGCCGAAGGATTCCCTGCTCACCATGCAGGAGCTGGACCAGTACTGTAAGGCCAGCGCCGAATTATCGAATTTTAAGAGACCTCGAAAGTATGTTTTTGTGACTGAGATTCCGAAGAGTCCAGTTGGTAAAATCCTGCGCAGAAAGCTGCGTGAAGGCGACTATTCTGAATATGAAGCAAGAAATAATGCCGTTTCCTAAACTACTGTTCACATTTGAGAGGAGAATATAGATATGAACCAACAATACGATCACATTACGGTAGAGAAAAATAGAGAAAAGCAAACCGCAACGATTATTCTGGACCGTCCGGAAAAAATGAACTTTGTGAGCATGCTGGGTCGCCAACACTTGACGCAAATCTTCGATGAGCTGAACCGGGATGAAGAAGTGCGGGTTATCATTATTAAGGGTGCAGGAGACAAGTGCTTTACGGCCGGGGGAGATATCCATGGGTTCTTGGAAGTCCATCAAGAAGAATTGTCTCACTTGGCCGTCAATGTTGCAGCTCCGGAAAGATCGCCTAAGCCGGTCATTGCTCAGCTTCAAGGCTATACCTTTGGCGTTGGCTGCGAAATCGCCATGGCTTGCGACTTCCGCATTGCGGCAGAAGACACCCAATTAGCGCTGCCGGAAATGAATCTAGGGCAAATCCCAGGCAGCGGCGGAACGCAGCGGATCGCGAAGATCGTGGGCCTTACCCGTGCGAAGGATATGATTATGCGTGCTCGCCGCATTCCTGCCCAGGAAGCCTACCAATGGGGTCTATTAACCAAGGTGGTGCCGAAGGACCAGTTAGAGGCGGAAGTAGATTCTCTGGTTGCCGAGCTTGTTCGCTTCTCTCCGCTCGCTCAAAAGGTAGCGAAAGAGGTATTGAATGCTTCGGAGGATAGCCCAATCAGCGTAGGGATTAAGCTGGAAGGCAAAGCCTATGGATTGCTTCGCAGCACGCAGGATTACCTGGAAGGGACAACAGCGTTTGTAGAAAAGCGCAAGCCGAATTTTACAGGAAAGTAAGGAAGGAAAGGGGGGCAGGCTGGCTGGGCTCCCCCTTTATTCCATTTGGGGGGCTATGCTGTGAATAAGAAGTTTGTGGTAGGAATATCCGGGGCGAGCGGAGCGATCTACGGTGTCAGGATCCTCGAAACGCTCCATCGGCTGGGGATTGAATCCCATGCTGTCATCACCGGCTCTGCAGTCCGAACGATTGAACATGAGACGTCCTATAGCCTGGCTTACGTCAAATCTCTTTGTACGCATCTCTATGATGATCGCGATATTGGAGCGAAGATTTTCAGCGGGTCTTTTTTAGTCGATGGAATGGTCATTGCCCCTTGTTCGATTAAAACCTTGTCAGGGATCGCAAACAGCTACAACGATCATCTATTGGTTAGAGCCGCTGATGTCACGTTAAAGGAACGTAGAAAGCTGGTGATTCTCCTTCGCGAAACGCCGCTTCATCTCGGCCATATCAAGCTGATGCTGTCCGTTACGGAAATGGGAGGAGTCATTCTTCAGCCTGTCCCGAGCTTTTATCATAAGCCCACTAGCCTTGACGATATTGTGAATCAGAGTGTGGGGAAGGCATTGGATCAATTTGGCATAGATGCAAAGCTGTTTGAGCGCTGGAGTCGATTCGAAACACGGTGCCCACGGTTTCAGGCGTTCACCTCACCCTCGGAGGGACCTGCCGCTATCATTTAGTCGTTTCGATGAAAAAGCGAAACGATGGGGAGCCGAAGAACGTCATGTTTGCTGCTTTTGCGGGTCATTATGATGTGAAGTAAATTGATCAAATGCTTCTTGCCATGTTTTCTCCGTTTCGGGCGATTCAATCCCGCATCAAGAATCGTCCAGTCGTTCTCCTGCCATAATCAAGAAGGGAAGTATTCCCGGGTTTTTTCATAATGTACAGGTAGCAGGTAGTTCGAACCTAGCCATTTATTAATGAAAAATACACAAGCCCCATAAAGGTTAATAATGAGTACGGTTACCCATATAGAACGATGGGTCGTCGATATTTAGAGGATACCACCATTAACAAACAGGCGAGAGCCACCCCTCCATGAAATCAGTTGAACGCAATATTTTGATTGTGGCATGGATTTGGTAACGGGGATCATTAGCTTCGGAGCAGTCGCACGGCTGCTCATCTTTACATTACGCAACTAGAGGCAAGTTAATAATAATGATGGTAGAATTAGGACATTAAAGTTGGAGGTGAATCTGTGGGAGTCAATTTTACTGATACCAATTTCAATGACGATAATATAATGATTTTCGCTTTTTTATTAAATTCTAATTGGGATTCTACAGGTTTTCCTAAATAGAAAGTACAAAGAAATTTTCCCTAAAAGTCGTTATCAAAAAGCACTTTTTAATATAATTTTCTTCCTGAATGGTGCAGGGATAGCCATTAATTTCGTTACACCAATCGTTGAATATATACATTGGAACTATTTTCTAACCGAGATCGATATCATCGGATCATCGACACAAACCCATTTTTATCGTTTGAGGTGTAACTATGTTTCCGGAACCAGTTGGACAAAAACTAGCCTTTATAGTTGTATTGATTATTCTTGCGATTGCGTTTTACTTCCAAGGAGAAGGTAGATGGTTATTCAACTAAAGAGATTTGATAGTTAAAGAAGTAAAGCCCGATTTCTCTAGTCTTTAGAGAAGAATCGGGCTTTTAATGGAAATCTACAAGCGTTGAAATAAGCAGATTCCTGAAGCTACCCCTGTTATTATCCTACTTTGGGTAGCTGGTGCAATAATGGTTATCATCCAAAGTTTAGCATCATTTATTATGCTAAAACCAGCTAATAGGTTGTCAATACTTGTCTCTTAAATTTTTAAAATCCGATGTTATACTAAAAGTGAGCATGCCAAATAACCTTCCAAATACCTAAAGGAAGGTTTTTCAAGTGCTGATGAAATTTGGAGATTAAGCTAGATCAAGGAACGTTTCTTTGTTTTTTAATAGGGCATAAATCCAATGAAGAAGCTTGTTTACACAGGCAATCATAGCTACTCGGTATGGTTTTCCTTCTTCTCTTTTCTTGTCATAGAATTCCCTTAACTTCTAACTTGGATAGATGCTCTTGGTATTGGAGAAGTAAGTCGATATACAACTGTAGGCTGATCAAATGGCTCTCGTAGGCTGTTTTCTTGAATGGATTACGTGATGCAGCAGTCATAATGACTTGAACTTTTTCTTTAGCCCAACGCTCAGAACGGCTGGTACAAATACAAGCGACTCTCTCAACTAGGGTAGATTCACCTGCATCTTCAATGGATTGCGAGGTAGGGAATTCCCGTAAGAAGGAGAGAGATATCTTCGAAAACAGATCTCCAAAGACTCCATTGTACTCAGGAAAAACCTGATCTAATACTGCATGAAATTGTAATTTCGCTTGAACATACATATCTGTCAGAGATTCAAATTGCCTTGTCAGATGGCGAAGGTTTAATAGCTTTATGCCTCTGTGTTTGTATATCTCGAACTCTTCCTTGTAGTACAACTCCCAAAGTTGAAAGGCATCCACGGCATCCGTTTTCACCTTTCGAAGAGAGGACTTTTTCGCTTGGTTCGAAATTAACGGGTTCACCACAATGTAGAATATATCATGCTCCTCTAAGAATTGAACTACAGCTGCTTGGTAATGCCCGGTTGACTCTAACATTACAGTAGGCAATTGACCTGTACGTGACTCAACCTCCTTAATTAGGTTTAAAAAATATTGAAGCCCCTCCTGAGTATGAACAAAAGAAAAACTCTTACCGTGAGGTTGTCCCTTCTTTAAAAATGCTTGTCCTTGACTTTGCCCCTTGGAAATATCCAGACCAATGACTGGATTCATACATCTCATCCTTTCTAAAATTGAAATATGCCGGTAACCCCTAATACTGCTTGCAGTTCCACAACATCGCTTGTGATACGAGATCCATTGTCCCAACCAGCTAAAACATGGTTTCTACAAGTAGGGGGGCGAACAGTTTTAGCGACGGGATCATAGTCCCAGGGAGTCGGTCGTTCTCCCCCGGCTACCGTAAAAATAAAAACTAATAATGAAAAAAGATCAACCAGAAAAAACTGGCTGACCTTATAATACGACGGGAGTCGTTACTTCCACTTGGCGTTTTTAACAGACTCATTCATTGACTAAACTAAATGGGAGTGGGTTAAATAAAAATCGTCAGTTTGCTTTTATATCCATATAACCTAAAAGTCACTAGAGAAATCTTAATAGTAGGTGAAAATATGGAAAGTAAAATTTATATAAAAGATACCCCTATGTTACTTCTGTTTGGGTTTCTGTTTATTATTATTTTTGGTTTCTGGTTAAGAAAAAGAGTTATTTCATATGACTTCACCAATCAAAGTAAATTAACATTTCTATTGGACAATTATGATTTGATTGGCGCGTTTCTTCTAGGATTAGGATTAATGTTTATTGCGATTTTTCTATAAATAAAGTTATGGTAATCTTAAGGAACACGTTTGTATCGGAGCAGTTCGTTATGGCTGCTCCTTAATCAATTTCTATCCTTTGGTGCTAATATTGGAAGAAACAAAAATTGCTTATACGAGAACACGCCCCCGAGGGAAACACGCCCTAGTGACGGTGGCCGCTTGTTGAGGCTGAGTCTACTTAAATAAATTTGAGCAATGTATTAATTCTTGGCGCCGATGACAAATAGTTTGTTATGTAACCGAAAAAAGATTGACGGAAATCTATAATCAATGTATTATATTCTTACAAACGAATATTCCTCTAAAGGGGAGTAGCTGGTACAGCAAAGTCGTCATTTCAGGGTTATCCCTCGGCTTTGTTGGCAACTATATGTTGTTAGCGAGACCTTTACCATACGAAACGGTAAAGGTTATTTATATTTTTATGACCTTTACCGAGATATGGTAAAGGTCATTTTTTTTCTAAAATAAGGAGGAGCGAAGAAGAGAATGGAAATGTCATTATTGTTTGAGTATGGGTGGGTTTTATTAGTTCTCATTGCTTTGGAAGGGCTTCTAGCTGCGGATAACGCTTTAGTTTTGGCGATTATGGTAAAGCATTTGCCTGACGAACAAAGGAAGAAGGCTCTATTTTATGGTTTGGCAGGAGCTTTTGTATTTCGTCTTGCTTCATTGTTTATCATTTCATTTCTTGTCGATGTATGGCAGGTGCAAGCAATTGGAGCGATCTATCTTCTATTCATTGCGATATCCCATATCTTTAGAAAGTTAGTTGTGAAAAAGGCAGAAGAGGAAGTAGCTATGAAAGCAGGTCATGGTGAAAAGAAAAAGGGTTCTGGATTTTGGATGACTGTCTTTAAGGTAGAACTAGCTGATATTGCGTTTGCAGTCGATTCCATCCTAGCAGCGGTTGCCTTAGCAGTTGCCCTTCCAAAATCGAACTTACCTCAAATAGGAGGCATGGATGGAGGGCAGTTTCTAGTTATTTTTGCAGGAGGTTTTATCGGACTTATTATTATGCGTTTTGCTGCTAATGTATTTGTTAATCTTTTGCAACGCAAACCGGGTTTGGAAGTTGCAGCCTTCTTCATCGTAGGTTGGGTAGGGGTAAAGCTGGCAGCTTATACGCTGTCTCACCCAGCTATCGCTATTCTTCCTGACGGCTTCACTAGTCAGCCAGCCTGGAAAATTACGTTCTATAGCGTGCTTATTCTTATTGCTGTAGGAGGATGGTTCTTATCTAAGGACGAAGGTGGAGAAGTAGCTCAGCAGCAAGGGAAGGCTGTTTAATTTCAATGAAATGAAAAGAGGTGCTGGAGTAGATGAAGAAGGCAATTCTCATGGTTGTCATTTTGTCAGCATTCATGTTAAGTGCATGTTCTCTTTCAGAGGAAGTTAATCATTCATTAGAGTATGCAAACGAAATTAAGAAACAACTAGATACACTAAGTAGCTTTGCAGAAGAGGCACCGCAATTGCTTGAGGATGCAGCTTTAAGTCCAGAGGCCAGAAAAGAACTGGAGAGTCAATTGAATGAATTGAAAACAAATATAATTGACTTTAACAAGATTGAAGTTCCTTCGTTGGCCGAAAGCATTCATGAGCAGTTAATTGTGAAAAACCAAGCTCTGTTAGATGAATTAAATAAGGTAGTGGAGAATGGGAATGTCGTTTTGGATCGTATCGAAAATACACAAATTTTTAATACAATTAATGATGTAATTAGTTTGTTGAATCGGATTGAAAATTTAGGACTATAAACTGACGTTACTTTTGCATTTTAAGCGATATGGGTGGTATGAAGTATGGAACTGGTAGTTAGAGGGTGGATAATTAGGGCTGCGATATTAGTCTTATCTGCTGTTATATTTATAGTGCTGGCAAGAGATTTATATTTAAATGACCCGATCGAAATAGATATTTTGGTTGTAGAAGTCATAGCAGCTCTTCATCAACCAGGAATGCTGACCGCTATGGGAATTCTTACAGAGACCGGATCGGTATGGTGGTTTGCCTTCTTTACTCTTTTTGTGGCCGGGACTTTATGGTGGTTACAGCATAGTCTTTGGTCTATCCTCTGCTTCCTTTTTGCTGTTGGTGGTGGAGGGTTATTGAATAAATGGTTAAAACTATTTTTTGAACGTGAACGCCCTAACATCTTGCTGGAATATGAAGCAAGCGGATATAGTTTTCCTAGTGGTCACGCCATGGGTTCTTTGATTTTTTACGGATTTATCTACTATCTGGTACAAAAGAGTGAGGTCCATCGTCGGGTGAAGTTCTTATTGAGCAGTTTGCTGGTGATGCTCATTCTACTGATCGGTTTTAGTCGACTTTATTTGGGCGTTCATTATTTAACCGATGTGATAGCTGGGTATACGGCAGGTATGGTATGGCTTACTTTTTGTCTGGCAATATTTGAATTCAAGAATGGGGCAAGATTGAGGCAAATATAATGCACCTTTGGTGTTTAGGAGGACTTTTCTAATTTGATACCCGATGTTGAACTTGTCCGAGATCCTTCCTTGCAGTTGATTGGCGAAGGGAGGAGCGCGTTCGTTTATCGAATCCAATCGACGGATAAAGTAGTTAAGATATTTTTCCCTTCCTTTACTCATTTAGCTAAGGAGGAGGCTTCTATTTACCAGGTACTGCAGGGAGTGAGATATTACCCTGAGCTTCATGAGACTGGCCCAAACTATTTGGTTATAGATTACATTGAAGGTCATACCTTGTTTGAATGTTTAACGAAAGGCATTGAAATTACAGACAAGCATACTACGGAAGTGGATAAAGCATTAAGGTTAGCAAGGGCAAAAGGATTGAATCCATCAGACATTCACCTTCGAAATATTATGATTACGACAAATGACCAAATAAAATTGATTGATGTAGCTCGCTTTAGACAATCAAAAGAATGTACCCAATGGGATGATCTTAAGGTAGCTTTCAATAGATTTTATCGTTTGCGTTTTTTTCCAAAGAAGATCCCGGCATTTATTCTTAATCTGATTGCAGCCTTGTATAAGCGGAATCTTTTACAGACTTTGACGCGTACGAAAAGGGATTGAACATGCTACTATGTTAGTTATTAAAAAATGGCTGCCATCATAAAGGCAGCCATTTTTCTATTCAGCGAAATTACTCCTTACTTTGAAAAAAATTACTCTGTACAACTGAATAACCACAAGAGGAATGAAAGACAAAATATAAATGGTTGCAAACTGTGCTGCATTCAGATTAGCAATTTCAAATACACTCATCAGCGGTGGGAAAAGTAAAACCAAGTGCAGCAGTACGACTCCAATGATGACAGCATACCATAGATATGGATTCGAGAAGACACCGATATTTAATAACGTCTGGCTACTTCTTGAGTTGAAACCGTGAAATAATCTTGCTAAGCATAAGGTGGAGAAGGCCATGGTACTTGCCACCATCGTGTCTCCGGTCGATAAACCCATGTGAAAAGCAATTAAGGTTGAGATGGCGATGATGACACCTTCAACTGAAACCCGTTTCGCAAAGGTTTTATTTAAAAGAGGGATGTTAATATCTCTAGGCTTTTCCTTCATTATCTGTTTATTATGAGGCTCAAGTCCGATGGCTATAGCAGGCAAACTGTCGGTAAGAAGGTTAATAAATAGTAAATGTACGGCAGCAAAGGGAACAGGCAAAGCTAATAAGGATGCGTAAAGAACAGACAAAACCCCACCCATATTTCCAGCTAATAAGAACTTAATGGAATTCTGAATGTTGGCGTAGATGCTTCTTCCATTAGAGATCGCTTTTACAATGGTAGAAAAGTTATCATCCGTTAGAACCATAGACGATGCCTCTTTCGCAACTTCTGTCCCTGTGATCCCCATGGCGATTCCAATGTCAGCTTGTTTCAAAGCAGGTCCATCATTGACACCGTCTCCCGTCATCGCAACGACATTCCCTTTTTCCTGCCAAGCTCTTACAATCCTAATCTTATGTTCTGGAGAAACCCTTGCATAAACGGAGAGAGAAGCTACCTTTTCTTGAAGTTCATGATCACTCCATTTCTCCATTTCAGAGCCCTCTACTGCTTCTGAGTCATCTTTAAGAATACCTATCTGCTTAGCAATGGCAGATGCTGTAATCTTATGATCTCCGGTAATCATAACCGGCTTAATGCCTGCTTCAATACAAGAAGCTACAGCTGCTGCGGATTCAGCTCTTGGGGGATCCATCATGGAAATTAAACCTACAAACGTTAAGTCCTTCTCATCTACAAAACCTATGGTTGTGCCTTCGTCTACTTCTTTATAGGCAAACCCAAGAACCCGAAGACCGCTCATCGAAAAATCACGATTTACATTCTCTATTTCTTGTCGATGTTTTTCGGTAAAATCTATAATGCCATCCGAAGTTTCTATCCTCGCTACTCGTTGTAAAAGGACGTCCAATGCGCCTTTTGTAACCATCAAGGTCTGACCTTCATAATGGTTGACTGTACTCATCATTTTGCGATCAGAGTCAAAAGGCAATTCTCCGAGCCTTGGGTATTCTTCCCTGATCATCAGTTCATCTAATTGGTATTCTTCACCTAGATCTACCAGCGCGATTTCTGTTGGATCTCCGATCTCCTTTTTATCGATGGTCACGGAATCATTACATAGTAGAGACATGAATAGAATTCTTTTTTCAATTGGATTCTCTAAATGTAATTGGTCATGTTCCATGACCTTTTGATTCACATAGAGTTTTTGAACCGTCATCTTGTTTTGAGTCAACGTACCTGTTTTATCAGAACAAATCACGGATATACTTCCTAAACTTTCTACAGCATGCAGCTTTCGGATAATGGCATTTTCTTTCGCCATCTTCTGGGTTCCAAAAGCTAATACAATGGTCACAATGGAGCTTAATGCCTCCGGAATGGCTGCTACGGCTAATGCCACGGCAAACATAAACGAATCAGCAATCTCGTTTCCTCTTAGGATATCTAATATGAAAATAAGGATCGCAATAGCAATGATAATACCCGCAAGTTTTTTTCCAAATTGATCAAGACTTGCCTGAAGCGGTGTCTTTTTCTCCTTGGCTGAGTCTAACAAATTGGCAATCTTCCCAATCTCTGTCTTCATGCCAGTGTTTGTCACAACGACAACACCACGTCCATAGGTAACAAAGCTGCCAGAAAAAACCATATTCTTTTTATCACCAATAGGAACATCCTTCTCAACTATGGGGTCAACGTCCTTCTCGACACTTAGGGACTCGCCTGTTAGGGAGCTTTCATTAATTTGCAAACTGTGATTCTCTAGTATTCTCCCATCTGCACTTACAAAATCACCTGCATCAAGAAAAAGGATATCGCCGACCAACAGTTCCCTAGAAGGGATCTCAACCTTCTGACCGTCTCTTACGACCTTTGCCGTTGGAGAAGAAAGGGCTTTTAAACTATTTAAGCTTTGTTCTGCTTTCAGATGCTGAACCGTTCCTAGAATGGAGTTCAGGATGATAACGACCAAGATGACAATCGTACTCTCAAACTTTCCTAAAAAAGCTGAAATAATAGCTGCTGCAATTAAAATAATGACCAAAAAGTCCTTAAACTGTTCGAAAAAGACTCTAATTGCTGTTTTTCTTTTCCCTTCAGCCAATTCATTATATCCGTATTGATCTCGACGTTTCTCTATATCTTCTGATACTAAACCTTTTTCCGTAACGTTCAGTTCATCTAACACGTCTCTTGATGTTTTCATAAAAAAACCACTCATTAGAAAAATCCCCTCCTTTATCAGTGCCTCTAGTATGTTCAAACGCTATACTTTTATCGATTATCACCATTTTACCTACAGCAAAGTTATTTTTATATATGATTTTACTGATCTTTTTAAAAACTTTGTTAAACTTTTTAAAAGTAGGACCAATTTACTAGTTTGCAACAAAACTAGCACTTGCAACTGCAGGAATAATATTCCTTGACAGGAAATATATAAGTTAAGTATCATTTATTTTGTGTTTGAAAATATTCGGCAAGCGAAATGTAATGAGGAGGAATAATGGATCGTCTACAGGAGATAGGGAAACTTCTCGTAAAGGGAAATAACGACTTTTTCGCTCTAATGACCATGGAGTTATCGAAGTATGGAATCACGCTTCCCCAGGCTGTGGTCCTTGGTACCATTAAGGACAAACCTATGACCATTGGAGAAATTAGTAAGACCATAGATCTATCCTATAGTACAGTATCAGGAATAGTAGATCGGTTAGAACGTAATGGACTTGTGATCCGTAAACGTGATCACCAGGACCGCCGCGTCGTATGGGTCTCCTTAACAGATCAAATGGAATGTTTAGAGAAGAAATGCCCTATATTTAATGAAGGTTTTTTTCTGAATTTTTTAGTAGGAGATTTGAGAGAAGTAGATTCCAAGCAGTTGGATTCTTTGTATGATTCGCTTCAATTGGTCAATCAACTCCTAGAAAAAAAACTCAAGAGTATTCAAGAAAAGAGAGGGAGTGAAGTGGTGTGAATTTATCTGAGTTCTCCATCCGTCGTCCAGTCACGGTTTGGATGATCCTCATCGCTATGATTATTTTTGGATTAATCTCCATTCCTAAGATGGCGGTTGATCTCTACCCGGAACTTAATGTACCGGTAGCAGTAGTCGTGACGAGCGTTGACGGAGGTACACCTGCCGAAGTAGAAAAACTGGTGACGAAACCAATAGAAGAAGCGTTAGGTTCCGTGGAGGGAGTCGATCAGATTTCTTCTAATTCGGTTGAGGGTGCCTCACAAGTTATTGTTCAATTTAAGTGGGGGAAAGATTTAGATCAAGCTACCTTAGATATGAGGGATAAAGTGGATCAAGTACGGGGAATGCTACCCGACTCTGCGAAAGCTCCATTGATCCTAAAGCTCGATCCCAATAGCCAACCTATTATCATTGTTGCCTTGAATGGGGACAAGGATTTAACAGAGTTAAAAGGCTATGCTGATGATGTCATTAAGCCTCGATTAGAAAGGGTAGGAGGAGTGGCATCTCTTTCTGTGACAGGGGGAAGAGATCGAGTGGTGGATGTGCAACTTGATCCTGCCAAGTTACAAACCTACGGTATTACGCTTGATCAGGTACGAATGGCCTTATCTGCAACCAATCTTTCCGGAGCCTCTGGTTCAGTAAGGCAAGGGGACAGTAAACTTAATATTCGAGTTCAGGGAGAATTTGCGCAGATTGCTGACTTTGGACTTACTCCCATCCCTGTTGCTGGTGGAAGCATCTTATTAAAGGACATTGCAACGATCGAAGATACATACAAGCAAATGACACAAAAGGGTTACTTTAATGGTGAACCCACTCTTGGTTTAATGGTAACTAAGGCGTCAGGAGGTAATACGGTATCCATAGCCAAGGATGTCATTGAGGAGATAGAAAACCTGAAGGCCAATCTACCATCAGGTATGAACCTTACGGTCGTAATGGATAACTCCAAGTATATCAGCGACTCTATTTTTACTGTGGCGGAGCATGCGTTATTAGGGGGCGGTTTTGCCGTTCTCATTCTATATCTGTTCCTAAATAGTGTTCGATCTACACTTGTTGTATCCATTGTCTTACCTATTTCTGTTA
Organism: Ammoniphilus sp. CFH 90114; assembly: GCF_004123195.1. Taxonomy (NCBI): domain Bacteria; kingdom Bacillati; phylum Bacillota; class Bacilli; order Caryophanales; family Paenibacillaceae; genus Ammoniphilus; species Ammoniphilus sp. CFH 90114. The sequence goes on from NZ_SDLI01000002.1 coordinate 282,465, forward strand.
TTGCTACATTCTCTCTCATGTATTTTACAGGACAGACCATTAACTTAATCTCCTTGAGTGGTTTGTTACTAGGTTTGGGTTCCTTAGTAGACTTTGCCGTTGTCATTCTTGAAAATATATTTAGGCAACGTCAACAAGGAAAGAGTATGCTGCAAGCAGCAAAAGAGGGGTCTAAGCAGGTAGGGAATGCGGTTATGGCCTCTGCATTAGCTCAGATTGTAGTATTCCTTCCTATCATTTTTGTAGAAGGCTTAGCAGCAGAGCTATTTGGTCCGCTTGCGTTAACCGTTATTTTCTCCCACATAGCAGCTCTTGTTGTTTCTATTATGCTTGTTCCTATGCTGAGTTCTCGTATGTTAAAGAAAATACCGGATGAGCACGTCTATCGAAGTGGTACATATCGTGGCATAAACATAGCGGTCTGGTTTAATATCGGATTTGAAAAGTTAGTGGATATTTATTCTAAACTACTTCGTTGGTCTTTAAGCCACCGCAAATCTGTACTATCCCTAACGATTGCGATGTTTATTGGTGCAGGGGCATTGGTTCCTATGGTTGGGATGGAATTTATTCCAAAGATGGACCAAGGAATGCTCACGATAACGGCAAAATTACCTCCAGGTACGCTTATAGACGAGACCGAAAAGGTATCAAAGCAAATCGAAAAAGTCGTAATGGATGTACCAGAATTTGATATGTTATTCAGCTCAGTCGGTGGCGGAGCTTCAGGTCCCATTGGCGGTGCGGCTTCAAGTAATAAACTTGAAATGTATATGTTCCTCGTAGATTTAGCACAGAGAGAGCGCTCTTCAGAAGAAGTAGTCAACGAGCTTAGAGGAAACCTGAGTTCCATTGCTGGGGTAGAAATCGTAGTTAAAGAAATGTCTGGAATGGACACGGGTGCACCAATCCAAGTCAGTCTTCGTGGTGATGATTTGGCCGTGTTGGAAGACATAAGCCAAATTATTGCGGGTGAAATCAGAGAGGTTCAAGGTGCTGTCAATGTAGAAACCTCTCTGGATGCTAAACAACAGGAATTCCAGGTTCGTGTTGATCCACAGCTAGCGAGCTTGTACGGATTGAATACTTCACAAATTCTGGGTGTGGTACGCACAGCCTTCGATGGGCAAAAAGCGACAACCTATCGCACAGGGGAAGACGAAATCGACGTAAGAATTAAGCTTCCAGCCGAATACACAGAAGATATTGGTTACTTAGAGCGCCTTCGCATTACCACCCCAGGAGGGGCGAATATACCTTTGACTTCGGTAGCTACGCTGATTAAAGAAGATGTTCCACAAACGATTAAGCGTGCGAATCAGACAAAAGAGGTACAGATTTCCGGTGATATTTTTGGTCGTGACTTGGGCTCCATTATGAGGGACGTGCAGGCAAAGATAGACCAAATTCAACTTCCTGAAGGTTACTTTGTTCAAGTTGGAGGGCAGAGTGAGGATATGGCAGAATCCTTCACTAGCTTGGGCTTAGCGATGCTTCTTTCCATTGTCCTCGTTTATATGGTCATGGCTGCTCAGTTTGAGTCTCTTTTAAGCCCATTTATCATCATGTTCTCGATTCCTCCTACCTTTATTGGGGTCGTAGCGGGTCTTCTTATCATGGATACCCCTCTTAGTGTCATGGCGTTAATCGGTTATATCTTACTCATTGGTATCGTTGTGAACAACGCAATCGTGTTAATTGATTTCGTAGATCAATTAAGAGGAGAAGGAGTAGAGCGAAACGAGGCGATTTTAAAAGCTGGACCTATTCGTTTGCGTCCTATTCTGATGACAACCCTATCTACGATCTTGGCGATTTTGCCATTAGCCTTCGGGGGAGGATCGGGGAATGAAGGTCAGGCGCCGATGGCCATCGTCGTAGCCTTTGGGTTAAGTTTTTCAACAGTGATTACTTTAATCCTCATTCCTGTCGTCTATACGTTATTTGATGATATGAAACAAAAGCTGAAGAACCGCAAAACAAAGAAAACAAGTCCGGAACCAAGTGTTCAGGCTTAGAAGGGAAGGAATAGATGAAGACAAACCGATATATTTTGATCTCAATACTAGCTTTCTCCGTGACCTTATCAGCTTGTACAAAAGCTGAGCCTGTCATACAATCGGCAGAAGAACAAGTTGTTCCGGTTCAAGTAGAAAAGGTATCGGAGGGAACGATTGAGGAACGAGCATCCATTACGGGAAAACTATCCCCAGATGAAGCCGTGGACGTGTCACCTAAAGTCTCTGGTAAAATCCAGAAGATTAACGTTTCTCTTGGACAGTTTGTTCAACAAGGAGAGGTTCTGTTCACCTTAGATCAAACGGATCTTGCCAACAGCGTAAAACAGGCAGAAGCCGCTTATCGATTAAGCTTAGCCAATCTAAAACAAGCAGAAAGCGGTGCTGTACAAGGAATTGACCAGGCCGAGTCTTCGGTGATTCAATATCAAAATGCCATTACTCAAGCACAGAATGCAGTGACACAGCAAGAGCAGGCTCTACAGGATGCGACTATGGCTGAGCAACGTACAAGACAGTTGCATACGGCAGGAGCAGTACCCAACTCGGAGCTAGAGAGAGTCGAAACGGCATTGAAAAATGCACAGATAGGCTTAGCAAATGCACAGACCTCTTTGGAAAACGCGAAGTTGTCTTATGATAACGCAAAGAAAAATCTTGAGCATGCTAAAAATAAAAATGGTGTTCAAGTGACTAAAGCATCTGTTGATCAAGCACGAGTTGCTTTAGAAAATGCGCAAAGCCAATTGGTTAACGCAACCGTAACGGCTCCTATTACAGGTATCGTTTCCATCGTTCACGGTTCAACGGGACAGATCGTCGGGCCGCAATCCCCTGTAGTCAGTATGGCCCGTATGGATCCGGTTAAGGTGAAAACGAATGTTTCGGAACAGGAATTAACTCAAATTCAAGTAGGAAGTAATGTGAACGTAGAAATACCAACCTTAAATAAACAGTTAGAAGCAAAAGTGACAGCCGTCAGCCCCATTATGAATAATGATGTAAAAGCCTATCCGGTTGAGATTAGCATCCCTAATTCGAACCTGGAATTGAAAGCGGACATGGTCGTACACGTTCGTTTTGGTTCCGGTAGCGGTGAAAAATTAACCCTTATCCCACGTAAAGCGTTGGTTGAGGAACAAGGAAAGAGATTTGTTTATAAGTTAGAGGAAAACAAAGCAATGAAAGTGGAAGTCACGACAGGAACAGAAACAAGCGAACAAGTGGAAATCAAAGAAGGTCTCCATGCTGGAGATCAAGTGGTCGTAAAAGGCCAAACCCTTTTAGTTGATGGTGTAAAAGTGGATGTTCAGGAAAATACCCAATAAGTCATCGTTGCTTATATTTAAAGGACTTCTTTTCGAAGAAGTCCATTTTTGTTTTATAAATATGTAAAAAAGATGAATTACTGGTGATGAAGGGTTTTAATATGCTATATTTATAGAGTAAATTGATGGAATACATGTATATAATTTGATATTGTTAAAAGTTTTATATGAAAGCATTACTTATGCCAATCCGTTTTAATGTTGGCCTTAAGGAGTATAATTGTGATAAGTTATATGATCATTAATGCAGCCCTTTTTTTGTCTATGGTATTTATCATTCATTATTATATTTGTAAGGAACCTGTTTTCAGAGATTCTCCACTAAAATCGAGAGTAGTTCTTGGCTTTAGTTTTGGATTTGTGAGTGTCGTTCTCATGTTTTTCCGCTTTCAGCTAGAGAGTGGATTAGTAGACCTTAGGCACCTTCCTATTTTATTAGCTGCTTTCTATGGGGGATGGGCTTCCGCTTTTCCTGCTTGGATCTTAGCGTCTATGGGAAGATTCTCTTTGACCGAACCACTTGGTGATTACTCTATACCCATCTTGATTCTCGGGCTGGATGCCCTCATTGGGGTCATTCTTCCGCCCCTGATAAGGTCTTACCGTTTCAGCTGGTACATTACGCTGGTTGCTACTGTGTTGATTTTGCTTTTCATCCTTCCAGACGTTTTAACGATCCATCGTTTTGATTTTTGGATTGTTTACGCTGGTGCTGCGTTCCTAGGAGGAGCTGTTGCTTTTCATCTTATTGAATCCTTGCGAGGGTCACAGCAAACCCTGATGAAGCTTAAGAAGTCTCAAGAGGATATGGAGAAGACCGTTCACGATTTACATGAAGCGAAGGAACAGCTTGAATCTTATATTACTCATAATGCAGATGGAATTGTGATTCTAGATCGTGATGAACGAATTATAAAAATCAATCCCGCTTTTGAGAAAATGTCAGGATGGAGGGCAGGGGAAGTGTTGGGGAGGAAGACCCTTCCATGGATTCCTGCTGAATATCAAGAAGAGGCTTCCCGGTTTCGCAGACAGACGAAGACCAATGGATCCGTCATTGGATATGAAGCCGTCCGATTGCGAAAGAATGGGGAGCCATTTCACGTGAGTATATCTGTCTCCACAATATATGACCGGAACGGCCACGTTATTGGATTTTCAGGTGTGTATAGAGATATTACAGAACAAAAGAAAACCGACGAGTTCTTGCGAAATACAGAAAAATTATCTCTTGTTGGAGAGCTGGCAGCAGGAATCGCACATGAATTAAGGAACCCTCTGACTACATTAAAGGGTTTCATCCATTTGATTAAGAAGGATAATCCTTCTTCTTATCTTGGTATTATGGATGATGAATTGGATCGGATCGAAGCTATTACGAATGAATTATTATATTTGGCAAAACCGCTAGCAGCGGAGAGAAAGACGGTCCCTATCAGGGAGATACTAGAACAGGTCACACTTCTGCTTACTCCTCAAGCCATACTTCATAATATCCAACTGGAGGCAGAGATCGATGAAGAACTTCCTATGATTACATGTAATGTAAACCAGATCAAACAGGTCTTCATTAATCTTATGAAAAATGCGATCGAAGCCATGCCGAGCGGAGGAGTGATTAGGCTGAGAGTGCAATCCCAGGGGGAAGCATTCGTTTTAGTTTCCGTAATAGATAACGGCATGGGAATTCCCGAAGAGCGAATGGAAAAACTAGGTCAGCCATTCTATAGTTTAAAGGAAAAAGGAACGGGTTTGGGTCTTACGATTTGTAAAAAGATTGTACAAGAGCATAATGGGGATCTCTCGTTTGAAAGTGAGATGGGAAAAGGGACGACGGTTTATGTGGTATTACCATATTGCAACGATGGTTCTGTAAATATCTCAAAAGCGAGCAACCCTCCTTTGTTGCAATATTCAAAGTGAAACATACAAATTTGATGAGCAATTAAAAGAACCCAGTATACTACTACTAGGTTCTTTTTTCTACCCCTCCCTTGAAAAAAAAGGACTTCCCACAAAATTGAGAAGTCCTTTTTGAATACAATGGAAGAATTTCTGATAATAATAAATCTATGATATTAGTGTACTAATTGTAAAAGCAACTCTTCGCTTAGGCCGAGCGTCTGCGCAGTTGATGCATGAATTTCTTCGATGAGTTCTGGTTTTGTCATAAGCGACACACCATAAGAAGGAATCATTTCCTTCAATTTTGGTTCCCATGCATTGATATGTTGTGGGAAGCACTTTTTCATTACTTCAAGCATGACAGAAACAGCGGTAGACGCGCCCGGAGAAGCACCAAGCAATGCAGCTATTGAGCCATCAGCAGCACTAATCACTTCCGTACCAAATTGAAGAGTTCCTTTGCCACCTGCTTCAGTATCCTTAATAACTTGGACACGTTGGCCCGCTATGACTAAATCCCAATCCTCAATTCTGGCGTCCGGGATAAACTCACGTAACTCTTCCATGCGCTGTTCTTTTGATAACATAACTTGTTGTATCAGGTATTTAGTCAGTGACATCTCTTTTGCCCCTGCAGCCAACATGGTTAAGACATTATCGGGTTTGACGGAAGTTACTAAATCGAACATGGAACCAGATTTTAGAAACTTCGGTGAGAAACCGGCAAATGGGCCAAATAGTAAGGTCTTTTTATTGTCAATATATCTTGTGTCCAAATGCGGGACAGACATAGGTGGTGCCCCAACTTTCGCTTTACCGTATACTTTTGCGTGATGCTGTTCTATCACTTCTGGATTATTACACGCCATAAATATTCCGCTTACCGGGAATCCTCCAATATGTTTACCTTCAGGGATACCGGATTTTTGAAGCAAGTGCAGGCTTCCACCCCCGCCTCCGATAAAGACGAACTTGGCACGATGATGTTCAACAGTACCGTTATCGAGATTTCGTACTTTTAATTCCCATAATCCATCGCTAGTACGTTTAATATCATTGACACTATGATTGTAGTGGATGCCTACGTTTTTACTCTTTAAGTGGTCAACTAACATACGGGTTAAAGCGCCAAAGTTGACATCCGTTCCAGAGTCGATTTTTGTTGCAGCTATAGGTTCATTGGATGGGCGGTCCTTCATCATTAATGGGATCCACTCTATCAATTTGGCCGGGTCATCGGAAAATTCCATCCCCTTAAACAAAGGATTGCTAGATAGAGCTTCAAATCGCTTCTTTAAAAAGTTGACATCTTGTTCCCCATGTACAAAGCTGATATGAGGTAATGGCATGATAAAGTCCTGCGGATTACGAATCAGATTGCTGTTTACAAGATAGGACCAAAACTGCATGGAAACTTGAAATTGTTCATTAATTTTGATAGCTTTGCTAATATCTATGGATCCGTCCGGTTTTTCGGCGGTGTAGTTAAGCTCACACAGTGCAGCATGTCCCGTTCCAGCATTGTTCCACTCGTTAGAGCTTTCTTCTCCTGCGTTTGCGAGCTTCTCAAACACTGTAATTCTCCAGTCCGGTACTAATTCCTTCAGAAGTGTTCCCAAAGTCGCACTCATAATTCCGGCACCAATTAAGATGACGTCTGTTTTAGTTTGTCTGTTAGTCATTTTAACCATCCTTATATCCTAAGATTTACAGAAAGGATGTAGGCGCTCCTGCTTAGGCGTGACAGTAAGCTAGGGTGGTCAAACACCTTTTCTGGATCAATAATAACCCTATCATAGTGTATCATTATTGTTGATATTTTTGAATATAGTATATCATTATTGTTATATTTATAGATATAGTGTATCACTATATTTAGCTCAAATTCATCTATTATTATATAGTAGTTATAAGGGATTTAAAAGCTTGTAAAATATGTGAAGTTTGTGCATAAGGTAGCAATACTTACGAATAAAATATTATTCAAAACATATTGAAAAGTTAGAAAAGTTTTTGTATAATAACTGTAGTAATGAAACGTGAATATAATTCCGAAAATAGGGTTCGGAAGTATCTACCAGGGACCGTAAATCTCCTGACTATGATGGTAAGCTTTCTTTCATAGTCAGGGGTTTTTTCATTGTCTTCTTTCTTATTTATTAGTAAGGGGGATGTGTAGTTTGAGATTATTAATTAAAAACGCCGAAATTGTAACCATGAATGCAAAAGAGGAAATCATTCACGGGGATATCCTCATTGAGGAGGATCGTATCGTTGATATTGGAGAAATAACGGACGTTCAAGCAGATAAAGTCATCGATGCAAGTCGCCGAACAGTAGTGCCGGGATTTATCCAAACCCATATTCATTTATGCCAAACATTGTTTCGGGGTCAAGCAGATGATCTTGAGCTACTGGACTGGCTAAAAAAACGAATCTGGCCGCTCGAGGCTTCTCACGATGCAGAATCGAGCTATTATTCCGCTATGCTTGGCGCGGGTGAATTGATACAAAGTGGAACAACTTCCATTGTGGATATGGAAACCGTACATTACGCCGATGAAGCTTTCCAAGCTATGGCACAGAGCGGGATTCGAGTGATGTCGGGTAAGGTAATGATGGATAAGGGAGATGAAGTCCCTCTAAGGTTAAGGGAGAAAACGACGGAGTCGATCCAAGCTAGTGTGGATCTATTAGAGAAATGGCACAACTATGATAATGGTAGAATCCAATATGCGTTCTGTCCACGCTTTGTTGTTTCCTGTACAGAGGAACTGCTTGTAGAAGTAAGGGAATTGTCCGAAAAATATAATGTTCGAGTGCATACTCATGCCTCGGAAAATCGTGGAGAAATTGAACTGGTTGAAAGAGAAAGGGGCATGCGCAATGTCGTGTACCTTGATCATATCGGGTTAGCTAATCACCGCTTGATCTTGGCGCATTGCATTTGGCTCAATGAGGAAGAAAAGCGAATTATTCGGGAACGAGGAGTGAAAGTGAGCCATTGTCCAGGATCGAATTTGAAGCTTGCTTCTGGGATTTCTGATGTACCAGGACTATTAAGTGGAGAAGCTTTTGTCAGTTTGGGGGCTGATGGGGCACCTTGCAACAATAACTTGGATATGTTCAACGAAATGCGTTTAGCAGCCATCATCCATAAGCCGCATTGTGGACCTACTGCCATGGATGCCAAAACTGTCTTTCGTATGGCGACAATCGGAGGCGCTAAGGCGATGGGACTTGATCATGAAATCGGAAGTCTTGAGGTAGGGAAGAAGGCGGATTTGGCGATTCTTAACCTAAATGGCTTCCATATGTATCCCTCTTTTGGAGTGGATACCATCTCAAGGATTGTTTATTCTGCCACACGAGCAGATGTAGAAACGACAATTATCAATGGACAGGTGGCAATGGAGAACCGAGTCATGAAGACGATGGATGAATCGATAGTACTAAAGGAAAGCAACAAGGCCATTAAGCGGTTATTAGCCAAATTGCCTCATGTATTCTAAGTAAGCAACAGTGAGCGAGCTTATCAAAATTAAATACGGCGGATGAAAATTGTGTGAGAGACTGGACGGATTAGAACCAGCACCGAAGGAGCAAGTCCTAAAAAACCTTAGGACGTAACTCTCAGGTAAAAGGATCGCAATGGGACGCACCTCTGGAGAGAGCGATAAGCCACCAAAGGGGTAGACTCTTGAATCAAGAGTTAAACTCTCAGGTAAAAGGACAGAGGAAAGGTAGAATATTTACTTACCTTTCCCCTGTCTTTTTTGTTGGGGAAAGGACTAAATCTAGGGAGGTACAGAACGAATGAGCTTATCCATCCATGACCAGGAAATTTTTGAGGCGATTGAAAAGGAACGTAAGAGGCAAAGCAGAACAATTGAGTTAATTGCTTCGGAAAACTTTGTTAGCACGGATGTTATGGAAGCGATGGGTACAGTTTTAACCAACAAATATGCTGAGGGGTATCCGGGTAAACGGTATTATGGCGGATGTGAGCATGTGGATATCGTGGAAAATCTCGCCATTGATAGGTTAAAAAGGCTATTCGGTGCAGCGTATGCTAATGTTCAACCACATTCCGGCGCCCAAGCGAATCTGGCCGTATTTTTTGCCTTACTGCAGCCGGGTGATAAGATTATGGGAATGAATCTCTCCCATGGCGGACACTTAACACACGGAAGCCCAGTCAGCATCTCAGGGAAATGGTTTGATGTCGTTTCCTATGGTGTGAATAAGGAAACGCATTTCATTGATTACGATGAAGTGGAAGAGCTTGCCCTTCAATCTCGTCCGAAAATGATTATTGCCGGGGCGAGCGCCTATCCTAGGATGATAGACTTCAATCGATTTAGAAAAATTGCGGATAAAGTTGGGGCCTACCTGATGGTAGATATGGCTCATATCGCGGGTTTAGTGGCTGCAGGGCTGCATCCCTCTCCCCTTCCTCATGCTCATGTCGTGACCAGCACAACACATAAGACGTTGCGCGGGCCAAGGGGAGGGGTCATACTAACGAATGACGTGGAAATGTCTAAAGCCATAAACAAATCCATTTTTCCTGGGATTCAAGGTGGACCGCTCATGCATGTGATTGCAGCGAAAGCGGTGTGTTTTAAAGAAGCGCTAGATTCTGATTTCCATGAATATGTGGCTCAAGTGGTTGCGAATGCCTCCGTTCTGTCTAAAACACTGAAAGAAGAGGGGGCGGTACTCGTTTCCGGAGGGACAGATAATCATCTGGTCCTGGTAGATGTAAGAACATGGGGACTGACTGGCAAGGAAGCTGAGCGTCTGTTGGAACAAGCGGGCATCACGGTCAATAAGAATACCATTCCCTTTGATCCAGCAAGCCCGTTTGTTACTAGTGGGATACGAATTGGAACGGCTGCGGTTACGAGTCGGGGCATGAAAACGGAGGAAATGGCTGAAATTGGGCTATCTATTGTATCCGTACTTAAAAGCAAAGGTTCGGAAGAGGTAGTAAACCGTGTCAGAGACAATATGCAGCATATATGCGAATCCTTTCCGCTTTACCGGGCTGGTTTGTGACCAAGTGGGTTTTGTTAAAGTGCCTTAAAACCATATTGCTTATATGCAATATGGTTTTTATTATATAGTGGAGTCTTTTCGTAAAATCTTGACTATATTTTGAAATGCTCCTAACATAGAGATGTGTTTTAATTTTCTAAGTTATAGATAAAGGCTGGAATTAGGGAGAGAGAGAAATGCGAGTTTACTTCATTTTAATGATGTGTGGAGTGTTTTTGGTAAACTATTTTTTGCGAATAGAATGGCTTGAATATCTTGTTGTGGCTATGGTTTTTGCGGCATTTGCCAGCAGTTCACTGATAGCAAAGGGATTTCCACGATTACTTGGTCTCGGTATGATGGCCACGGGAGTATTTTTGGAATTTTATAAGGGGTCGGGAATAGAGGGGGTTAGTCAAGGATTATTATTAGTTCTCCCTTTACTCTGTCTTATTGTTCTAGCCCCGCTTATAGCCCTTCCCCTCCGGGTAGGTGGGTATTTTGCAGCTATTGATAGCTTGTTACGGAATCTGCTTCACCATCCAAAGAAATTCTTTGCAGGTATTACGGGGACCATGTTTATTCTCTCTCCTGTACTTAATTTAGGCTCTGTGCGGATTATTAATGAGTTCCTGAAAGATCTTAAATTGCCTTCGACTGTTTCTGCAAAAAGTTATCTTGTGGGGTTTTCTAGCTCACCAATGTGGTCACCTTACTTTGCTTCTGTATCCCTAGTACTCTATTATTTACACATTCCTGTGGGGGATTATATCGTATACGGTTTTTGTTTTTCCCTTCTTTCCTTACTCATAGGCAATGTTTTATTTGTAGTTTGGGAGAGGGGCCATCCCTTAATAACCGAATCTAGCGCTGATGCGCCCCTTGAGCGAAAACACCGTAATCAGTTAGTGCAGCTTGTGTTTTTCGTATTTACTTTAATGAGTGTATCCTTGTTAATTGAGTCGATCACCCATTGGTCTATGTTGGTTATCGTTAGTTTGATTTCGATTATTTTTCCTTTCTTGTGGGCTTTATTGTTTAAGGGATGGACTCGATTGTTGCCCCAGCTAAAAAGTTATCGAAGTGAAACAGTCCCCATGATGAGCAACGAAATTATGCTTTTTACAAGCGCTGGGCTATTAGGTCACGCTGTACAGGGGACAGATTTCGCCGATGGGATCGGTCATTTTTTAAACAACATGGCTCAATATTCATTTTTTATGTTTGCTCTGACTGTTATGATCATCGTTATTGTCTTTACGTATATTGGGTTACATCAATTAGCTGTAGTTTCAGCATTGGCTATGCAATTGAATGCTCAATCATTAGAGATCAACAATTTAGCTCTTGCTATGTTGCTATTACTCGCTTGGTCGACTTCAACAGTCCTAAGCCCGTTTTCTGGATTAAATTTAATGGTTAGCAGAATATCAGGGATATCAGGGTTTCAAGTGGGATTTAGATCTAATGGTTTACATGTATCCATTGTTGCGATTATAGGTATCGTCTTTATATCTTTTTTACGATAGTAAACCGACACACGCTGTGTCGGTTTTTTCATTAAGCGAGTAAGATGTGACAATATCTTGACATTAACTTTAATAAGTATTATATTTTGTTTAGATATAGTTTAGTTATTAAAATATTTGGAGGTTCTCATTGAATCAGTTTGAACAGTTGCTCATCGCATTAAAACAGGTCCATGAAAGCTTTGTTGATATTATCCAATCAAATGATGACAGTGGACTGACCCACGCAAATATGTTTCTGTTATTTATGATACATGGTCAAGGGAGCATTAAGACAACGGATATTTCAAAGTACTTCGATATTACGCCAGGGGCAGCGACGGCGATTGCTGATAAGCTAGAGAGCCTTGGACTTATTGCGCGTGAACGAGATAAAAAGGACAGAAGAGTTGTGGTCATTTCTCTAACCGATCAGGGAAAAGAATTTTTGCAGAGGAAGAGGAATAAGAATGTAAAGTTATTCGAAGAAATTCTGAAGGACTTTACATATGAGGAGATTACCTCGGTTATTTCTTCACTTCAGAAAATTACCCAAGCCATTGCTATTTATAAAGGATCAAAATAATGAGGTAAGTAAGAAGAGGGGGGAATACCTTGGAACATCTGGAAATGCGTAAGAAAATCATCATTATGGCTGCGGTTATGTCGGCTATGTTTTTCTCTGCTCTTAATATGACGATTGTAGGGACTTCCTTACCCAAGATTGTGGCCGAAATTGGCGGGATGGACTACTTCAACTGGGTCTTTACCATTTATGCTCTCACATCGAGCATAACGGCGGCCCTTGTAGGTAAATTATCAGATATTTACGGCCGGAAAATATTTATCCTATCTGGGATTGGTATCTTCATGGTGGGCGGTTTGTTGAGCGGTTTTTCTGGTTCAATCTATGAACTGATTGCTTATCGCGGGATACAAGGGTTGGGTGGTGGTATGATTATGTCCACTGCGTTTACTACGGTTGGCGATTTGTTTTCTCCACGGGAGAGAGGTCGTTGGCAAGGGATGATGGGTGGTGTGTTTGGTCTGTCCAGCTTATTCGGCCCCACTCTCGGTGGATATATCGTTGATCATCTAGATTGGTCATGGGTGTTTTGGGTATTCTTACCGATCGGTTTCGTGGCTTTCTCTATGATTCTGAAGCTCTATCCTCAAGCTGTACGAAAAGATAAAGAAAAAGTAGATTATATAGGATCCTTATTACTGTCAATGGTGATATTAACTTTATTATTAGGGTTTAGCTGGGCGGGAACAGAATATGCATGGACATCTATTGAAATCATGAGTTTATTTGGAGTTTCACTAATCTCCTTGATTTTGTTTATCTATGTTGAACGGCGGGTGGCTAGTCCGGTTGTTCCACTTGAATTGTTTAAAAACAGGGTGGTTACCATATCCATCATCGTATCTTTCTTTGCTGGAATGGGAATGTTTGGGGTGATTATGTATGCTCCCTTTTACGTACAAGGAGTATTAGGTGAATCAGCCACAACCTCAGGACTCGTGGAGATGGTCATGACGATTTCCATGGTGACATTTAGTGCGATTGCAGGTCAATGGATTACGCGGACAGGGAAATATAAGATGCTGGGCTTAATTGGTTTTTCTATTATGGCGATGGGAATGTTCTTGAACTCGACTCTAACATCGGATGCTGCATTGCCCACCATGATTTTTAACCTTATTATCACAGGAATTGGACTTGGAATGACCATGCCGATCTTTACGCTCACTGTACAAAATGCCGTGGATCATAAATATTTAGGCGTTGCGACAGCAACTGCTCAATTGTTCAGGCAAACAGGAGCAACGATTGGCGTTGCCATTATGGGGTATGTGATGAGTTCAAGAATGTCGGAAAGGCTCGCAGAATCCAACCTTCCCATCCTGCCAGAGGGAGTGTTAGGGGATATTAACCTTGATAATCCCCAGATCCTTATGAACCATGAGGCTGTTACGCAAATGAAAGCAGACCTTCCTGCACAAGTGCAACCCATGTTAGATCAACTCATCTTATCCTTAAAGGATGCACTTAACTATTCTTTAACACAAGTCTTTCTTTTAAGCACTTTCGTTGTCCTGGCCGCGCTGTTCTTTAATCTTTTCTTAAAAGAAATTCCACTTCGGACTTCCAATGTTGATTCAAAAAAAGTGAATGAGAAGGTCGAAAATATTGTATAACGCATTGAGCAACAGCGGGGTCTACGGGACCCTGCTGTTTTGTGTTTTGTTTAGTAGGCTTGAGCTTCTTGCCATAGCTTAGCATGCTCTAGGACCAGGTTCATCCATTCTCGCAGCGCTGGTGAAATGACTTTTGATTTATGATAGGTCATATGCATGGATACAGCTGGTATGGGGTCCTTCCAGTCCAATTCACTAAGTTTGTTTTCTCTAAGCTCACTTTCAATTGTAAACTTAGGAAGATAGGAGATTCCTAGACCGGAAATGACACAGCTTTTTATGGCCTCAATATTCCAAAAATCACCAGACTGATGTTCGAGAATGTTGTGACTCTTCAAATATTGTTCGAAGGACATTCGATAGCTAGAACCAGGCTCCGTATGGAGTATCATTTCCTTCTGCAGGTCGTGAGCGTCTATCCCTTTTGTTCCTATTAATCGGTGATCGTTAGGGGCGATTAATACCATTTTCTCTAATGCAAGGGTTTCTAGTATGAGATCGGTTGATGGCACCTCGGGACCGAGTAGAAAACTCATGTCTAATTTTCCTTCTCGAACATCATTGCGAAGCTCAGAGCAAAATCCAGGTCGAAGAATTAACTTCACTTGGGGAAATCTCTGACGGTAGGATTGAATAATGGGTGGTAGACGATAGGCAGCAAGCGATTCTGTCGCACCAATAACAAGGGTTCCAGAGGGTTCCTTACTATCTCTGACTAACTCTTTCGCGTAATCATGTAATCGTTGAATTTCTTGAGCGACGGGAAGCAACTTTTCTCCGGCTTCGGTTAAGACAACCTTTTTTCCTAGACGGTCAAAAAGCTTCACTCCCAGCTCCTCTTCAAGGGCTTGGATCTGAGCGGTTACACTGGATTGCGCATATCCTAGCCATTCTGCGGTACGGGTGAACCCCCGAATCTCTGCTAGTGTTAAAAAAGTATGAAGCTGCCTAAACTCCATCTCTATTCCCCCTCAAGACGGCGATATTAAACATTATAGGTAATATTTATTGGGTTTACAATCGTTAGATTAAGAGGAAAAATTATTGTACGATAGTAAAAAATGACTCACTGGAGAGATATTGATGAGGAATCTGATCAAGCTTAAACTGCAGCACCGAATTACTTTACTTAACGTATTCCTCGTTCTGCTCATTGTCGTTTTAACAAGTGCTTTATTTTTTTACGCCACTTCTCATTCCATCGAGCAGCAAGTGGGGAAGCGGGCCCTTCATCTAGCCCAATATGTGGCAACGATGCCTGAGATTCATGAAGCTTTTAAAACGTCCGAACCATGGATTGCCATTCAACCCACAGTAGAAAGAATTAGATTAGAAACTGATGCTGAATTTATTGTGGTAGGTAACGAGCACGGGGTACGTTATTCCCACCCCTTACCAGAAAGAATCGGTAAAGAGATGGTGGGAGGGGATAATGAAAGGGCTTTAGTTTATGGCGAATCTTACATCTCTAAGGCAATAGGATCTCTAGGACCTTCCTTGCGGGGTAAGGTTCCTATTAAAGATGACAGCGGGAAGATCATAGGTGTTGTATCGGTAGGCTTTCTGCTGGAGGATATTGAGGATACAATTGAATTCCTAGGCTGGCGTATTTTAGGGATAGCTGTTCTTGGAATTTTAATTGGTGTTTTAGGCTCTGTTTATCTGGCGCGAAGTATTAAGAATTCTATGTTCGGCTTAGAGCCGGAGGAGATTTCTTCTCTATATAAGGAAAGAGATGCGGTTATTCAATCGGTAAGGGAAGGGATCATTGTAGTGAATCGAAAAGGACAAGTCTCGATGGCGAACCAAGCGGCTTATGATATTCTCTCTCTTCCCAACGAAGATCTGATCGGTAAGCCGGTTCTAGAGGTGATCCCTCACAGCACGATTTTAGAAGTTCTTCATACAGGAGAGGAGCAGCTCGATCGACAAATGATCGTAAGAGGGAATGTCATTATTGCGAATCGATTACCAGTAAAATCCGGAGACAAGGTCATTGGTGTGGTATCGAGTTTCCGGCTGAAGTCGGAAATAGATCAGTTAACGGAGGAACTTTCACAAGTGACGCGATATGCGGAAGCGTTAAGGGCTCAAACCCATGAGTTTAATAATTTGCTTTACACCCTATCTGGTCTCTTACAATTGGAATCCTATGATCAAGCGCTTGAGCTCATTCATAAAGAAACCGCTGACCATCAGGATATCGTTCATTTTATTATGAGTAAGCTTCAAGACCCTTGGCTTGGGGGAATTATGTTAGGATTTTATAATCGGGCAAAAGAACTCAAGGTTCAATTTCTTCTAGACCGAGAGAGCAGTCTGAAGAAATTGCCCCATCATATCGACAGCAGTGCCATCGTGTCCATTATAGGGAATTTAATTACGAACGCGTTTGAATCTGTAGAGAAAAACCCAGAGGATAATAGGTTAGTTAGATTATTCGTCACGGATATTGGAGATGATCTCTTGTTTGAGATTGAAGATTCAGGTCCTGGGATCCATGATGAATGGCTTACCCTTATTTTTAAGCGAGGTTTTTCTACCAAGGAAGGCGAAAATCGAGGAATTGGACTAGCCCGAGTGAAAGAATTAGTTGATGAATTAGATGGAACGATTGCTATTGAACGAGGAGATATAGGCGGAGCCCTCTTCATCATAGCTATTCCTAAGGAGAGGAGTGAAATGTATGAGTAAGCCCATCGAAGTATTAATTGTTGAGGATGATATCCGTATAGCTGAGATTCATCGAAGGTTTACAGAAAAGGTCGAGGGCTTTTCTGTTATTGCTACGGCAACGACAGGAGAACAGGCTAGGGAGTGGCTGGAAGTCGTAGGACCCCAGCTTGTTTTGCTTGATGTCTATTTGCCTGATATGAGAGGAATTGATCTCGTACCTGTTATCCGGCAAAACTTTCAACATACCGATGTCATTATGATTACAGCCGCTTCTGAAGTAGAGGTCGTGCGCAAAGCTCTCCATGGAGGGGTATTCGATTATATTGTAAAACCACTAACCTTCGACCGATTCCGAGCTAGCTTAGAAAAGTATCGCTCTCATCTCCAACGTCTTGAAGAAACGGAAACACTGTCAGCCCAGCAGATCGAGGAATTATGGAAAAAGGAACAATCTTTATCCTTCCAAGAAGAAGAGGAAGAGGATATTCCAAAAGGGATCGACCCATTGACTCTGGATCGGATTCTTAGGTTTGTAGCCCAGATGGAAGACAAGGGGATGACAGCGGAGATGCTGAGTAAGGAATCAGGAGTAAGTCGTTCAACGGCGCGACGGTACTTGGAGTATTTAATTTCCCAAAAGAAGATTTATGCAGAGTTGATTTATGGAAATGTGGGCAGGCCAGAAAGAAGGTACTTTAGGAGCCATTCGTGATTTTTATGAACAAAATAAATTCAATGATGTTTATCCTCCTTATGGTCTAAAACTTCAAAAATAAATAGCATTCTGATAATTTTAAGACAGGTCAATCACCTGTCTTTTTTTCATAAAAATAAAAACGATTTCAGAGGGGGATATGGG